>CAZCWX010000602.1:0-16660 GCA_964502465.1 uncultured Enterobacteriaceae bacterium | reverse complement strand
CCAATTCTGCATG
This sequence comes from uncultured Enterobacteriaceae bacterium, assembly GCA_964502465.1. Lineage (GTDB taxonomy): Bacteria > Desulfobacterota > Binatia > Bin18 > Bin18 > CAZCWX01. Next base: position 16,647 of record CAZCWX010000602.1, on the reverse strand, counting down.
CGCAGGTGGACGCCGAATTTCCGCGAGCCTTCGCCCATTTCGCGAGATTGCGTAGGCATCCGGCATTTGCTCCTGATGTCGAGCCATATGTAGCGAAGTTTGAAACAGCATAAGAACAAGTTGGTACAAAACGATCGCCCGTGCGGTGATCGCAGTTGTTTACTTTATTGGATATGAGGCCGTTCGAGGAAAACTTTTAAGACAGGAGAGTAAAGGAGTTCTGTATGGATCAAGTGCGTTTCGAAACCTTAGGTTCACTGGGTGTACTTACGCTAACGAATCCGCCGCTCAATTTGTTCACTAGGGAGTTGATCGAAGACCTCCGCGCCGCTGTGACCACAGTCAAACAATCTTCGCTTCGAGCGCTTCTCGTACGAGCCGAAGGCAAAACTTTTTCCGGTGGGGCCGATGTCAGCGTTTTTAAGGGAAGGACTGCCAGCGAAGCACGAGAGCGTTTCACCAGCCATCTACAACTGATTGCGGATCTGGAGGAGTTGCCGTTTCCAACCCTCGCTGCTGTGCAAGGGTTGTGTCTCGCGGCAGGACTGGAGCTTGCGCTCGCTTGCGATCTGATATGGGCGGCCGCGTCAGCGCGCTTCGGCCAAGTCGAGGCATTGATTGGAACTACGACATTACTGGGAGGCGTCCAGCGTCTAGCCGAACGCGCAGGGCCGAGTCGCGCTCGCGAAATCATTTACACGGCTGACCAGTACGATGCGGCGACGTTCGAACGGTGGAACATCGTGAACCGAGTCGTGCCGGATGAGGTATTTGAAGCGCAGACGCGGGCCTTCGCCCACCGGCTGGCAAACGGCCCAACCCTGGCCTATGCCGCCGGCAAGCGCATCGTGCGCGCCTATCTAGAGGGCGGTGTACGCTCGGCAGACAGGGTCGTGGACGAGGTGGCGCCACCACTGTTTCAGAGCGAAGACATGCGAGCCGGAGTTGCGGGCCTGCTCGAGTACGGCGCCCGCAGCTTTCGTGACAAGGTCATCTTTCAGGGACGCTAAGAATCATCCGTTCGTATGAAGGAGTAGTAGTCTAGCCCGGATGAAATCCGGGGCATTATGTTCCTAGATTCCGTTTCACTTCATCCAAGCTACGGCACTAATACCTGATAACTGGCCCCTGACGACCGATTAAGGAGGCATCGATGGAATTAGGCAAACTCGGAGTTCTGGGTCTGATCGACACGCTCACTGGCGCCGAGACCGGCCAGCTGGTCCAAAAAATCGAACGGCTCGGCTACAGCGCCCTGTGGTTTCCCCACCAGACGGGACGTGAGGTGTTTTCGTTTGCTTCCTATCTGCTGAGTCAGACCGAGCAGCTCATCGTCGGGACGGGGGTCGCCATTGCGTTCGCCTACGAACCGTTCGTTACTGCGAGTGCGGCAAAAACCTTGAGCGAGCTGTTTGATGACCGCTTCATCCTGGGGTTGGGCGTGAGCAACAAAGTGTACAACGCCCAACGCGGATTTGGGTACGAGCGGCCAGTCGCCTTCATGCGGGAGTATTTGGCCAAGATGAAGACCGCGCCCTATGACGCCCCCCGGCCGCCGCAGGAGGCACTGATTGTGATTGCGGCGATGATGCCGAAGATGTTGCAACTTGCGGCGATCGAGACGCGCGGGACGCTGACCTAATCTGACGACGACTGAGCAGATAGCGAGATACCGCACAGCGATCGGACCAGATCCTTGGATCTGCGCGGTCCAACTCGTCATGCTGGAGACCGATGCGGCGAACGCCCGCGCCAGAGCACGCGAGTACTTGCAGATGTATTTGGGGATTGAGCATTACCCGCAGCGGTGGAGAGGGCTCGGGTTTGACGAGGCCGATTTTGCCAATGGTGGGAGCGATCGGCTGATCGATGCGATCGTGGCGTGGGGTAATGAACGCACGATTCGCGAACGGATCGCCGAGCAGTTTAAGACTGGTGCGACCCACGTGTGCATGATTCCGCTTGACCCTCACGGTGGTGGGCGGCCTGATGAACGCGCACTTGAAGCGTTAGCGCCGCGATGAACTGCCAACATCCCTGTAGGCCGGAATAAGCGAAGCGTTTCCGGCACGGCAATGAAAGCCAGGAACGGCTAACGCCTTATCCCAGCCTACGGGCTAGGAGTCCATCCCCTGCCATGCGGCTACATGGAGAGCGCCAAACTTCCTAAGCGGTGAATCACCTGGCGCTCTCCATGTGATACCGCAGGCCAGCAGGTAAAAGGCCTCGTTCTCCTCCTTTCGCGGCGAGTGTACCAGAAACCCACAGAACGCATCTTGCCCCTGCGATGCTCACGTCGCACCGTGATGATGGAGTGGTAAGCGATGAAGGTTCACAGGAGAGTATGTGTTCTCTTGACCTGACAGAGACCTCATTATGCCGGGAATGTTGCTACCAATTCCCGCAATCGTTCCTTGGCATCCTGCAGGATTGGCTCACCGTCACCAACGAGGAGCGTAGCGAAATCAAGCTCCAGCAACTGCTTGATGCTGGCTCGCAAGCGCGCAGGGTCATCCATGACCCGTTCAGGCAACAGGTTGCAGCGGCCCGGCGGATTGCCAATGACCGAATCTCCGACCAGCAAGATACGGCGTTCTGGCCAGTGCAGCGCAACCTCGCCGGGCGATTTCCCCGGCACCCCGACAACCACGAAGGGAGCGATTTTCTCTCCGACGTGCAGGGCATCGTCCAGTTCCGCCTGCTGGCCGCGCGCATAGGTTGCATCATCAGGATGGATAGCGGTGCGCGCGCCAGTCCGCGCACGCACCTGATTAGCCGCGCGCACATGGTTCCGATTGGTGAGGAGAATGCGGCTGACGCCTTGCCGGGTCAACTCGGCTAACGCCTCAGCCGTGGGTTCGACCGGATCGATGCAGAGGTTGCCTCCCGGGTGACAAACAAGCCAGCCGTTGAAGTTGTAGCCATGAGGCTGGGAGAACCAGGGCCAAGTAAAAACTCCAGGTAGGATTTCGCGCATGAGAACCTCCTTCTTTCTGTGAGGTGCCGTTGGCAGAAACAGAACCGTTCTATCAGGTCTGCTGTCGTAGAGAAAAGGGACGCTCTAACGCGACCGCAATGCCGCACGTTTAGGGGGGAGATTAAACAGATCGATAAAGCGACTAAACACCTGTTCGCTCAAGCTTCGCGAGCGCTGGAGGTAGAGGGTCGTCTCGCGACGAATGACCGCGGGATCAACCCGGCCTCCTCCTTCGGCCACCTCGGCATAATGCTCAGGCACCGTTAACCATCGCTCGATGAGGGGCCCATCGACTTCCAGGTGAAACTGAAACCCGTAGACATTGGGGCCATAGCGGAACGCCTGGCGGAGACAGGTTTGCGAGGCGGCGAGAGGCACAGCTCCCACAGGCAATTCAAGGGTGTCGCTATGGCCATTGAAAGATCTTTTCCGCCTCGTCAAAGTCCTTGAACAACGGATCGTCCTTGGCCTCAGGTGTCGGCGAGACATCGCACCATCCAATCTCTTTGCCTCCGTTTGCCAAGACCGGGGCGCCGAGCGCCTTGGCGATGAGCTGCGCGCCAAGGCAGATCCCCAACACGGGCAGTCCCTGTTCGATGGCCTGCCGAATGAGTTCCACTTCCACCGCCAGATGGGGATGACGCTCAAGGTCATCGACATTCATTGGACCACCCAACACCACCAGGCCATTATAGCAGGCGACTTTGGGCTGAGCATGTGGATGTCGTCCAAAGTTCGCGTAGCGGAGGCGAAACCCGCGTGCCTTCAACAGCGGATGCAATGTACCCAGGATCTCGAAGGAGACATGTTGAAAAACGAGTAGCCGTCTCATAGGCATTCTGTAGGTGCCGGCGCCGACAACGCGAGAAGCATAGCAAAAATTGCTGGAAAGCACACCAAGATCTGAGCTTGCCGGGAACAGACCATCAGGGGGAGAGGGTGCCACGGGCAGCTTGCAGCCCGTGGGGGCGGTGGTACGGGTGGCTGATGCCGCCTCAAAGTTTGCTTGCGGTGGGAGCGATAGGCGGCATATCCGCTCACGTGGCCTTTACCCGATGCACCCGGACAGGTACCTGTTTCCCTCTTCGTTTATGTTTGCTAATCAATTACTTCTCGGAGGTTGCATGCCACGTATTCCCCTTGTGGATGACTCCACCCGCGCGCAAGTGGACGACGTGCCATTGTGCCCGATTGGTCGCTGAGAGAGTAATGTCAACAGTGAGAACAGACCCCCGCCTCCGGGAAACTCGCTTACCCTTCACCGTACAAAGGGAAGCCAGCGGATCACAAGCGCGCGCCGCGACCGTGCAAACGCTCCATGGTGAGGTGACAACGCCGCTCTTCATGCCAGTAGGCACCCAGGCTACGGTAAAAGCCCAAACGGTGGAGAGTCTCAAACTGACCGGGACGCGCGTGCTGCTGGCCAATACCTATCACCTGCTGCTGCGTCCCGGACCGCAAGTCTTTCAGCGGTTTGGCGGCATCCACCGTTTCATGCACTGGGATGGCCCGGTACTGAGCGACTCCGGCGGCTTTCAGATATTTTCGCTGCCGCACTCCAGAGCCATGAACGAAGACGGCGCCCGGTTTCACAGCTATGTAGATGGGAAATCGTATCTCCTCTCGCCGGAATCCAGCATCGCCATGCAGCAAGCGATCGGCAGCGACATCATGATGGTACTCGACCAGTGCATCCCCTCCACCGCCCCGTACGCGCAAGCCGAGGCGGCCATGGATCTCACGCATCGGTGGGCCGAACGCTCCCTGCGGGCCCGAGGCGACTCACGCCAAGCACTGTTTGGCATTGTGCAGGGCGCCTGCCATCCCGATCTCAGAAAGAAGAGCGCCGCGTTTTTAAGCACGCTCCCTTTTGATGGCCTTGCCATTGGCGGTCTGGCCGTCGGGGAAACGCAGCGCGAGCGCTACGAGCTGACGGAACTCGTCACCGCATGTCTACCGAACACGCTCCCGCGCTATCTCATGGGCGTGGGCACACCAATCGATATGCTCGAAGGCGTGCACCGTGGGGTCGATATGTTCGACTGTATTATTCCCTCGCAACTGGCACAACGAGGAGTGGCTTTTACCTCTCATGGCAAATTGCAGTTGCGCCGCTCCGTGTATAAATTTGTCGAAGATCCTGTTGATGCCCAGTGCAATTGCCAGACCTGCCAACAGTACTCGCGCGCATACCTTCACCATCTCGTCAAAGCGGATGAGTTTTTAGGGTGGCACCTGTTGGGCATGCACAACCTGACATTCTATCATCGCCTGATGCGAGAGATGAGAGACCGCATTTTGCGCGATGACTTTCTCTCGTACTATGAAAAGAAACGCAGCGAGCTGGTGCGCACCGACGAAGAGCACCCCAGTCGCCCGCCGAAAAAAGCCAGGACTGCTCAGCCCGTCCGTTTGGGCGACTACGAAATTCACCGGGCTGTGCAGGACTTTGCCAGCATTCGCCAAATAAGCTCGGGAGAAGTCATGCACTCGGTGAATGGCCCAAGTGATGAAGCCAACACCCTCTACGTCGAGCAGTCGTGTCTCGCCACGCGGTTATTACAGCGACACGCTCCGGCAGACGCATTAGTGATCTGGGACGTCGGACTCGGCGCCGCCTTCAATGCCATGGCCACCATTCACTGCTTTGAACGATGTTATGCAGAGAGGGGTGAAAACACCCTGCGCCCTGTGCGCCTGGTGAGTTTTGAATGTGACCTCGATCCGCTCATCCTCGCGGCAAAACATCCCGGCTGCTTCCCTCACCTGCGGCACGGAGCACCGTGCAAGATGCTTATCAATGGCACGTGGGAACACCGTTCAGGCCTGCTCCACTGGGAGTTGCTCAAAGGAGATTTCCGCGAGTGTCTCGAAGCAGCGAACATTCCCGATTTTATTTTCTACGACCCGTTCTCAGCCAAAACCGACTCCGCGCTGTGGACCGCCGAGGTCTTTACGCGCATTTTGCAGCGCTGCGCGTCAAAATCGGTCGAACTCTACACCTACTCGGCTGCGACTGCCGTGCGAGTGGCGCTGCTGACCGCAGGGTTTTTTGTCGCGGAAGGAATCGGGACCGGGCCGAAGTCAGCGACCACCATCGCGTTCACGAGAGCGACAGGAGCTGGAGAGCATCCTCTCTCTCCACGACTCTTGGGTCAACAGTGGCTCAAGCGCTGGCGACGCAGTCAGGCAAAATTCCCACCGACTCTGACTAAGGAAGAGCGATCCCATGTCGAACACCTCATGGAAACTCATCCGCAGTTTTGCCGCGAAGCCTGAGAACTCAGTTCACCTTGCGATTCACGGTGGTCAAATCCTCAGAAGCGAACTTCCCGAAAAACGTCTCCAGCGTCATGCGCCCTCCTCGTGCTCGCGGGTCCAGTCGAGGAGTTTTTGGCGGAGTAGCTCCTTTGACGGGAGGTAAAGCTGGTATTCTTTGGCGTGGATGTTGGCGTCGGGCGGGAGGGTGAGTTCCACGATAGCTTGTTTCTTTTGTTTGCAGAGGAGGATACCGATGGTGGGGTTCTCTTCGGGTGTTTTGACAAGGAGCGTTCTTCGGGATTTTTGATCGTGAGGAGCAAGACGTAATGGGACCAACTGAGAGCGAAGGGAGATTTGCCAGAAGACTTCTTGGCAATTTCAGCGGGAGCCAATTCGCCAGAAAGCTTCTGGCTTTTCTGCTCCGATGCTAATTTGGCAGAAGGCTTCTGCCAAATCTGAGGCGAGCGCTCCTGGTAGGTGCGATAAAAGCTCCGAAAGCTCCTCAGGTTGCGCTCTGAGAATCCGTTTCCGAACTCCTCCGTCAGCTGCGCTGAAAGCTCTTTCAGCAACTCTTTCCCATACTCCACCCGTGCCGCACCCCGCTGCTCATGCTCCACAATGCGGCGGCCAATCTCGAAATTGGTCAGCACTTGCAGGGTATTGACTGTGGTGGCGGCGGCATGGCGGGCAGACTGGATGAGGCCGCGCACCTCGGCGATGAGCGCGCCGAAGTCCTTGGCGGTTAATTTTCCAGGCGTCTTACTTTTGCTGCTGGTGGCTTTCTTCTTCATCGCGACAGAGCGTCCTGCAGTTGGGCTTTCAACTCGGCGTGGATGAGCCAGATGGTCATAACGGTGCCCCTCAGTCTCTTTTCTCCATCACCTACGCCGCCCATTTGAGTCCCTGGCTGGCGGAGTCGAGCATCAGGTCGAAGACCTTGTTGCATTTTTCGGTGAAGACGACACGGTCGTAGCTCTCGGGTAAATGCGTGTGCAACACCGTTTCCACTGCGGACCGCACGCGCAATTTGCTTTGCCCGTCCTTGAACCAGTCCTGAATCAGAACCTTCGGTGACTCTTCGCGTAAGCGATGGAGCAGGGATTTCGCCGCGAGCCGAACTTTCTGCGTTTCTTCATTGGTCATCTTGTCCTTCTTCAACAGGTCAAACAGTTCCAGCTCGTCTTCAGTGAGTCCTTCGCGAAGGTACCGCTCGGATTCCGCCCTCATATCTTTCGCGAACTGCAGCAGTTCCTCGAAGTAAAGGGAGGAGTGTGTCAGAAGTGCCTTATTTGCGCAAATTGCCTTACTGCTGTAGCGCCTCTCATCGGCTATGAGACGGGCGCTATTGGCCTCACTCTCCGGAGGACGGCCATAGCCAGATAGAAATGTTAGGCAACTCTGACACCTGTTCTTTGCCCGGTTCACCATTTGAGGAAGAGTAAGTAGGTCAGTTCAGTGATGTACTGGTGATAGGTGACGCCGTCGTCCTTGAGGACATTACAGAGGTTCCAAAGTTTGGCGACGATGTCGTGGGTAATGGTGCTCATGCGGTCAATCCTTGGCCAGCAGGACGAGGAACTGCTTGGCGGTGATGATGGAGCACGCAAACGTGCCAGCGAGGCTCAGCAGGTCTGTGTCGCCAGTGACGAGATAGTCGGCCTTGCCAACGAGAGCAAGCTGTAGAAAAGGAATGTCGAACGGATCGCGGCAGGGCGGCGTCCTGGGCGGCTTGGCGGGAATGCGCACGGTGGCGCAGTAAGGCAAGTAGTCGGCCAGCAGTTCTTCTTGCTCTTCGGCCGAGAGTTTGAATTTGGGGTACTTCAACGCACGCATCAGCTCTGCCGTGGTAGTCGTGGAGACGAGCGGGCGGCAATGACCCTGCTGCCAAGCCTGGCGCAGTGGGGCGAGCCGGCCCTGTGCGAACACCAGTGCGGAGAGCACGATGTTCGTATCCAGCACCACCCGGCGCACAGGGGTCATCTGCACGTCTTACGTGGGCGCTGGCGCGCCCAGGCCACGGCATCAGCGACGTCCTGCTCCTGGAGATCGAGCTCAGCGAGCTTGGCGCGTACGGCATCCGCGCGCTGGATACGCACAGGCGTGAGGATAATCTGACCATCCCTGGCTTCCACCTCGAAATACTCGGTCGGCCCCACAGCGTCGATCACTGCTTTGGGCAGGGTGAGCTGATTCTTGGCTGTGATCTTTGCGAGCATGACTGGCTCCTGAACAATCAAGAAGTAAGGATTCCTTACTTTACCGTACTTTCCGCTCAAGGTTCAAGCCGCACAAATTCTTCAGGAGAGCGGCGTGGCGCCAACCAGAATAAAGGCGACCAGCGCGGGCTCATTCGTGCGATTGCTCCAGGCATGGTTGGTGCCCCGCTGGATGAGCACATCGCCTGCTTTCATGCAGGTTTCCCCCTCATCCATCACCGCCCATATCTCCCCCGACAGCACAATGGCGTAATCGACCGACGCCGTCTTGTGCATCATCGGCGTCGCACTACTCGTATCGACCGTATGACTCGCACCCAGGGAGGCAAAGACCTCGCGTGCATCGGCGCGCTTGCTGATGGCAGCATCGGGTGGAAACTCGACGATGCGACAGATCGTGCCGGTGGGGGCGGGTTCGAGGTGCACAGGCCGCGCCACGGGATCGGCGTCACTGGCAAGGTCGGCAGGCGCGGTGGTGGTCTCCCACAGATCAGTAGCGCGTAGACCCGGTACGGTCGGCAGTTCCAGAATACTGGTGGCAATGGCATCCTGAGCAATAATAGACTTTCCGGCGGCGTTGTGGCCGGTGACGATGCGGCGGATTTGTTTAGCCATGATGTCCTCCTTCTTTCTTTTCGGCCTGATGGGTCGATCTCGACGTCCCCACCCAGCCCGTCTGTGAGACATCAAACATGACACCATCTGGCCCACTGTACCTCACCTCCGCGTTGCCGTGTGGGCTCTTCCCCATGTTGAGGCCAAGCGCTTGATTGATATCCTCGCGTCGTTCGCAGCCAGCCGCGGCTAATTTCTGGGCAATGTCTTCCACACTCTCGACCTCAAATCCGATGTGATGGATGCCACTCCATTCCTTGCCCCGCTCCGCACCCGCTACCTGGTCGTTCTTGAAATGGAGAATCGCCAGGTTAATGGTCCCATCGGTCAGGAAGTAGCCAGACACGGTCGGGATGTCGATCTTGCCCACCTCGGTCAGACCGAACACGTCGACATAAAACTGTGCCGTCTCCTCTTCGTGCTGGGTCGCGATGGCAATGTGCCTGAGCTTCGCCATAGTGCGTTCCTCCTTGGTTCTCATGTTTTCCTGTGTCCAACCTCTCCTTTACCCCTTCGACGCCTGTTTCGGCAAGGGCAACAGAGACTCTCAATGTTGCAGGATTTGGAATTTTTCCCTTTTGCCTTTTGATTTGTTTTGACCCCTGGACCTTAGACTCGATCCTTAGCACCCGTCACTCAGCACTCATTTGAGCCCCGCCTTGCATAGCGCAGCACAGTGATTTGTGTTTATATTTTTGAGAAGACATAGTGGAATCAAAAGGACTTCTCTAGATGAGTACGAAAGTGTCGAGGAAAGTTGCTGTTCACAAACTTCCACATCCGTATATCGAGCAGAAGATTGACACGTGCGGAGGGAGACCGATGCTTAGAGGCACCCGCATTGGGGTAAGCCTCATCGCCTGGCATTACAAACAAGGGCGCACGGTGGACGAAATCCTACAGAACTACCCGCATCTGACCCCTGCCCAGGTTCATGATGCCCTATCCTACTATTTCGATCACCAGGCAGAGATTGAAGAAGAGATCCGTCTGGACCAAGACCATGCCTATTGGATGAAGAAGTATCCTCCTTCACGAGCACGTGGCTAAAATCAAACTCTACCTGGATATAGATTTAGGAGCCGAGCAGAAATAAGTTGATCGTTCTCATATTGTGGTGCAGGCGTCCCGCCTGCATTGTGAAGGGCAGGCCAGAGGCCCGCACCACAAGAATTGACCCAGTTATTCTTGCCCAGGTCCTTATTATCGTTCGCCAGGAGGGTTTCGTACTCACTCTCCGTCGGCTCCTGAAGCTTCTTGCCTCATTGTCTGCTGAAGACATGCAAGACGCTCTCGAATATCTTTCGAACTGGCCAGTTGACTAATAAACACTCACCACTCGTTACTATCGTCTCTTATTCATCATTCCGCATTCCGCATTCGTCATTCATTTGAGTCCCGCCTTGCGCCAGGCGTCAATCTCACGCTCTAAGATAGCTGGATCTTTGAAAGGAAGATTCTTTTGCACCTCCAGGGAGAAATTGGGCATGAGCCGTAGGACTTCTGCCGCCGCAGCCTGGCTAGAGCAGGGGTGAAGACGCAGAGGGTACCGCTCTCATCTGCGTTGATCATCCGGCTATAACCATAGGCATCGGCATGGAGAATTGCAGCGAGCCGACGCTCGGTGTGGGGATGACGTGGGGATGCAAGCTTCTCTTTGACGCTCACAAGGTCTGATTATTCTGCCGTTCCTGTGTGGTTGTCAATCGGCGAAAGAGGAAAGGGCTAGGGAAACACACCGAGTTGTATCCACCGAGACGTACGCTGATCTGTCGGGGCCGATTCATCCGTAGCCGCTCTATAGTTGCTCGGCCGGTCGGCGTGCGACCAATGATTTCTGCACGTTCAATATCGACGGCAAAATGCAGATCCCATATGTCGCGACGTGGATGAAACAACGCGACCTCGGCTTGATCTTCTTCGTCATGGCCAGTTTCGAAGTCCGACTTGAACAGGTTGCAGGCGTGGCACGACAGAGCAACATTATCGAGGTCATCGGAACCGCCGCGTGCTTGCGGATGGATATGCTCTACTTCAAAAGGAAAATTGAAGACACTTTCAGGTGCGTGACAATACTCGCACCGATATGCCGCACGCTCAGCAATAGCAGGATATCGCGCATTCACGGTTGCTGTGGACGTGTACGAGTGTCCGTACGCACGACGGTTGCGTCTACTTCTGCGTCAATGAGCGCTTCGAGTTCAGTGCGCTCCTCTAGTGTCAAAGTGGAACGACGGGCAAGTAGCGCCTGCATCCGCTCATATTGAGCCTGGGTGAAGTATTGATCCGGCTGGAACCGTTGAATTAACACCACTGTTTCTTGAATATTGTCCCCCCATTCCGCTGTCAGTGCGTCGAGCGCCTCTCCCATTGTTCTCCCAATAGATTGACGACCACCAGCGATCGCGCGGAACCGACGTTCGCCGGTTTCTTCCTGATCAGTGCGAATAGCAATGGATGACATAACTTCCCTTTTCGCTTTAGTTGATATGCATAACGATGGTGGCACAGAAGTGCGTTGTGCACAAGAGAAGAGCCGATCCGCGCCCTGTCTGCCCCATTCCTTCCACCGATGTCCTCCTCCTTTCTTTTGGGCCTGATGGACCGCGACGTCCCTCAATGAAGCCCCGACAGGATCTCTTTGGGCGCTGGCTGAAAAACCTGCCTGAAACCGTGGATGCGTGCATCAAACAGAATATCGCGCGGCGTCACTGGGCGACTAAACCTGATGCCTTCCAACGATCGACACCGGCTCAACGCGACATACGTCTGGCCGTGGGCAAATGCACCACGTCCAAGATCAATGAGCACGTTATCAAACGTCTGGCCCTGGCTCTTGTGAATGGTGATCGCCCAGGCCAGCCGCAGCGGATACTGGACAAACGTGCCAATCACCTCTTCCTCAATCCGATTGGTCTCGCGATGGTAATGGTACTGGATGTTCTGCCAGGTCTCGGGTTCGACTTCGTAGGACGTGCCGGCAATCTCGACACGAATTTTCTGCTCGCTGAGGGCACTGATTGTGCCTAAGGTGCCATTGACCCAGCGCTTCTCTGCATCATTCTTCATCATCATAACCTGCGCCCCGCGCTTCAGTTCCAACACCTGCTCGGTGGGAAAGATGGCGGGATCGAAGATCCCCGTCACCGAGGCCGGATAGGCATAGAGTTTGGCGTGAATCTGTGCGAGACAGGCCTTGTTGATGCGTAAAGCCGCGTCGTTCGTGGTTGTGAGGGTAATGAAACCGTCCCTCCGCGGCAGGGTGTTCGTAGAGATAACTCTGCGGTTGAGAACGGAGAACAACTCTGCATCCAGATCATGCTCGCGAATTTTGTTGAGGATGCGGATAAAAGTGTCGTCCTGCTGGCGATACATGGTGGTGAGTTCAAGCGCGTACGGACGCAGTCCGGCGAAAACGTGGGCCTGGAAGAAGTACGGCCCCCCGTACTGCTCATCGAAGAACGTTTGCAGTTCGGCATCCCGCACGATCGGCGGCAGTTGAAACAGATCACCACACAGTACTACCTGCACACCACCAAACGGCGTCTGGAGGTTGTTGCGGGAGAGGCGTAAGGCCACATCCACGCCGTCCATAACGTCCGCACGGACCATCGACACTTCGTCGATGATCAGCGTCTCGAGTTTCTGCAAGAGCTTGGTGTTGCGCCGGCGACGCATGGTCTGTGGGTCAATCAGCGTCGGCGGCAACTGAAAGAAGGAATGGATGGTCTGGCCACCAACGTTGAGCGCCGCCACGCCTGTGGGTGCCAGGACGACCGTTTCCTTAGTCGTCGTAGCGCGGAGGTAGTGCAACAAGGTGGATTTGCCAGTGCCAGCCTTGCCGGTAATAAACAGACTGTGGCCTTGTCGCTCAATCAGATCGACTGCTTGCTGAAATTGCTCGTTCAGTTCGATGTTGTGAATATCCACACGGGCTCTGCCAAGACGATGTCCACGAAGGGGTGTGCCATGGCGAGGCGGTTGTGGACGTATTGGTGTCGCCGAAGCTGTTGTCTGTGTCATCGTCAGTCGAGTCGCTCAATCCTTTGGAATTCTTGCTGTCTGGGCTATAGCACAGTCACCCCGCACGGGGGAAGAGAAGAGCACGGCATGGGTGCCTGTTAAATTAGCGGGAATGAGGGACTGAGTTCCTCTGCTGGCGTATAGTGCAGTTGTGGTGCCGCCGTCTCGGCGGCCTCAGGCAGCAGGCGGGACGCCTGCACCACAAGAGTGCCACGAAACCTGTATAGCTTCAGCCAACCGCATGGCATAAACGCTACCAATATCCGTGTTCCTAGGCTGACGCTTGTTCGTCGTTGACGCGGAGCAATATATCCCGCAGTATGGGGGCGTTTTGACGCCTCAAGAAGCGCTGCGTCAGGGTCTCAGGCGGGTAAGGCGAAGGAATCACGGTTGGTCGCTCTTCCGCTGTGTCATCAACGCGAAAAGGGAGTACGGTAAAAAGGAGGGAGTATGTCACACACAGTGTTATTGAAAAACGCCCGAGTGATCGACGGTCTCGCGGATCAACCCCAAACCGGCATGTCGATTCTCGTCACTGGTGAACGCATCAGCCAGGTCGAGCGCGGTGAGATTCCTGCACCCCCTCACACCCAGGTCATTGACCTGGGTGGAAAGACTGTCCTCCCAGGGTTGATCGACACTCATGTCCATTCCACCCTGATGGACCGGGCATCTCTGCCGCTCTTTCTCGCGGCTGGAGTCACCAGCGCGCGCGACGTAGGCGCAAAGCTAGAGAAGGTCCAGGCGCTCAAAGCCGATCTCAACAGCGGCGCCCAGCTCGGCCCGCGGTTGTTTATGTGTGGTCCGTTACTGGATGGCGTAGAGCCGAGTTTCCCGAGAGGACCTCTTAAAGAGATGCTGGAAAGTGTGCCCTCAGTAGATGCCGTGCCAGAACAGATTGGTCGTCTCCTCGCCGCCGGTGTCGATGGCGTCAAGCTCTATTTCACCCTGCCGCCGGATACCGCCAAGGCCATCATTAACTTCGTCGATAAACGGGTGCCCATCACTGGGCATTTGGGATACACCCATTCTCTTGACGTTATCAAGGCCGGGATCGACGGTTTAGAGCACGTGTGGATCTCGCCGTACAATGACTTCTGTGCGTTGGACATGCAGTTTGGTCCGGGCAAGAAGGTCAGTTCCATGATGAATCGCCACTTCGCCCCACTCACGTTCACCGGCTGGGAAGAAGCGGATCTCCACGGGCAAAAAGCGCAGACCTGGTTTGGCGCGATGACCGAGCAACAGGTGCACATGGGGACCACGCTGGATCTGCTGTGGATTTCCAAGTGTGGTCAGGAAGCTGCGATGCAGGACCCCGACCGTCGTTACATTCCGCCGATGGCGCTGGGTCGCCAGCGAGCACTGGCGGCGCACATTGGCGAACGTCCAGACTGGGATATGTTCCCAGGATTTGACCCGGCTCTGGGAACCAAAGCGCTGGAAAAGCACCAGGAAGTGACGCGGATCTTGCATGAGTCTGGCGGCCTCGTCGTCGGTGGCACCGACTGTGGCGGTATTCCCTACCCGCCTCCCGGATTCGCCTTGTGGCGCGAGATTGAACTACTGGCCGAAGCGATTGGCTCCATGGCGGCGTTGAAGGCGGTGACGTCCGTCGCCGCGCGCTACTTACGGCAGCAAGACAATATCGGCAGTATTGCCCCCGGCCGCTACGCTGATCTTGTAGTCGTGGATGGAGACCCGCTGCGTGACACACGGGAACTACGCAAGCTTACGACGGTCTACCGGGGGGGCCAGGCCTACGATCCGCAGACGTTGTTAGCTGGGGTGCCGCAGTCAGAGGTGGGGCAGGCGCGCTGAGAGCGACGTCATTCCCAGACAGGAGGAATGCAGTATGGACCTTACCACCGTAGAAGCGATCGAACAGATCAAGCAACTCAAGGCGCGCTACTTTCGTCTCATGGACCAGAAGCGGTGGGACGAGTGGCGGGAGGTGTTTACCGAAGACGTCACGGCAGTCTACCACGGGGTGCCGGGCAGCCGTGGAAGTAGCGAACTGACACAGATCCAGTGTCACGGGCGCGCGGAGCTGGTGGCGAATGTCAGCCGGTTCCTGGCTAAGGGCATCTCTGTGCATCACGGCCATATGCCGGAGATTGAGGTGACGAGTCCGACCACGGCACGGGGGATCTGGGCGATGGTCGATTATTTGCGGCTGCCCAGTTTTACGCTGAAAGGCTACGGCCACTATGAAGAGGATTATGTCAAGGAAGCCGGCGTGTGGAAAATCAAGACGATCCTGCTGACGCGCCTGCACTGTGACGTGACCTGGGCGTAGACTGAAGGCACGAACGGCTGACACGAGGAGGCAGCGGAAAATCGCGCGCTCTACAATACTGAACCTAGTGAAGGCATGGAGGAAATATGTCAGAACTGCATGATTTCAATCAACAGGTGATCCGAGAATTCCGGGCGAACCAAGGGAAGGTGGGCGGTCAGCTTGCCAATATGCCAGTGCTGCTCCTGACGACGACCGGCGCCAAGAGTGGTCGGGTTATCACGAAGCCACTGGTGTACACCACCGATGGCGATCGCCTCGTCGTGATCGCCTCTTTCGCCGGAGGTCCCAAGAATCCCCCGTGGTACCATAACTTAGTCGCCAACCCCGAGGCGACAGTCGAACTGGGCAGCGAACGCTTTCAGGTCCGGGCGACAGTGACGGCTGGTGAGGAGCGCCAGCGGTTGTTCAACCGCCAGGCCCAACAGATGCCGATTTTTGCCGAGTATCAGCAAAAGACCACCCGGCAGATACCGGTCCTGGTGCTCACACGCATTGACTGAGCGCTGTGCGCGGTCCGGGCGGAACTGGCCGGAACCGGCGTGATGGTCATCTTCACCTCGACACGACAATTGAGCCGGTTGAAGATGGTCATCCGCCAGTCAACGGTGAAGCGGGCAAGATGCGCGTTGCGTATACGCGAAAACCCGCTGACCTTCACACCGATCAGTCCCTTTTCGGGCTTTTTCGCAAATGCCGCTTTTTGGGGGACGTGCAGTTTCCTGTGGGGAGTCCTCCCACACCACGCCTTTCTCTTTGAGCGAGAGGATATCTTCCATTGCGTGGCCATAGAGCTGATTTTCGTCGCTCCCTTGCATTCTGCCACGGTTTAGAGAAGAAGAAGGGGCAAGAGCAAATAGACGGGAGCAAGACGATATGGAATTCACTATCTCCGAGGGACACAAGCGGTTACAAGAACGGGGGCGGCGGCTGGCGGCGGACTTTGCCACGCGGGCGAGCAGGCATGATCGTGAGGCGAGCAACCCTGTGGAGAACTATGCCGCCCTGCGCCGCGAAGGCTTCTATGGGCTGAATGTTCCTCGGGAGCTGGGGGGCGAGGGAGTCGGACTGTTAGGGTACTCCCTGGCCGCCGAGGAATTAGCCCAGGGCTGTCCTTCGACCGCTCTGGCCTTCAATATGCACCTGTCGATTGTCGGGCCGCTCATGGAACATCCGGAGGTTGCTGCCGAGACCAGGCAGCGCGTGGCAGACCTGGTCGTCAGACAACAACAACTCATCGCCGGGAACTTTTCCGA
>CAZCWX010000601.1:0-6605 GCA_964502465.1 uncultured Enterobacteriaceae bacterium | reverse complement strand
CCGACGTGCCTACCTTGAGCTTCGTTGTGACCGCGGCTGCGGCGGTGAGGCCAATGAACGGATCGAAGAAGTGCTTATAGGACTCGGGGAGTTCACCACCCATGGGAAACGGGCTCTTGCGGCTGGTCGGAATATGGGAGTGTTCCCCAAACCACAGTGACTCGAAGCCGTGGGCTTCCGCCCACACCCCTAGCTCCGCCGGTTGCAGTGAATAATGCGTTGGAATTGTGACGATACCAAAGTCGACCATCATCCATCCCTCCTTATGGGTGCAGTCAATTGCGGAGATGAAGAGCAAGAGTAAGGAATCCATCATGGCCCCCGCAGCAATTGCTCCGGACCAAGGCCGGAGATGTGCCTGCAACCTGGACCTAGTTGTCTCTGCTCTTGCTCCTCTCTACTTACAAACGAGCTGATTTCCTCCGGCGCTCGTGGACCTACTGCAAGACCAGGCCCTTGCAATCCCCCTGTTCGCGCCAGCGAGCGAGCATTTTGAAAAAAGAGGGCGCACCCTGAGGATACTGCGTCCCCACAAACCCTATGCCCGTGTTTTGCCCCTCGCCATTGTAGTAGCCCGGCGTGCAAGCATTCTGGTACTCGGTCAAGGCATTCGGTTTCGTCATCAACTCGACCCACTCTGCCTCAGCCTCAGGCGTCGGCTCGATTGACGTTGCCTTGCGCGCATTGACCTCTGAGATGAGCTGCGCAATGTGCTGCGCCTGCCCTTCTATCAGGTAGGTAAAGTTCGGGGCCAATCCTGTTTGGGTCAATCCCATATGGAAACAGTTCGGAAATCCACAACTCAGGAATCCGTGGTAGGTCCGCATCCCTTGTGCCCACGCATCGGTGAGACGCACGCCATTGCGCCCATATAACTCAAACTCCGCCCGCCGGGTGTACGCCGTGCCGACCTCAAAGCCGGTGGCGAAAATCAAACAATCGACTTCATACTCTACTCCCTCCACCACGATGCCATGCTCGGTTACCCGATCAACTCCTTTGCCTTTTGTGTCTACCAGTTTGACATTGGGCCGGTTGAAGGTCGGGAGATAGTCATCATTGAAGGTGGGCCGTTTGCACCATTGCCCGTACCACGGCTTGAGTGCTTCGGCAGTTTGCGGATCTTTGACGATCGTGGCCACACGAGCGCGGATCTCGTTCATCTGCTGGAAATCCGCGATCGCGGTCAGCTGTGCCCGTTCTTCTTCGGTGAGATCGGCGTTATTTCTGCGCGAAAACAGCCTGGTTAGCTTCTTGAAGAGACTCGTCCAGCCATCGTTCACGAGATCTTCCTCGACGGGTCTCCCCGCCATGAGGGTGCAGAAATTATTATTGCGATAGGCTTGCCAGCCGGGCGTGAGGGTCTTTACCCATTCTGGGTCAGTCGGCAGATTGCCCCGCTTATCCACCGATGAGGGTGTGCGCTGGAACACATAGAGTTGCTTGGCATGTTGGCCGAGATGGGGCACACATTGGATGGCGGTGGCTCCCGTGCCAATAATGCCGACCCGTTTGTCGTGGAGCTTGTGTAAACCCCCGCTGCTATCGCCTCCGGTATAGTAGTAATCCCACCGACTGGTGTGAAAGGTATGGCCTTTGAACTTTTCAATGCCAGGTATCCCTGGCAACTTGGGACGGTTCAGGGGACCACTGCACATGATCACAAAGCGTGCTTGGAAGACGTCATCACGATCCGTCGTGATCGTCCACCGTCCAGTATCCTCGTTCCAGCGGGCTTCTTTAATCTGCGTCTGGAAGCAGGCTTTTTCGTAGAGCTTGAAATGTCGCCCGATCCGCTGGGCATGCGCAAGGATCTCTGGCGCAAACGAATACTTCTCTTTGGGCATATACCCCGTCTCTTCGAGCAGCGGCAGATAGACATAGGATTCCACGTCACACTGGGCTCCAGGATAGCGATTCCAGTACCAGGTGCCACCAAAATCGCCAGCTTTCTCGATAACGCGGATGTTGATGATGCCAACTTCCTGCAATCGCGCCGCAGCGAGCAAGCCGCCAAACCCACCGCCAATGATGACAGCGTCCAGTTCCTCGCGCAGAGCAGGGCGTGTAAACCCTGGTTCCACATATGGGTCCACATTGTAATGCGTAAACTGGTCAATAATTTCCTGATACTGATTATTGCCGTCTACCCGCAGCCGCTTGGTCCGTTCGGCGGCATACTTCTCACGCAGAGCCACTGGGTCAAAGCCTAACTCTTCGACAGTTGGGAGGCGGGTCGGGTGGGATTGGGGAACGGTTTGACTCATTGCTGTAGTCCTCCTGACAAAATGAAATGTGGGACATCGATAAATGTAATACCCTTATATGGAAGCAGATCGGCCCGGCGCGGGGGCTACGCCGGGTTCCCGAGGCACTCAGAGCGCGGCGATGGCCTCCTCTTGGTGCTTCTTCGCGAACACAAAGCCTTCGTAACCCTTAGCAGCGACTTCAGCAATGCGCTGGAAGTAGAGGGGTCCACCCAGATGGGCGCAGAACTGGCGGGGTTTGCCAGGGATGTTCGCCCCCATGTACCAGGAATCGGTGAGAGGGTAAAGCGTCGCGTTAGCGAGATCGGCG
The DNA here is from genome assembly GCA_964502465.1 of uncultured Enterobacteriaceae bacterium. Lineage (GTDB taxonomy): Bacteria > Desulfobacterota > Binatia > Bin18 > Bin18 > CAZCWX01. The sequence continues at coordinate 4,028 of CAZCWX010000601.1, read as the reverse complement.
ACCTCTTGGTCCCAGTTCTGCTCGGCGTCGGGGGTCGGCTCGATGGCGCCCAGGCCGCGTTCACGCACGTAGCTCATACAGTCGCCAATCCATGTCGACTCAAGCTCGGCGCCGAGTGGCATATTGAAGAGCACCGAGGGTGACCCAGGGCCATGGATCATAAGGAGGTTAGGGAAGTCGGATATCCCAATGCCGAGGTAGGTGTTAAAACGCGTGCGCCACTTCTCCGCCAGGCTGACGCCGCCGCGCCCCTTCGGGTTGAGACGCAGCAGCGCGCCGGTGACAGCGTCGAAGCCGGTCGCCAGTACGAGCATGTCAAGCGGATGCTCGCCCGTCGCCGTACGCACGCCCGTAGGCGCGATCGTCTGAATTGGGTCTTCACGCAGGTCGACGAGGGTGACGTTGTCACGGTTGAAGGTTTCGTAGTAGCCGTTATCGAGGAGCTGACGCTTGGTGCCTAGGTAGTAGTTGGGCATCAGCTTCTCGGCGGTCTTGGGGTCGCGCACGGTCTCGCGGATCTTACCGCGCACGAAGTCAGCCAGTGAACGGTTGGCCTCCTTGTCGGTCAGGATATCGGCATAGCTGCTAAAGAGGAGGTAGAAACCACCCTTCTGCCACAGCTCTTCGTAGAGTGCCTGACGCTGCTCGGGGGTATCCTCGGCGGCCAAGCGCTTGCTGATTTCGACAGGCATACCCACGGGGGACGCGTTCAGCTGCGCGCGGATGGCGGACCAATTCTCACGGACCTGTCGCACCAGCTCGGGGTCGAGGGGGCGATTGCGAGCTGGGATGGTGTACTGCGGCGTACGCTGGAACACCGTCAGGTGCGCCGCCTCGCGGGCGATTTCGGGAATCGCTTGCACCCCTGATGAGCCGGTGCCGATCACGCCAACTCGCTTGCCGACAAATGAGACGGGCTCCTGCGGCCAGCGGCCAGTGTGGTAGCACTCGCCGGCAAAGTCGTCGATTCCAGGAATGTCGGGCTTGTACGCTGCTGAGAGGGTACCGACCGCACAGATCAGAAACTGGCAGCAGACGCGTTCGCCTGCGCTGGTCTCTACCAACCAGCGTTGCTTCTCCTCGTCGTAGCGAGCATCGCGTATCCAGGTTTCGAGCTGGATGTCGCGGCGCAGGTCGAGCCGGTCGGCCACGTACTCGAGATACGCCAGCACCGAGGGCTGGTCGGGCTGGGTGTCAGCCCAGTCCCACTCCCGCACGAGATCTTCTGAGAAAGTGTAACAATAAAAGGGGCTGCCCGGACCATCGACCCGCGCACCGGGGTAGCGGTTCCACCACCACGTGCCGCCCACACCAGCGGCCCCTTCGTACACCCGGACCGAGAAGCCCATCTTGCGTAGGTGGTGCAGAGCGTACAGACCACCGACGCCTGCCCCGATGATGACCGCATCATATTGCTCGATCGGCCCCTGAGCGGTGGCCGTCGACGACTGCTGAACATGTGCCATGTCGTTCCTCCTTCGTGGATTTTTTCAAGTCCTGTGCTTGTTCATGGTTTGCGTCAGGATATGATTACTTCTTGTTCCTGCTTTGCTCTGATCTCCGCAGCCTACTTCACAACGAGCCCCTCGAAATCCCCCTGTTCGCGCCAGCGGGCCAGTATGGCGAAAAAGGCGAGCCCGCCATCGGGGTAGTTGGTCTGCAGGAAGCCTTGCCCCTCATTTGTTCCCTCGCCGTTGTAGTATCCCGGCGTGCAGGTATTCTGATATTCACTCATGGCGGTCGCTCCAGTCACCAGCTTCACCCAATCTGCCTCCGCCTCAGGGGTCGGCTCGACGGAGTGCGCTTTGCGATCATTGACCTGCCTGAGGAGATGAGCGACGTGGTTGGCCTGCTCGTCCAGCATGTAGGTGAAGTTCGCTGCGAAACCGGTCTGCGTGAGCCCCATATGGAAACAGTTCGGAAAGCCATGGCTCAGAAACCCGTGGTAGGTCCGCATCCCTTTCGTCCAATAGTCAGAGAGTGATACCCCATTGCGGCCGTACATCTCAAACTGGGCGCGCTGTGTGTACACCGTTCCCACCTCAAAGCCGGTCGCGAAGATCAGGCAGTCCACTTCGTACTCAACGCCGTCCACGACCACTCCGTGCTCGGTTACGCGCTCGACGCCTTTCCCTTTAGTATCGACCAATTTCACATTGGGCCGGTTGAAGGTGGGTAAGTAGTCGTCGTTGAAGGTGGGTCGCTTGCACCACTGCCCGTACCACGCCTTGAGGGCCTCGGCCGTCTCCTGGTCGCTCACCGTTGAAGACACGCGACCGCGCACTTCGTTCATCTTCTGGAAGTCAGCAATCTCTGCGATGCGCGCAATGTCTTCGCTGGAGAGTTCTGAGTTCTCCTTGCCTGCGAGCAACCGGCCCATATGCTTAAAGAGGCTCGTCCATTGGTCGTTCACTAAATCTTCTTCGACTGCGATCCCGGTCAAAAGGGCAGTGAAGTTGTAGTTGCGCTCGGTCTGCCATCCTGGCTTGAGTGTCTTCACCCATTCCGGATCAGTCGGCTTATTGTTCCGTTCGTCCACTGAGGACGGCGTGCGCTGGAAGACATAGAGTTGCTTGGCGTGCTCGCCCAAATGGGACACACACTGAATTGCCGTCGCTCCCGTCCCAATGATCCCAACCCGTTTGTCTTTCAGCTTGACTAAACCACCGGTGGTACTGCCCCCCGTGTAGTTGTAGTCCCAGCGACTGGTGTGGAAGGTATGTCCCTTGAACTTCTCAATCCCTGGAATCCCTGGCAGCTTGGGGCGGTTGAGCGGGCCACTCGACATGATGACAAAACGCGCCTGGAAAATATCACCGCGATCAGTCGTGACTGTCCAGCGCTGTGTGTTTTCATTCCAGCGCGCCTCTTTGATTTGGGTCTGAAAACAGGCCTTCTCGTAGAGATTGAAGTGCTTGCCGATGCGTTGGGCGTGTTCAAAGATCTCCGGCTGGAAGGAGTATTTTTCCTTCGGGATGTAGCCAGTTTCTTCGAGCAAGGGTAAATAGACGTAGGATTCGACGTCACATTGCGCGCCGGGATAGCGGTTCCAGTACCAGGTTCCGCCAAAATCACCGGCCTTCTCAATGATGCGCATGTTGGTGATCCCGACCTTTTGCAGCCGTGCTGCTGCTAACAAGCCTCCAAAGCCCCCGCCAACGATCAGCACATCCAGTTCTTCTTGCAGCGCAGGGCGGGTGAAGCCCGGCTCGACGTAGGGGTCCTGGTCGTAGTGCGCGTACTGGCCCTTCATTTCCTGGTACTGGTTGTTTGCGTCTGCCCGTAGACGCTTGGCACGTTCGGCGGCGTACTTCTCGCGCAGGATACCTGGGTCGAAGCCCAGTTCTTCGGCAGTCGGGATGCGGTTTGGTTGGGATTGGGAAACAGTGTGACTCATTGCATTACCCCTCCTTAAAAAGAGAACTGTGGAACATTGATAAACTTCTGACACAAGGAAAACGGCGCCGTCGCAATACGCCAACGACAGCTTCGGCGCGCGCACGCACGTGCGTGCCCAGGAGAACGCATGCCGCGCACGCATTTACCGCTAGGCAAACTTGCGGATTAACGTCGCATAGCGGTCCAGTACGGACCGTTGTTTGTCAGGGCTCGCCGGCGAGATCAGGAACAAGACACGATTAAAGCCAAACTTTATAAGCTCACCAATCCGGGTCTCGATCCCGTGCGGAGCCATTTCCTCGGCCGTCAGTACGCTCAGATCGAACCGAACTCCGGATTTCCCGCGCCGCGCGGCTTCAGCGCGAATGGCTTCGATCCCGCCTGCCAAGTCAACCCCTACGTCTACGGGAAACCAGCCGTCACAATACTCGACCACCCGCGGGGGAACCCACTTCGACCACGCTCCCAGGAGGATGGGCGGTCCGCCTGCTTGCACGGGCTTGGGCCAGCACCACAGGGGAGCGAAATCCACAAACTTGCCGTGATACTCAGCAACCTCGTTCGTCCAGATCTCTTTCATCGCCAGGATGCGCTCGCGCGTAACTTTCCACCGATCCTTGAACTCCACG
>CAZCWX010000600.1:0-37551 GCA_964502465.1 uncultured Enterobacteriaceae bacterium | reverse complement strand
TACTTGATAAATCCGGCGTCTAGGCACCGACGGGAGTACGACTGACCACGGGAGGCCTCGTGTGAGTCCTGGGAAGTGGCGTGCCACGGAAACGGACTAAGAGGGGAGCAATCGCCTCGACAGCGCACGCGGAGTCAGCAGAAGGCATAGTACCGCTGCGGGAGCAGCGGGAAGGCCTGAACGGTAGCAACGGGAAGTTCCTCTGGCCTGTGGGTTCCCAGGCCCGACCGGGCTTGAGAGGGGAGTCGGAGAGCTGGAGGAGAACGCCTTGCTCACGCTACCGAACCGCCGTATACGTGAGCCGTATGGACGGTGGTGTGGGAGGGGAGGAGCCGTGAGGCTTCCCCCTATCCCGATTAGCCGCCTGGCGCTCTCTAGGCTTTGGTTTATAATCGGAGCAGAATGATTCTGGAGAGGCTCTGTATGAACGTACATCGCATAGAAACGACGGTAGCCAAGGATGGAACCCTGACGCTGACGAATTTGCCTTTTCACGCAGGCGATGCGGTAGAGGTGCTTATCTTACCGCGGGCACAAAAGCGGAGTGGGCAGGAGCGCTATCCGTTGCATGGAAAACCAATCCAGTATGTCAATCCTACGGACCCAGTTGCCGAAGAAGATTGGGTAGCGCTGCAATGATCGTCCTGGATACCCACATTTGGGTCTGGTGGATTCATGAAGATCCACAACTGACGCAACGACAGAAAGCCTGGATTCAAGAGCACGAGGAGCAAGGACTGGGCGTGAGTGCGATTTCGTGTTGGGAGGTAGCAAAGTTGGTCGAATATCACAGGTTGGCTTTACCGTGCTCTGTCGCCGAGTGGATCGATCAAGCCCTGGCTTATCCGGGAATGCAATTGCTACCCCTGACCCCTCGTATTGCGGTGGAGTCTACTCAACTGCCTGGCTCCTTTCACCGCGATCCAGCGGATCAGATCATAGTAGCAACCGCGCGAGTATATGACTGTTCGCTATTAACAGCAGATAGTAAGATTCTCGACTATCCGCATGTGAAGCTACTGAAAGGCGGCTAACCTGGCGCGCCACCGCATCGCCGCCACGTTGCGGTTCGGGAAAAACTGAAAGGGGATGTCTTGGTGCGCTTTGGCATTATGCGACTGCGAATTCTGTATCTTGACGCATCTCCGGCGAGCGGTATCCATTGGCGAATGACCTCCGTTTGTGGATCGAAGACCAGTAACCGCACCCGGCGATTAAGGTTTTTTCATGCTGCAGGAAAGAGACGCGGCTCATGTCCAGAATTTGTGCGGATTCCTGGATTCCCGCCGGAGCCTGTCCTGAGCGTAGCCGAAGGACGGGAATGACGCCTCCCCTCTCTACCCCTGAAAATCAACAAGACGGACTATTAGACTACTCCCCTCTCTCTGTGTCCTCGGCTTTGCCGTTTCCCTGCCCCCGTTGCGCTAAAACTTCGCGTACCATCGCGGAGAGCGACTGGGGCGGTTTTTGCCCTTCTCTTTTTGGTTCTTTCTGTTGAACAATGGCGTGGAACAGACTCGACTCACGTTGAAAGAACCCTTCCGTGTGGTACGACTCGCGCAAATGAAAATACGCGTAGTCGAGATGATGGCAGACCTCATGGAGCAGGGTACGCAGGAACGTGCGGAATGCTACAACCTGGCCTCGCTTCGCTGTCCGCATCCACACCTGAATTGAGTTGGTACGGTTCGCGCTGCCGTAGTGGGTATACAGACCGTGTAGTTCTCCACGCCGGTTGGAAGGACGCACCCCTTGGACCTGCACCCCCACTGTTCGTACGCTCAACTGCCAGCAAATGTGGTTCGCGATAGTTTGCGCCAGCGCCTCGACTTGTGGATGATCGTCGGCAGCGAGGGCATCCTGCAATACCCGAGTCGCTTCGAGTAGTGCGGAAGGAGGGACGAGCTGAATCGACGCGATCGACGCGCTGCGATCGTAGATTCGTTGCTGGAAGGGGGTGAGCCGAGAACGCCAGTTCCGCATCGTCTTGATCTCGTCAGAGGCTATTGTGTGCTGAACGCACAAAAACAGCAAGAGTTTCTCCGACTGAATCCTTTTCTTCGTAGTAAAAATGGCGTAGACTGCGCCTGCGAATTCTAGAGAGCAAGGACCAATCCGATGCCATTGCTGTGGGCCATTCGAGGAAGCATGGTGATGTTCGTTCTGCTCTTGAGCGAACTCACTTGGGCCGATGCTTTTGTCAATTTTTTGTACCAGCAGAAGGTTGGTCAGGAAATCTCTGTTACCGGCTATTTTCGCCGCTTTTCCTATAAGAAACAATTCTTTCGCCGTGATTATAAAACCGGGGCAGTCGAATATTTTGAATTCTATGGGATCACTATGGTTCCCACGCGGATCATTGGGAATGGCTCACTGTCGCTCAAGGCCAACATCCTCGATGCCGTCCTGCTGCTCTATCCTGATCAAGAACTGGTCAAAGATCTGCCTGAAAAGGGAGAAAATCTGTGGTTTACGGGGACACTGCTGGGGTTTCAATATGGCATTAGTGGGATTACCAGCGCGCCTGGCAGTGGCGGAGACCCGTATATTTTGTTGAAACGCGTATCGACCCAGCCCCTCGGTGCCCCTCTCTCATCCTCCGAGCAGAACGCGAAGCCATAAAAGCCTCTCTTGAGTACTGTCCGAATTAGGACACTGCTCTATTCTTCGCAAAAGGAAACACAGATACTTACGCTGGCAAATTAGGACACTGGATGTCGAATTAGGACAGTACCCTCTCTTGGTCCCGGCTTGACAAATCGTTTTTCCCTTCGTAATTAAACCGTCCGTTACTCTGGTTGGGTCCCGCGTAAGCGGGCGAAGAGGGAAGGGGGTGTGAATCCCCCGCTGCCCCGCAACTGTGAGGGAGGACGAAAGCCGCATATGCCACTGGTTCGTCTGGGAAGGCGCGGCAAGTAGGAAGATCCCCAAGCCAGGAGACCTGCCCCATCAGTGATTGCCAGACAGCCTTCCGCGGGGAGGGCCTGAGCGCTGATGTGAGCCATTCCTTTGCGCCCCGGATTCTCCCTGACAAGCCGGGGCGTTTTTATGCGCGGGTCATTGCCTCCGACTTGGGTTTTGTCGGCTGCTCTTGTTGAATTTGCTCCTGTCTCACTTTCCCCGTAGACAGGACGTTACCTCGATCCGCGCAAGAAGGGAATGTGCTCCGATGCGTAGGGTCTGGTGGTCAGTACTGAGTTTCGCTTTCATCCTTGGCATCCCCTGTTCTCTCCTGGCCGAGCAAGAGCAGACGCTTCAGCAACCATCGCAAGTCTCCTCTCCTACCCCAGTTGTTCCTCAATCGCAGCAGACACAACTCCCGGTTTCTCAACTTGAGCCTGTTGTCGTGACCGCAACGCGTACCGAGACCCCACTGAAAGAGACGACGACCTCCGTCACCGTTGTGACAGCAGAGGATATTCGCGAACAGCAGGCTGAGACGGTGGCGGAGGTGTTGCGTACCGTTCCCGGCCTCGATGTGGCTCAGACTGGCTCTCGTGGGACCGTGACCAGTGTTTTTATCCGTGGGGCTGAGTCTGATCAAACCCTGGTGTTGATCGACGGTATTGAGGTGAACAGCCCGACTCTCGGGTCGTTTGATTTCAGTAATCTGACAACGGAGAATATTGCCCGCATTGAGGTGTTACGAGGGAGTGGTGGGACCCTGTACGGTTCACAGGCGATTGGCGGCGTTATTAATATCATGACGAAAAAGGGTGAGGGAAAACCGACCGCGAGTATCTCGGCTGAAGGGGGCAACGGCTCGACTCACCGTGAGGCGTTGACGTTCTCTGGTGCTCATGGGATCGCTAGTTTCTCTGGTGCAGCGGCGTACATCGATACCGCTGGATTCCGCAAATTTAATGATGGGTACCATAATTTTTCGACAAACTTGCGTCTGGATATTACTCCCATCTCGCAAGGCTCGTTACGGGGGTTTTTTCGTTATACCAGCGCAGAAATTGGTTTGGTCAATAACAAAAACTATCTTGGCGTCCTCGATCCAAATGCCCGCCAGTTGACTGACTTCATCCTCTGGAAAGGGGAATGGGAGCATACCCTTGCGGATGTCTTCAGCTACCGAGTTGCCGGTGCTTATGTAAAAGATAACCAGCGGTTCTTCGATGAACCAGATCAGTTTGATAAGAGTTTTACGATTTCACGCATCCCGGTTGAGATCACTACAGGCGAGTTTCAAGGCAATTACTTATGGCGTGAACTGAGCATTACGACATTTGGCTTTGAGTTTGAGGAGAAGTCTGCTGATGTTCAGTCCAACTCAAGTTTTGGTCCTTCAGCGTACGACAAAAGCCGTAATAATTTTGCCTACTATCTCCAAGAGCAGTTGCGGCTATTGAATGAACGCCTGTTCCTCGTGGGCGGCTTTCGGGTGGACGATAACGAAGATTTTGGTACCCAGGTCACTCCTGCCTGGTCGCTTGCCTATTTCATTCCTCGCACCGGCACCAAGCTCAAAGGTGGATATGCTGAAGGGTTTCGTGCTCCCAATTTTAATGAGTTGTTTTTCCCTAACTTTGGCAATCCGACTCTCGACCCTGAGCGGAGCAGCGAGTGGGATATTGGGTTTGAGCAGACATTGTGGGGCCAGCGTTTCTCTCTAGAGGTTACGTACTTCACGCGCAGAGTGAAAGGCTTAATCGAGGCGGTCCTCATTGATCCAGACACCTTTACCTTTCAGGCACAAAACCTCAGGCGGGTGGACGTGCAGGGGGTAGAGGTTATTCCGGTGCTGCGCCTGCTGCCTGGATTAACGCTGAGTGGCAATTTCACTTTTCTCGATTTTGACAGCACAGAGCCGCTGCTACGTCGTCCCTCGCGGCAAGGTTCGTTGATTGTCAATTATCAACGTCGGGGATTGCGCAGCGTTGATGACCTGCTGAATCTCAACCTTAATCTGCAGGTTATAGGAGACCGCGATGATGTTGATCCATTGCAGGGGTTTCGCACGAACCCCATGTACGCTCGGACAAACCTGGCGGTGTCATATTCCTTTCCCTCAATTTTCTCGCCATCTGTTCACCTCACGATTTATGGCAAGATTGAAAACCTTTTTGATCGCAACTACCAGGAAGTCCTTGGCTTCCGTTCTCCTCCCCTCAACTATCTTGCTGGTATGAAAGTTTCGTTTTAAAGGCGCATTCCTAGAGGAGACTCCAGAATGAGTGTGTTTCGCTTGATTGCGCTCTTGTCAGGGTGTACGATCGATAATATCCTGAAATCAGTTTAGAGATAGCCGAGATCTTTCAGACGCTTACGAATGATACGCACCTCTTCTGCAGTTAAGCCCTCTTCTGTGGTGAACCTCTCAGTTGGTAGGTTGAGAGAGGGGAGTTCAGTGGACTCGTGCTTTTCTGCAGTTGCAGCAATGTCAGTCGAGACGAGGTCCCGCAGGACATATACGATGAATTCAGTGACGGAATGAAACCCTGTGTCGGTGATAATCACCTGTAATTTTTCATAGAGCTGCCGCGGGATCTTAATAGTGACATCACTCTTGTCTGCCATGGCATTTCTCCTAAAGAGTCAGTGTATACCACTCCTCTAAGAAGAGTGTAAGAAGTGAGACCCTCTAAGCGGAGTGAATAAGTGTCTCTTGTATTCCTGTCTCTGCTATCGCCCGGAGTTTAAATGAAGCAGCATCCGCATACATCTGTGCAGAGGAATCATCAGGTATGAGCTGGGAAGCGTGGTTTACGCTGGGAGTGGTTGCTTTAGGAATGGTAGCCTTGATTCGGGAAATGTTTGCACCGGATCTGATTTTCTTGGGGCTGTTGGCTTTGCTCATTGTGGCTGGGGTATTATCGCCAGAAGAGGCCCTCGTGGGATTTTCCAATACTGGGATGATCGCCGTCGGGGCCTTGTTTGTGGTTGCCGGGGCGCTCCAGAATACCGGAGCCCTGGGGTTTGTTGCCACGCGGATCTTTGGACGCATTGAAAGTGACCGACAGGCACTGTTGAAAATGATGATTCCAACGGCCGGGGTCTCTGCGTTTCTCAACAACACCCCCATAGTAGCGATGTTTACGCCAGTGGTCATTGATTGGGCACGGCGCCATGGCGTGTCACCCTCACGGTTTTTAATTCCGCTCTCGTACGCCACCATCCTCGGGGGAACGTGTACACTGATCGGCACGTCAACCAATTTGGTCTCCAATGGACTGATGATTGACTATGGTATGCCGAGCATGTCGTTCTTTGAACTGAGTAAAGTTGGGATTCCATGTGCGATTGTTGGTATTGCTTTCATTGCTCTCTTCGCTCCGAAACTCCTTCCTGATCGCAAAGATCTGATGGAAAGCCTGGAAGAGAGTCGCCGTGAGTACCTGATTGAGATGGCGGTCGCACCTGACTGCCCTCTGGCGGGGCAACAGATTGAAGAAGCCGGGCTGCGTCATCTCCCAGGTTTGTTTCTTGTGCGCATCGAGCGGGCTGAGGAGCTTGTTGCGCCGGTGGGTCCTGAGGAACGGCTCAGGGTGGGCGACCGGCTGGTTTTTACCGGGGTCGTCTCGACCATTGTCGACTTGCAGAAGATTCGGGGGTTAGTTCCGGCTGGTGACCACCGTACCAGTCAAGATCGTCCTTTCGAAGGCAACAACCTGTGCGAAGCCGTAATCTCCGAAGATTCTCCTCTCATCGGGAGTACTATTCGTGATGCCAACTTTCGCACCCGCTACGGAGCTGCCGTCGTCGCTGTCCATCGTGGTGGGAAACGGCTCAGTGGGAAAATTGGTGATATTATTTTGCGAGTGGGTGATACCCTCCTCTTAGAATCTGCCCCAGGGTTTGCTCGCGCCTATCGGAACTCTCCTGATTTTTATCTTGTCTCGGAAGTTCCCGATAGCGCGCAGCCGCGGTATAACAAAACGCTGCCCGCGCTCCTGATCTTGGTCGCCTTAGTAGGGACGGTCACCGCTGGGATACTGCCTATGATTACGGCCTCTCTCCTCGCGGCCTCGGCGGTGGTCTTGCTAGGCTGCCTTTCGGTTGGTGAGGTACGCAGCGTGGTGGATATGTCCGTGCTGCTGCTCATTGCTGCAGCGTTCGGAGTAGGAAAAGCGCTAGAGAAAACAGGAGCTGCGGGTGCGATGGCTACCGTTTTGGTTGAGGTTGGTGCCTTACTGGGGCCGGTCGGCGTGCTGGCCGCTATTTATCTTGCGACTGCGGTTTTGACCGAACTCATCTCGAATGCCGCAGCGATCGCGTTAGTGTTTCCTATTGCGTACGAAGCAGCACAGCAGTTTGGTGTTGATGCCCGACCGTTTGCCATTACCATTTCTGCCGCAGCCTCGTCGAGTTTTGCCTCGCCTATCAGTTACCAGACCAACCTCATGGTGTACGGACCTGGCGGGTATCGGTTCTCAGATTTTCTGAAGATTGGTATTCCACTCAAACTCTTGATCTTTGCCATAGCCATCGTCTGTATCCCTTATGTCTGGCCCCTCGTTCCTGCTTGACCATAGGAGATTGCTTGCGTATCACGGGCTCGTGGGTGCAAGCGTTGCCTCAGGCTCTCTACGTTCTCAGTTGACTTTTTCTTCCTGTTGAATTTGACACGCCAATGGACTTCCGACGATCTCTTGCGACTTTGTTTGTTCTGTTCTCGCTTGACTTCCCAGCCTGGGGTGAGCAGGTGGCACGTGCGCCAGCTCAACGTATCGTGTCTCTCGCGCCCTCTGTGACAGAAACGTTGTTCGCAATAGGAGCTGGCGAGCAGATCGTTGGCATCTGTACATTCTGTGACTTTCCTCCTGAGGTGGAGCAGATTGGCCGCATTGGCTCGTACATCGCGCCAAACGTTGAGGCCATCGTTGCCAAAGCTCCCGATGTGGTGATCGGCGTACCACCAAATAATCCCGTTGCTGTGGCTGCGCTTGAACGTGTAGGTATCAGAGTGATTATTGTCCAGGTTGATACCATCGAGCAGATTGAAACAGCAATGCGCACCATTGCCCATGAAGCCGGGCGGGAAACCGCAGGCGAGGCACTGGTGACAGGGATACGTCAACGCATGGCAGCGATACAGGCTCGCTTAGCTGGAGCCCCACAACGCCGTGTGCTGATGGTGGTGGGACAAAACCCACTTATTGCGGTGGGGAGCGGGATTTTTCTGAATGAGCTGATTACCCAGGCTTGTGGGATTAACATCGCTGCCGACTCGGGCCAACCGTGGCCACGCTTGAGTCTCGAGGTCGTTGTTGCCAACCAGCCCGACGTCATTATCGATGGCTCGATGGGATCAGAAGAGAAGGACGAAGGTCAACTGTTAGGTGTCTGGCGGAATTTCCCTGCACTGCCAGCTGTGCAACATGGGCGGCTCTATGGCCGCCGTTTATACACGCTCCTGCGGCCGGGACCTCGTCTTGCCGAAGGGTTCGAGGAGCTTGCCCGTCTTATCCATCCTGAATACTTCCCGTCGGACGGCCACTGACAGACAACGCAGTGTCAGGTAAAGGAAGAAAACGCCTTCCTCTACTCATGTCGCGTCTGACCAAACGAAAATGGCTGTTGGTGAATTGTCTGCTGCTGAGCGGTCTTGCCGGGACCATTATCGCCTGCACGGCGGTGGGAGCGGTGCCGGTCAATATCGTGCACGCGTGGAAAGATCCATCGCCAGGCAATCCGGACTATGTGATTCTTTTTCGTACGCGCCTGCCCCGGGTGCTGCTGGCGGCAGTCGTTGGCGGGGGGCTAGGAATAGCTGGAGCAGCGCTCCAAGCCCTTTTGCATAATCCACTCGCATGTCCGCACATCCTTGGGGTGTCGGGTGGAGCGTCCCTGTGTGGTATCCTGGCTCTCATTTTCCTTGGGACAACGACAACTAGCCTGGCTGGATTTTTACGGACCTCTATGGTCTCGCTTGCCGCATTCGGTGGTGCATTAGGGACAACGATGCTGATCTATCGTACGGCGCTGAGCCACGGTCGGCTGCACCCATATGCGCTCTTGTTAACCGGGGTGGTATTTAACGCTTTCTGTGGGGCGCTCATCATGCTGGTGAACTCCTTGGTAGATTTTTACCAGAGCCATGGGATACTGTTTTGGCTCATGGGAAGTTTGGCTGTTCAGGACTACACAACGGTTACCGCCATCGCATTCTATGTCGTTATAGGAACCGTGTGGCTTATTCGGCGAAGCCGTCAGTTCAACCTGTTAAGCCTGGGTGAGGAAAGCGCGACACAACTCGGGGTCGAGGTTGAAGCGCTTCGACGGGGAACGTTTTTAGCCTCCTGTTTCCTCATTGGTGCGATTGTTTCGGTGAGCGGCATGATCGGTTTTGTTGGGTTGATCGTGCCGCACGTGCTTCGTCTCCTCTTTGGGGCAGATCACCGCCTGCTCTTACCGGCGTCGGTGTTGGGTGGAGCGATCTTTCTGGTTTGGGCTGACACCCTTGCCCGTACGGTTGTCAGTCCGACTGAACTGCCGGTTGGTGTCGTGACTGCTATGTGTGGAGGACCGTTCTTTCTGTATTTGTTGAAAAGAGAAGGGAGGAGGGCATTGCTTCGGTCATGATGCCCACAGCGAAAACAATACTCATTGACTGCGACCGAGTGAGTTTCGCATATGGCACTATTCACGCCCTGAGCGAGCTTTCTTTTTCTGTAATGAAAGGGGAGATTCTGGGCCTGCTTGGCCCGAACGGCTCTGGCAAATCAACCGCTGTGCGGATTCTCAGTCGCGTGCTCGCGCCACGTAGTGGGTGTGTAAGGTTAGATGGGAAAGACTTGGCATTGTACAGCCGGGAAGAACTGGCAAGACAGATCGCGGTGGTGCCACAAGAGACGAGGATTGAATTGCCGTTTTCGGCTCTTGAAGTTGTACTCATGGGTCGTTCACCTCATATAGGAAGGTTGAGCTTTGAACGGACAGAAGATCTGCAGATTGCCTATCGGGCGATGGAGCAGACTGGAGTACGAGAACTGGCGGCACGTGAAATCCATGGATTGAGTGGCGGGGAACGTCAGCGAGTGATTTTGGCGAGGGCTGTGGCTCAAGAACCACGGGTACTCTTACTCGATGAACCGACTGCTTTTCTTGATATCAAGCACCAAGTTGAGGTGTACGATCTGGTGAAAACTCTCAGTCGGCAAGCTAGTCTGACGGTGATAGCGGTTTTGCACGATTTGAATCTCGCGGCCCTCTATTGTGACCGTCTCGCTCTCCTCAAGGCTGGCCGCCTGTTTTGTGTGGGTGCGCCCGAGGAAGTATTGACGTACGCGACTATCAAGACCGTCTATGAGACCGAGGTCTACATTGGTTTGAACGACATCACAGGGAAGGTCCACATCTTGCCCCTGGCTGCAGAACATCGACACCGCTTAGAGCAGCAGCAGGCAAGGCTCCGGTTGACAAATTAGACTCTAAAAGTCTACATTGACTACGGGAGGAATATGCTATGAAAGCCCGGCGGATCTATATGGATAATCATGCAACGACGCCAATGGACCGGCGGGTGTTAGAGGCGATGCTCCCCTATTTTACTGAGAAATTTGGCAACGCCGCCAGTCGGAGCCATCTCTTCGGCTGGGAAGCCGAAGAAGCAGTCGAACAGGCGCGAGAACAGATTGCACGGTTGATCGGGGCCAGGGGCAAAGAGATTATTTTCACGAGTGGGGCCACAGAGTCTGACAACTTAGCGATTAAAGGTGTGGTAGAATTTCATAAAGATAAGGGCCAACATGTGGTTACCTGTGTGACCGAGCATAAGGCCGTGTTAGATTCATGCAAAGCGCTGGAGCGTGCGGGCAAGGCGCAGGTGACATACCTGCCCGTGGATCGTTACGGCATGGTCGATCCTCATGATGTTCGCCGGGCGCTGACGGAGAAGACTATTCTCATTTCCCTCATGTTTGCCAATAACGAGGTGGGTACGATCCATCCCATTCGCGAGATTGGGCAGATTGCCAAAGAGAGTGGGGTACTTTTCCATTGCGATGCAACCCAGGCGATAGGAAAAGTGCCCGTGGACGTAGAACAAGATGGGATCGATCTGCTCTCAATGACAGCCCATAAGATGTATGGACCAAAGGGGTGCGGGGCGTTATACGTGCGTGGCAACAGGCCGCGAGTACGACTTGTCCCCGCGATGGACGGGGGAGGACATGAACGGGGCATGCGCTCCGGGACGCTGAACGTGCCAGGAGTTGTTGGGTTTGGCAAAGCCTGTGAACTGGCTGGGCAGGAAATGGCAACAGAAGCCGCTCAGTTGCTTGCCTTACGGACGCGCCTGTACGAAGGAATCACGAACCAATTGGCAGAGGTGTATCTCAATGGCCATCCTACACAGCGGCTAGCCGGAAACCTCAACCTCAGTTTCTCCTATGTAGAAGGAGAGTCTTTCCTGATGGCTGTGAATCAAGAGATCGCGCTTTCTTCGGGATCGGCATGTACTTCGGCGACACTCGAACCGTCCTATGTATTGAGGGCATTGGGATTAAGAGATGAAGAGGCGCACGCGTCGATTCGGTTTGGGTTGGGAAGGTTTAATACCGCGGATGAAGTAGAGTATGTCATTGACCGTGTGGTGCAGGTCACAAGAAAGCTCCGAGAGCTTTCACCCCTTTACGAAGTAGCGCAAAGAAGGGGTAACCCACAAAGTACCGAGTGGAAGCACGCTTAGCGGATGAGCAAGGAACAGGCATAATGCGCGAACAAGAGATCCGTGAATACCTCAAACGTATCCCTTACCCAGGATCAAAACGAGATATCGTATCACTGGGGTTAATCGGGGAAATCGTCATGAAAGCGGACAGCGTGATTGTCCACCTGCGACCCTCTAGCGCCACAGATGAGGTATTACGCCATCTCACTGGCAGGATTACTGCTGCTCTCTCTGCCCTGCCTGGGATTGAACAGGTTACAGTACATGGAGGCCGTACGCATGGTGCTGCCGAGCATCCAGCGCCCGTGACTTCTCCTCCACAAAACCTACTCCCAGGAGTACGACAGGTCATTGCTGTAGCGAGTGGGAAGGGGGGGGTAGGCAAGTCCACGGTATCGGTCAACCTGGCCCTCGCTCTCAAAGTACTAGGAAATCGTGTCGGCATACTCGACGCAGATGTGTATGGACCCAGCATTCCGTTAATGATGGGGACTGAAGCGACTCCTCGGGCTGGCCAAGACAAAAAGATTTATCCTGTGGAAAAGTATGGCGTGAGTCTTATTTCCATGGGGTTCTTTCTCGATGATACGTCTCCGGTGATTTGGCGTGGTCCGATCGTCATGAGTATCATTCGTCAGTTTCTTCGCGATGTATTGTGGGGTGAACTGGACTATTTGGTGGTGGACCTGCCACCCGGTACAGGGGATGCGACACTCACGCTTGCTCAGGAAGTCCCGTTAAACGGTGGGGTAATCGTAACGACTCCTCAGGATGTGGCTCTCTTAGACGTGAATCGGGGTATTGCCATGTTTCGTCAGGTCAATGTGCCGATCTTTGGTGTCATCGAAAACATGAGCTACTACATCTGCCCCCATTGTGGGGAGCGAGAAGAGATTTTTGGTCATGGCGGAGCCAGAAAGACTGGACTCGAGGTATTAGGGGAGGTCCCTATTGTTGAAGAGCTACGCACTGGCGGTGACATTGGCAAGCCACTGGTCGAACAATACCCTGACCATCCAGCGGCGCAGGTGTTTCATGCCGTTGCTCAGCGGATTATCGCAGCAGAAAAAGCGGCCTCGAGCCGGTGAGGCAAACGGCGGTTGTCAGCAGTTATGAAACAAGGAACTGAACATGCCGAGACCGATATTAGTGACTCCCATAAACGAAGAGAAGCTTGTGCGCGTCCTGTGGGACGATGATGATCTCAGCGATTACCCGCTTGCGTATCTCCGAGGCTGGTGCCCCTGCGCTGTGTGTCAAGGACATGGAGGCGAGCGACATTTTGTGCGGGTCGAGAATCCCCAACTCGTCAGCATTGGGCTGGTTGGAAATTATGCATTAAACCCGAGATGGAGCGATGGACATGAGACAGGCATCTACACGTTTGAGTACTTACGAAGCCTGAGCGAGCGTCTTGAATCTCACAGCGAGGACACTGCGAAAGGATGACGTTGGGTATATGCTAACTCCTCAAGAACTCTTGGAAGCCCTCAAGCAGGTGAAATACCCAGGGCTTAGCCGCGATATCGTTGCTTTTGGGATGGTCAAAGACGTTGCAATTGGTGGTGCTGGCGTCACCGTTCAACTTGCGCCTTCAACTGACAACCCGGAAGTCATAGCCCAAATCCGTCAGGGAGTGCTCGAAACCCTTCGTTCGTTAGTGCAACTTCCGGTGGAAGTAGTGATCCAGCGTCCGGCGGAGCCAGCGCGGTCCAGGCCTGAAATACCAGGCGTTCAACATGTCGTTGCGGTGGCCAGTGGCAAGGGTGGGGTGGGGAAGTCAACCGTGGCGGTCAACCTGGCTCTGGCTCTCGTCGCTATCGGGCAGCGCGTGGGGCTGCTCGACGCAGATGTATACGGGCCCAGCATTCCTCTCATGTTGGGGATGAAGGATCGTCCACGCAGTACTGAAGACAAACGACTTATCCCTATCACAAAGTATGATCTGAAAGTGATGTCGATGGGGTTTCTCGTCCCAGAGGGACATGCGGTGGTCTGGCGGGGACCCATGATCGACAAGCTACTGACCGAATTCATTAAAAATGTCGAGTGGGGAGATCTGGATGTTTTGGTTGTTGATCTCCCGCCAGGGACTGGGGATGCCCAGTTGACGATGGTTCAAAAGGCTCCGCTGTCTGGAGGGATCATTGTCACCACTCCACAGGATGTCGCGCTCCTCGACGTACGGCGAGGAGTCAAAATGTTTGAGGAGGTCCATGTCCCTGTTTTAGGAGTGATTGAGAATATGAGTTATCATATTTGCCGTCGCTGTGGACACCGGGCAGAGATCTTTAGCCATGGCGGAGGGGCACGAATGGCTGAGCAGTTTGGTATTCCTCTGCTTGGAGAGATTCCGCTCGTGCAAGACATTCGTGCAGACGGAGACCGTGGGACTCCGCTGGTCGTTGCTCATCCCGATCATCCTCAGAGTCGAGTGTTTGTAGATGTCGCGCAAGAGGCTCTGGCACAGTTAGAGGAAAGAGCACGGCGGCGACTGACTATTCACTAAGGTAAAGAGAAACACGGAAAATTGAAGAGCTAGTGTATTGGGAATCGTATCTGTTCAGGTTGACAAATTAGACCTTATGTATCTGTATTTATGTAACTTCTGGTGTTGACCTGTATGAAACAGCCGATGTGGCTTGAGGGAAAGCCTGCGGTACAAGAAGGAGATATCGATGGAGGAGCAAAGAACTTCAAAGATACCTACACGGGCGCAGAGCGAAGATGTCTTGCTTGGAGATGCGGTGGTGTTGACACGACTCGATCGAGCAATCGGATGGGCACGGAAATACTCAATCTTTCCCTACCCGTTCGCTACCGCATGTTGCGCTATGGAATACATGGCCTTGTCGATGACGCCGTATGATATTGACCGTTTTGGTGCGCTTCTGCCCCGCTTTAGTCCAAGACAAGCTGATTTGTTGATGGTGATCGGTACCGTCACATGCCGACAGGCGCCTATTCTCAAGCGAGTCTATGAACAGATGGCTGAACCGAAGTGGGTCATGGCATTTGGAGCGTGTGCGTCTACTGGTGGTTTCTACGATAATTACACTACCGTTGCCGGGATTGATCGCATTGTGCCAGTCGACGTCTACGTTCCAGGCTGTCCACCGCGTCCAGAAAACGTCCTTGACGCTCTCATGGCCTTACAACGCAAAATTCAAGGCGAAAAGCAGCAGATTGGTGCCGCTCTCACACAGCGTGCTGGAAAACTCACTTCAGCGTAATGAGGGAAAACTGATGCCTACACACGAACAGGTCTACGAGACGTTGCGCTCGTGCTATGACCCGGAAATTCCCGTGAACATTGTTGATCTTGGTTTAGTGTACGAGGTGGCGGTCTCCGACAGTAGAATCGATGTGAAGATGACCTTAACTGCTCGCGGGTGCGGGATGGGCGGATACATTGCTGCAGAAGCAGAGCAGAGGCTGCGAGGGTTGCCTGATGTGGATGAAGTCAAGGTGGAACTGGTTTGGGACCCCCCTTGGGAGCCGAGCATGATCAGCGGAGAAGGGCGAAAAATTCTGGGGATGCCTGAAGAGTGACTCCTCTTCCAACCGCAGATCTTTTTTGCATTGTGGGTGAGTGACAGCGAGGCAACGTTATGCGGAGAGGGGCCTATCACCAGTCGTCAGAGCGAAGCTCTCTGATGAATATTGGTCGCCGCGTCGATTATGCGATCCGCGCCCTTTCCTATTTGGCAGCTCAACCTGAAGAGAAAGTCGTTTCCCGGCGGGAGATCCAGAGCAAACAAGATATCCCAGCTCATTTCCTGTCGAAAATCATGAAACGTCTAGTGAGTGGTGGGCTTGTCCATTCGTATATGGGCGCTCATGGAGGATTTACTCTCAAGAAACCTGCTTCGACGATTACCCTCAAGGAAGTGTATGAGTGCCTTGAAGGTCCCCTCCTCTTGATGGATTGTCTGGAAGAAGGGGAGCGGGCGTGTCGCTACTGTCCTGTGTGTAGACAGATCTCTGTGTGGCACGAAGCGCAGCGTATTTTGGCCAGTTACCTTGCTGGAGTATCCCTGGGGCAAATCGCTCATAGGAGAGGGCTACGGGAGGAGCTTGCTCAGTGGGAACAGCGACGATATAGAGAAGTGGCGCAAACAGAGTCGTTAGATCTGCCGCCGCACGGATCAACAGGATAAGAGTACGGATCAACAGGATAAGAGTAAAGAGAAAAGACTGAGAAACTCTCTTAGAGGGATATCTCCCTATCAATCCAGCAAGTAAAGCTGGGAGGCTCAAGAGAGTGGGCAGGAGTTGTGAGTATGTACTTCGACTTCGGGAATGTTCTGGTTTTCACTATCCTCGGACTCAGCCTTTCTGCTATCCACCTGGCACTTGGCCGGTTTCTTCGCCCTCACAACCCAGAAGCGAAGAAGCTCTCCACGTATGAGTGTGGAGAACCCCCAACTGGAAGTGCGTGGATCAACTTTAATGTGCGGTTTTATCTTATTGCCCTGGTATTTCTCATCTTTGAGCTAGAAATTGTCTTTATGGTTCCTGTCATGGTGGTGTTCCGCGATTGGGTGCTGGCGGGAAATGGGTTGTATGCGCTAGTGGCGATTTTGCTCTTTGTAGGAACTTTGGCGGAAGGGTTAGTCTACGTTTGGGCCAAACGGGACCTGGAATGGCTGAAACGGATTAATCGAACAGAAGAGGAACACAGGCTGCCAAAGGCAGCATAAGCGAAGACTCAGAGGAGGTTCGATGTCGCTGATCAATACGCTACCGGAGATGGTTATTACCACCAAAGTTGACGAAATGCTCAATTGGACGAGAAAGTCCTCGGTGTGGTATATGCTTTTTGGCCTTGCTTGTTGTGCCATTGAGATGATGCAAACTGGTGGGCCGCGAACTGACATGGAACGATTTGGTGCGGCTCCTCGCGCCACACCTCGGCAGTCCGATATGATGATTATTGCTGGGACCCTCACACTGAAAATGGCGCTCCGCACAAAGGTGCTGTACGACCAAATGCCTGATCCAAAATATGTGATTTCGATGGGGAGTTGTGCAAACTGTGGAGGGCTATTCCAACTTGCTTATTCAGTCTGTGACGGCGTGGACAAAGTGATCCCTGTCGATGTATATGTCCCCGGTTGTCCACCACGCCCGGAAGCGCTGGTTGAGGGGCTGCTGAAACTGCAAGAGAAGATGATGCAAGAGCGTTGGCTGGTGAAAAAAGCTCCAATTGAGATCGAAGCTCGGGCATAGGTCCCCGCTTCCTGGCTGTCCTGGGCATAACGACAACGAGGGTTCTTGTCGTGTGAGTAAAACGATGACACCGGCAGAAATACATCAGAAAATTCAAGAACGTTTTGGTGGCGAGGTCATCGAATCCTTCGAAGCAAAGGCTCGTGACCCATACCTCGTCATCAAAGCGGCGTCCGTACGGGAGGTCTGTCGATTCCTGAAGGAGGATCCGACCCTGGCTTTCGATTGTCTGTCTAACATGTCAGGGGTTGACTACCTCAAGGAAAACAAGATTCAGGTCGTCTTACATTTATATTCGTACCCCCACCGTCATACACTCGTTATCAAAGTGAATGTACCACGCGATACCCCCACTATACCGTCTGTAGAGGGTATCTGGAAGGCGGCGAACTGGCAGGAGCGTGAAATCTATGATCTGCTCGGTGTGGTCTTTGCTGACCATCCTGATCTACGCCGGTTGTTGATGCCGGAAGATTGGGTTGGACATCCACTCCGAAAAGATTTCGTCGAGCCCGAAGAATATCATGGCATCAGCACCCGGCGAGAGAGTTTGCTCAAATGAAAACTGCTCTGCTTGTACGCTGGCCTTTCCCAGGTGCAGCGCTGAACATATGGTTTTAAGTGTTTTATTAAAGGGGATCCCATGAGTTTGTCAGGTTTTGAAGTCGAGGTGCAACGCGATGGAGGGTTAACGACTGAAGAGATGACCCTTAATATGGGACCGCAGCATCCGAGCACTCACGGGGTGTTACGCTTCATCGTGAAAGCCGATGGTGAAGTGATGCGTACCGCTATTCCAGATATTGGGTATCTGCACCGTTCGATCGAAAAGATCTCGGAAAAAGTCGGATATCATGGCTTTATGCCCTACACTGACCGCGTTGACTACGTTTCGGCAATGCAGTGCAATCAGGGCTGGGCCATAGTGTGCGAGAGACTTGCTAATATCGAAGTGCCGCGGCGAGGAGAGTTCTGCCGGGTGATTGCGTGCGAGCTTGGTCGCATTGCGAGTCATTTGTTATCAGTAGGCACAATGGTTATGGATATTGGCGGCTACACTCCCTTTCTGCATGCGATCCGTGAACGGGAAAAAGTCAACGACCTGTTAGAAGATCTCTGTGGTGCCCGTCTGACCTTTAACTATATGCGTATTGGTGGGGTTGCTTGGGATCTGCCCCCTGGGTTCGCTGAAAAAGTCATCGCCTTTCTTGACCAATTTGAACCATTGATCGACGAATATAACGACCTCATCTCATACAATAAAATCTATGTCGAGCGACTCGCGAATGTTGGTATCGTGAGCAAAGCTGACGCGATTGATTACAATCTCGTTGGTCCGAATCTGCGAGGATCTGGGTACAAATACGATGTGAGACGTGACGAACCGTACTCAGTGTACTCTGAACTGGAATTTGCTGTACCGATCGGCACTGGTGAGATGGGGACACTGGGTGACTGCTTTGACCGCTACATGGTCCGCATCAGGGAACTGAGCGAATCATGCAAGATCGTACGGCAGTGTTTGAGTATGATGTCGCCAGGTCCGGTGCTTGCCAAGGTCCCGCGCAAACTGAAACCGCCAGTCGGCGACGCCTATATTCGCGTCGAAGGCTCACGTGGAGACATGGGGTGGTATTTAGTCAGTGATGGCAGTGAATTCCCCTACCGCACCAAGATCCGTACGGGCTCTTTTGCCGCCATGAGCATTATTGACAAAGTCAGTTGTGGCTTGATGATTGCCGACCTGGTTGCTCTCATTGCAAGCTTTGATGTCGTTGCGCCTGAGGTTGACCGCTAGACAAATACAGCAGAGTCCAGTACCCACAGCAGCGTTATGCAAGAATTTATTGACAGGCTCATCGCCAGTGGTTGGTTTGCCGGGGTACCGGCAGAACTCGTCTACGCCGTCATGATGTTCCTTTTTGGGGCAATTGTCGTATTCGGGTTCGTGATGCCTATGGTTCCCATCACGGTGTGGCTCGAGCGACGAGTATGGTCGCGCATCCAGTCGCGGATTGGACCGAATCGTGTTGGGCCGCAGGGCGTATTGCAAGGAATTGCTGACGGGGTGAAAAACATTCTCAAGGAAGATATCATCCCTGATGCGGCTGACCGGCCTCTCTTCGCGTTCGCTCCGTATCTGTTGGTATGGGGATTTATCGCAACCTTCGTCGTCATTCCTTTTAGTAGCGCTCTCATTATTGCTGACCTGAATGTCGGCATTCTCTATCTGGTGGCAGTCACGGCCTTGACCGTGGTTGGTATCCTCATGGCCGGGTGGGCCTCGAATAACAAATGGTCCTTGATTGGCGGGATCCGTTCCGCTGCGCAGATTATCAGTTACGAAATCCCTGCAGGCCTGGCAATTCTTTCTCCTATTCTGCTCGCTGGTACACTCAGTATGCAAGGAATTATCCAGGCGCAGGGGTGGGCGCCGTGGGATTGGTTTGCTTTTCACAACCCTTTCACGTTTGTAGCGTTAGTCGTCCTTTATGTTGCGCTCCTTGCGGAAGCGAACCGCACGCCCTTTGATCTTCCAGAGGCTGAGTCTGAACTCGTGGCAGGGTTTGCTACCGAGTATAGTGGCATGCGGTTTGCCCTGTTCTTCCTCGCCGAGTGGGGAACCCTGTACGTCATTGGTGCGGTCATCACCACCCTTTTCCTGGGAGGATGGCAAGTGCCTATTTGGACGAACAATGTTGTGCTGCTGAATCTCTCGCAGTTCGCGGTATTTTTCCTGAAGTCATATTTCTGGGCTTTTGTGGCGATGTGGATCCGTGCAACCTTGCCCCGAGTCCGCGTGGACCAGCTGATGTCGCTCTGCTGGAAGTACTTGGTGCCGGTCGGCTTTATCAACCTGATTGGTACTGCAGTATGGCTGATGATCTGGCCGCAAGGAAACCGGCTGGTGCAGTACGGTATGGTCCTTTTCGCTGTCATTATACTCGTGCAATTTTTCCGGCGAGTGCGTTTTCACCTGCGGCGTGCCAAGCCAGAGTTGTATTACAGCCCCGCAATCTAGGGAGTCGAGTATGGCGAGTAACGGCATTGGCCGATATTTCAGAAACATCAAAGAAGCGGTGACGACGATTTTTGAAGGGATGAGTGTCACCTGCTCTCATTTCGTGCGCAAACCGTACACGATTCAGTATCCTGACCGTGTTCCTGTACGGGTGCAAGATACGCTCCCTTTCCGCTATCGGGGTATTTTGGAAGTCGATCTGGAGATCTGCACGGGATGTCTGGCTTGCGAACGGGCGTGCCCGATTGATTGTATAGTGATTGAAGCGCCGAAAGATCAGAAAACAAAGGAGATGACCCTAAAGCGCTTCGATATCGACATTGCCAAATGTATGTACTGTGGCCTGTGTAGCGAAGTATGCCCAACCGGCTCGATCCATCACACCCGCGAGTTTGAAGGGGCTGACTTTTCTCTCGAAAGCATGATCCGTCGCTTTGTGAAAGAGCCGGTCGTTGCATACAAAGTCAAAAAAGAGGGGGAAACCGATCCAAGAGTCGCGCCGATTTTGGAACGGGGGCTGCGTTACATTGAGGAATTTGCTCAGCCTGCCGACATGAAGAAGATCAATGCCGCTGAGAAAACAGCAGCCTAAAGCCCCCTCATCACCAGGAGACACGGCATGCCTTTGATGGCCCTGATATTCTATCTGCTTGCTTTGTTGACCATTGGCTCGGCCTTAATTGTCGCGTTTTCTCGCAACATCGTTTACTCTGCTTTCTCTTTACTCGGTACCTTTATGGGAGCGGCTGGGCTCTACCTCCTACTTGCGGCAGATTTTGTTGCGGTGATCCAAGTCCTGGTGTACGTCGGGGGGATCTTGGTCCTCATCATTTTTGCGGTGATGCTCACTCATCGTATCGACGACATTGCGGTGTCAAATCGGTCGGTTGGTCGGATCCCTGCCGCTGTCATCATTCTTGCTGTTGGTGCGCTCATGGGTACCGCGGTGATGACTGCACCCTGGGTACAGAAGGCTGAGGTACAAGTGGCTCCAACGACCGCTGGTATTGGCGAGGCATTTCTTGGCCCCTATATCCTGCCTTTTGAACTTGCTTCGGTTGTTCTTCTTGTCGCGCTGATTGGCGCAGTCGTGGTTTCTCGCAAAGAGATTCGCGGTGGGACGGCTGCGGATTCTTGACGCTTTCCCTCCCTTGATTTTTTTATTGTTCCCCTCTAAGAGGGGACGACTCTTTTTTTCAACGGATGGTCATGAGCGCGGCACTTTTTGACATAGGCCTTCAGCATTTTCTGTTTGTCAGTTTGATTGTGTTTGTCTTAGGACTGTACTGCGTCCTGACACGGAAGAATGCGATTGGCATCCTCATGGGGGTAGAGCTGATTCTCAATTCCGCCAACATCAATTATTTGGCCTTTTCTCATTTCTCTTCAGGTGGCTATGACGGCCAGATTTTCTCTATTTTCGTCATTATGCTTGCCGCGGCCGAAGCTATCATAGGACTCGCCATAGTGCTGGGTATCTATCAAAATTTTGCCACCATTGATGTGGAAGCGATCGATAACCTGCAGGGCTAATGTATGGAGCACCCCATTCTGGTTTCTTACCTCCGTTGGATTGTCCTGCTCCCTCTCCTTGGGGCAGCAATTAATGGCATCTTGGGAGCGAGCCTGCAAAAACGGTATGGGAAAGGTGCGATCAGCATTATTGGTTGCTCTGTTGTAGGTCTGGCATTTCTCTTTTCGCTGCGAGCATTTTTCCATATTTTCGGCCTTGCACCAGAACAGCGGTTTCTTCTCGATCCCTTGCTGTATTGGATCCACGTTGGTGACCTGAATGTGGATATTGCCTTTTGGGTGGATCCCCTATCAGCCGTTATGATTCTCGTCGTGACAGGGATAGGGGGACTCATCCACCTCTATTCGACTGGATACATGCATGAGGATGAGTCGTACTGGCGATTCTTCGCCTTTCTCAATCTTTTTACTGCGGCGATGCTCACCTTAGTGTTAGCGGACAATCTCCTGTTGATGTTCGTCGGTTGGGAGGGCGTTGGATTGTGTTCGTATGCGCTGATTGGATTCTGGTACAAGGAACATGCGAATACCACAGCCGGGAACAAAGCCTTTATTGTCAACCGTATCGGCGATGCCGGGTTCACTCTTGGTGTCTTTACGGTCTTTTGGGGACTCAGTGCTTCTGGGTATGGCTCAGCAGTGTTTCGTGAAATCGCGCCGCACGCACATCATTTGACTGAGGTGATGGTGTGGGGGGTTCCGGCGGCAACGCTAGCGGCGCTCTTTCTGTTCGTTGGAGCCGTTGGCAAGTCTGCTCAGATTCCGCTGCATGTGTGGTTGCCTGATGCGATGGCTGGACCCACTCCCGTGAGTGCACTGATTCATGCCGCAACCATGGTCACTGCGGGTGTCTACATGATAGCCCGCATGCATTTTCTCTTCTCCTTATCGCCGGTTGCTCTGAATGTGGTTGCTACGGTCGGAGCCCTGACCGCCATTTTTGCCGCGACCATTGGTTTAGCGCAAAACGATATTAAGCGAGTGTTGGCGTACTCGACAGTCAGTCAGCTTGGATACATGGTTCTTGGCGCAGGAGTTGGAGCCTACGGCGCAGCGGTCTTTCATTTGATGACCCATGCCTTTTTCAAAGCGTGTTTATTCCTTGGTTCTGGCAGCGTTATCCACGCCCTGAGCGGCGAGCAGGATATGCGCAAAATGGGAGGGCTCAAGGATAAGATGCCCTACACGTTCTGGACTTTTCTCATCTCCACAGTGGCTATCGCGGGGATTCCTCCATTATCGGGATTTTTTTCGAAAGATGAGATTCTGTGGAAAGTGTTTTCCGAGGGGCATCAAGCCTTGTGGTTCCTTGGCTTTGCGGGGGCTGGTTTGACGGCATTTTACATGTCCCGCCAAGTCTTGATGGTTTTCTTTGGAGAATGCCGAGCCGATCTCCATACACAACATCACCTGCACGAGTCCCCACCAGTGATGACCTACCCATTGATCATTCTTGCAGCTGGCGCGCTGTTTGCCGGCTTCCTCGGCGTACCAGCCGCACTCGGGGGGAGCAATCGTTTTGAACAATGGCTAGAGCCCGTTTTCGCCGCTGGGCATGTTGCTCACGGAGGACATCACCATGCGGTGGAGCCAATCGAATACATTCTGATGCTTGCCTCAATTGGTATTGCGTTGGGAGGAATTTTTCTTGCCTATCTGATGTATGACAAGAAGACGGTCTCTCCTGAGATTTTCTCTTCAGTTGCGGGAGGAAAACTCTACGACCTCATCTACAACAAATATTATATTGACGAACTGTACCAGGCTACCTTTGTTCGTTTCACGTTTCTGCTCTGTTGGTTAGGATCGAGCTTCGATCGCTACGTCATTGACTTTGTCGTGAATAGTACCGCAAGGATGGCTGCTTTTCTTGCCTGGCTTATCGGCTGGTTTGATAACCTGGTCATTGATGGCATCGTCAACGCGCTTGCTGATGCGACGTTTGCTATAGGAAATCGCTTACGCCAGATCCAGACTGGCAATATTAATGTCTACCTCTACGTTATCGTTGGGGCGGTGGCAGCCGCACAGTTCTTGCCACGTCTCTCTGCTGAAACGCTTGTCACTGTTCTTTTTTCTGTGTTGATCGCCCTGATCGTCGTTGGGGTCGTGGTATTGCTTGCCGCCCGACGGCCGCTGTGGCGCCCCCCTGCCATCCGGAGCGGTACAACTCAATCACATTAGTGGAAATATAGAATATAGATAGAAGGAGCCTTCATGGAGCACTACGTTCTCTCTCTCATGATCTTTATCCCGATTGTGGGTATGGCGGTCGTACTGTGTCTCCCGCGGCAGGCCGAAGACATGATCAGGTGGACTGCGCTGGTTTTCACGTTGCCGACTTTCTTCCTGGGATGGTGGTTGTATAAGAACTTCAATGGGTCTGTACCTGACTTGCAATTTGTCGCGAAGGTTCCCTGGATTGCCTCGTACAATATTAACTACTTCGTCGGTGTTGATGGCGTTAGTATTTCGATGGTTTTGTTGACTGCCTTTCTGTGCCCCCTTTGTTTTATTGCCTCTTGGGGGATTGAACGCGCACCCAAAGCCTACTTCGCGCTATTTCTCTTGCTCGAAGCCGCCATGGTTGGAGTTTTCTGCGCCATGGATTTTTTCCTTTTTTTTGTCTTTTGGGAACTCATGCTCCTCCCCATGTACTTCCTCATCGGCATATGGGGGGGACCTCGGCGTGAGTACGCAGCAATCAAGTTCTTTCTGTACACCATGTTTGGCAGCGTGCTGATGCTCGTTGCGATGCTCGTCTTCTATTTCCACTCCGATTCCTCTTTTGATCTCACTCAATTAGCCGCCGCGACCAAGCCTTTCAGTGCAGATCCCATTCTGTTCGGCTTGAATATACCGCAGATTTTATGGATTGCGTTGTTTATTAACTTTGCTGTCAAGATTCCGGCTTTTCCTTTTCACACTTGGTTACCTGATGCCCATGTTGAGGCTCCCACCGCGATCTCGGTGATCCTTGCTGGTGTGTTGCTCAAGATGGGTACCTACGGTATCCTCCGTATTAATTATCCCTTGCTCCCAGAAGCAACGTTCCAACTGGCGCCCTATTTCTTAGGCGCACTCGGAGCGTGGAATATTATATATGGGGCCTTGTGTGCGCTTGCCCAGTGTTTTATCGAGCCAAAAGATCTCAAGAAACTTGTCGCATATTCCAGCATCAGCCATATGGGTTATGTCATGCTGGGGATGGCATCCTTCAATCCTCAAGGGATTAATGGTGCCGTCCTGCAGATGTTCAACCACGGAACGATTACCGCGATGCTCTTCTTGATTGTCGGGGTAATCTATGACCGAGCCCATCACCGTCGCATCGATGGCTTCGGGGGACTGGCGACGGTCATGCCGGTGTATACTGGAGTCATGGCGTTGGCTTTCTTTGCGGCTATGGGGCTCCCTGGCCTTTCTGCGTTTATTTCTGAAGTACTCGTTTTGCTCGGGGCATGGCAAAAGTATAAAATCCCAACTCTGATTGGTGCGGCAACGATCATCCTCACCGCAGGTTATCTCCTGTGGACAATCCAGCAGATGTTCCTGGGAAAACCGCGTGAAGAATACGCGCAGATGCACCTGTCCGAGATCAACGGAAGGGAACTTTTTACGCTTGTCCCTCTTGGCATCATTGTGATCATTCTTGGAATCTATCCCCATGCGGTACTCAATCTCTTCGATGTCTCTTTGCAACATCTCAATGCGATTGTGCTTGCTGCAGCACAGGGCACAGCGGTTGCCCTCCATTAAGTAAGAGAGATGCGGAAGATCTATGAATCTCGGTAGTGTTGAGAGCCTTGCGTATATCTACCCTGAGGTGATTTTGCTTCTCGCCATGCTTGGGGTTTTTTTTACCGACTTGCTGATACAAGACAAGGAGCGACTTGGGTATATTGCGCTTGTCGGGGCAGTCCTGGCGCTTGTCTTCACGTCAGGCCTCTCATTCTTTGGGCAGCGTCTAGTGGCGGGCTTGCACGGGGGAGAAGGTTGGCTATTTGACCAGATGATTATCCTCGATAATTTTGCCATCTTCTTCAAGGTGATCCTTGCGTTGTCCGCGCTCGGGGCAATCTGGATGTCCATAGGATCGGAGGAACTCAAAGGACCAAATCAAGGCGAATATTACGGTACCCTCTTGGCAAGCACGTTGGGTATGTTCTTCATGGCGTCGTCGGCAAACCTTCTCATGGCATACCTTGCGTTAGAATTTGTCAGTCTGACCTCCTACATCTTAACGGGGTACCTCCGCCACAACCGGCGTTCCGGTGAGGCGGCACTCAAATACCTCATCTACGGAGGGGTTGCCTCAGGGACGATGATCTACGGGATGAGCTGGATCTTTGGTCTCACCGGCAGCCTTGATTACGTGGAGATCAACACTGCTTTGCTCCTGGGAGAGACGAACCGTCTTGCTTTGTTGATTGCGCTCATCCTTATCTTTGCTGGGTTTGGTTTTAAGATTACAGCTGTCCCTTTCCACATGTGGGCCCCTGATGTATATCATGGGGCACCGATTCCTGTGACTGCCTTTCTCGCGGTTGGCTCAAAGGCAGCTGGTTTTGCCCTCCTGATGCGGTTTTTCTATCCAGTTTTGTCTAAAGCTGAAGATGGTGGATCCTGGCAGTTTCTGGCCGGAGTAGATTGGCCGCAAATTATGCTGGTGATCTCGATGATCACGATGACCCTTGGAAATCTGGCGGCACTCAACCAGCAGAATGTGAAACGATTACTTGCCTATTCGAGTATTGCTCACGCTGGTTATACCCTTATGGGTTTCGTCGTCCTCAGCAATGAAGGATTACGAGCGATGCTCTTTTATCTCGTGGTCTACTACTTGATGAATCTGGGAGCCTTCCTCGTCGTTATGATAGTTGTCAACAATACTGGAAGAGAGGATATCGAAGGGTTTCGTGGACTCGCATGGCGAGGCGGCTGGTTGCCGGCTGTGGCAATGGCGATCTTTCTCTTCTCATTAGTAGGTCTTCCTCCTTTAGCCGGCTTTATCGGCAAATTCTATCTTTTTGCTGCAGTAGTAAAGGAAAACTTCTATTATCTTGCGGTCGTTGGTATTCTGAATAGCGTCGTTTCGTTGTATTACTATGTGCGTATCGTCAAGACCATGTTTCTTGATAGCCCCTTAGGGACAGATCCAGAGGTTACTCTCGATCCTCATAATGGCTCGCTTTTGGCCCTCTTGAGTATTGCGACGGTGGTTTTGGGCATTTACTGGGCCCCGGTCATTGATTTTGCAGACCGTTCAGCACGGTTCTTCCTTGGCTAGGGAACATCCCCTTGCGTTCCTTTATTTGATTGTGTTAAGCGACTTTCTCTGGCGAGAGATCGGGGCGTAGCGCAGCTTGGTAGCGCACCTGCCTTGGGAGCAGGGGGTCGGCCGTTCAAATCGGCTCGCCCCGATTGTACTCACGAGACTAAGGAGCGAAAATGCTCCAGTGCAGGATAAGAAAGTCCTGACCTTCTGCTGTTTGCTAGCGCCAGTAGCTCAGGTGGATAGAGCAACGGCCTTCTAAGCCGTGGGTCAGGGGTTCGAATCCCTTCTGGCGCGTGTGACAACTATGATGGTGGGTGTAGCTCAGCTGGCAGAGCACTGGGTTGTGGCCCCAGGGGTCGAGGGTTCAAATCCCTTCACTCACCTTTCCTCTCTGCCCTTCACGAATGCTATCCCTGTTCTAATTTGTGGGAGATCTGGAATGAACAATCGAGTGAGAGACTGCATGAGAACCTTTTATTTGTGGGCCGCTAGCTCAGTTGGTAGAGCAGCTGACTCTTAATCAGCGGGTCCGGAGTTCGACTCTCCGGCGGCCCATCCCTTATTCCATTCGCGAGACGCGAGAGTGGCGGAATTGGCAGACGCACTAGACTTAGGATCTAGCCCGCTTGACAGCGGATGGGGGTTCGAGTCCCCCCTCTCGCAGTAAGGACCCTATACTGCTGCCATGAAGATCACCATTGAGTCGATTAGTCCTGTTGAGAAAAAGATCAATGTCGAGATTCCCTCAGAACGAGTTGCTGAAGAGGTCGAAAAGTCCTATCGAACCTTTCAGAACCAGGCCCGTATCAAGGGATTTCGCACGGGAAAGGTACCGCGCCCTTTGCTAGAGCGGCACTTCGGAGAGCAGATTGCCGCCGAAGTGAGTTCTCTCCTGGTAGAGGAGTCTTACGGCCAGGCACTTGCCGAACATCACTCGATGCAGGTTGTCTCTCGGCCCCAAATTATCGCGGAGAAGCTGACTCTTGGTCAGCCCTTTCGTTACTCTGCAACAGTCGAGGTTCGCCCTGAAGTGTCGGTCACGAACTACGAGGGAATAGAAATTGAGAAACGGGTGAAGAAGATAGGAGATCGTGAAATAGAGCAAGCACTGGATCGGCTAGTCGAAGCCTTTGCCCAACTGCGCCCGGTTACTGACAGAGATTACATTGAGCACGGAGACGTAGTGACGGTTGACTACGTCGCTTTTCAGAAAGGAAAACCAGTGGCTGGGCTGCAAGGAAAAAGTCAACTGGTCGAACTTGGCGAAGAGAAGGCTCCTCCAGGGTTTCGCGAGCACTTGATTGGGGTGCGGAAGGGGGAAACCGTACAATTCTCTCTGCCGCGTTCAGAAGCGGAAGCGGCTTCTTCTAATGATCCCGAAGAAGCCCCCACTTTTCGTGTGACGGTGCGTGATATTGCTCGAAAGGAGAAACCTTTTTTAGACGATGAATTCGCTAAAGACCATGGAGAATGTACCACCTTAGAAGAATTGCGAGAAAGGGTGCGGGAAAATCTCCAAAAAGCTGCTGATCGGCAAACAGAAAGGCAGATGGAAGACGAGCTGCTCACTCGACTACTAACCAGTAATCCATTTGCAGTTCCTCCCAGCTTAGTCCAAGAACAAGTGCGGCGTATGTTGATTGAGTCGGGGCTCCAAAGGTCTGGAGATGATTCGAGTATCAACGAATCCTCGATTCCAGAGCCTTTGCGTGATGAATTGACCGCACGCGCACGCAAACAAGTGCAAACTGTCTTCGTGCTGGATGCAGTAGCTAAACACTTGGCGCTTGCAGTGTCTGATGACGAGCTTCGCAACCGCATCGATGAAGTGGTTGCCTCTGTCGGACCAGAGCATCGACCACGACTTGAGGCCTTTTACACGCAGTCAGAAAACCAGTATGCTCTTCAAGACCGGATGCGCCATGAAAAGGCGTTGCGGTTCCTCGTCGATAAAGCAAAGATCCGGACGGTAGACGAAGGCGTTGCTGGAGAGGGAGAAAAGGGTTAACATAATTTTCACGAACTTATGAATCTTATTCCTATCGTCGTAGAGCAGACTGGAAGAGGGGAACGAGCCTACGATATTTTCTCTCGCCTCTTGAAAGAACGCATAGTATTCCTTGGATCAATAGTAACTGATGAAATTGCAAATCTGATTACCGCTCAACTATTATTTCTTGAGTCCGAGGAGCCAGAGAAAGATATATACTTCTACATTAACTCTCCTGGTGGATCAGTAACCGCTGGGCTCGCTATCTACGACACGATGCAATACGTCCGTCCAGACATTTCCACACTTTGCTTAGGACAAGCGGCAAGTATGGCGGCGTGGCTCCTTTCTGCAGGGGCAAGAGGGAAACGACACGCGCTACCGCATGCTCGTATCATGTTGCACCAACCCCTCGGTGGGGTGGAGGGGCAAGCGAGCGACATCGACATTCAGGCGAGAGAGATATTACGCCTGCGTGAACAGCTCAATAACATTTTAACTCGCCACACAGGACAAAGCCTGAAAAAAATTGAGCGTGATACCGACCGTGACCTTTTCTTCACTAGTCAACAAGCGCTGGAATACGGCATTATCGACGAAGTGATCGTAAGTCGCAGTACGAAAAAAAGCTGAGGAGTGGCTATGGCCAGAAACGGGGATGATCGGCCGGGGAATTTAGTTTGCTCATTCTGCGGGAAAAGCCAAGACGAAGTACGAAAGCTCATCGCTGGTCCTACGGTGTACATTTGCGATGAGTGTATTGATCTGTGTAATGACATCATTGCCGAAGAATGTGACCAAGAGGATTCTTTTTCTTCGGTCTCCACGGTGCCAAAACCTGCAGAAATAAAGCGGGTGCTAGACCAATACGTGATTGGTCAAGAACGTGCGAAAAAAATACTCGCTGTCGCTGTACACAATCATTACAAGCGTGTTGATTCGCAAATGGTGACAAGTGACGTCGAGTTGCAGAAATCGAATATCCTCCTTATTGGACCGACCGGATCGGGAAAGACCTTATTAGCGCAGACCTTGGCTCGGTTTCTGCAAGTTCCCTTCACAATTGGCGATGCAACGAGCCTTACTGAGGCGGGGTATGTAGGGGAGGATGTTGAGAATATCATTTTAAGTTTGCTCCAGAATGCCGATTACGATGTAGAGAAATGCCAGAAAGGGATCGTTTATATAGACGAAATCGATAAAATTGCGCGCAAAGGGGACAACCCGTCGATTACCAGGGACGTGTCCGGGGAAGGGGTGCAGCAAGCGCTGCTCAAGATCATAGAAGGAACAGTGGCGAGTGTTCCGCCAAAAGGAGGGAGGAAACATCCTCAGCAAGAATTCGTTCAGGTCGATACAACTAATATCCTCTTTATTTGCGGCGGAGCATTTGTTGGACTAGAGGACCTGATACGCCGGCGCATTGGAGGCAAGAGTTTAGGATTTGGCGCTGATGTCAAAAGCGGCGCGGATCGCAATACGAGTGCGTTACTTGCTGAAGTACAACCTGAAGACCTGCTGAAATTTGGCATGATTCCTGAGTTCATCGGGCGACTCCCGGTGCTTGCCACCCTTGAAGAACTTGATGAGCAAGCGCTCGTCCGTATCCTGCGGGAACCCAAGAACGCATTAGTGCGTCAGTACCAGAAACTTTTCGATCTGGAGAACGTCCATCTGCGTTTCACGGAGGGCGCATTGGCTGGTATAGCGCGCGAGGCACTGAAGCGGAAATCCGGCGCTCGTGGGCTACGGGCGATCATGGAGAACATCATGCTCGAGGTTATGTATGATATTCCATCTCAGCCGAACATCAAAGAAGTCCTTATTTCTGAAGAAGTCGTAACACGCAACGCTCAACCGATCGTACTCTATCAAAAGGCCGCAGCTGAAAGTGCGTAAATGGGAAGCTTTGCTGGGGTGAGAGGAGATAGGCCATGTTATTCCGTAACGATAAGAAAGATAACCGCGAAAAAGGAGGAAGCGTGCGCCTGCCGCTTTTGCCCCTTCGAGACATTATTGTTTTTCCTCAGATGGTCGTGCCTCTTTTTGTCGGCCGACAGAAGTCGATTAAGGCGCTTGAAGAAGCAATGGCAAACAAGAAGTTAGTTTTTCTGGCAACCCAGAAGGACGCCAAGGTGAATGATCCGATAGAAGAGGATATTTATCCGATTGGGACTATCGGAAATGTTGTGCAACTGCTCCGGCTCCCCGACGGTACAGTGAAAGTCCTGGTGGAAGGGAGAAAAAGAGGGAGAATCGTTAAGCATCTAAGCCAAGCGGATCTTTTCTGGGTTGAGGTTGAGGAGATTGAAGAAGTTTACGACCGTGCGACAGAAATTGATGCTCTCGTACGTAGCATCAACTCGACGTTCGAAAGCTATGTACGCCTCAATAAAAAAATCCCTCCAGAAATGATCATGTCAGTAGCAGCGATCGATGATCCGGCTCGCTTGGCTGACACCATCATTGCGCATCTTGGCATTAAACTTGAGGATAAGCAGGTCTTACTCGAAACCTTTGATCCAGCCGAGCGTCTGGAAAAAGTGCTCGGCTATATGCGCTCAGAGATTGAAATCCTCGAGGTTGAACGCCGTATACGCAACAGAGTGAAGAAACAAATGGAGAAAACCCAGAAAGAATACTACCTCAACGAGCAGATGCGGGCGATTCAGAAGGAGCTGGGTGAGAAGGATGAGTTTAAGAACGAGATTCAAGAATTAGAAGAGAAGATTCGCCAAAAGAAACTGTCGCAGGAGGCCCGAGATAAGGTAGAGAAGGAACTGAAGAAATTAAAGATGATGTCGCCGATGTCCGCTGAGGCGACTGTAGTCAGGAATTATATTGATTGGCTGCTTTCTCTGCCCTGGTCTGAATACACGGAGGATAAGCTGGATATTCAAGAGGCAGAGAAGATTCTTGAAGAAGACCACTATGGGTTAGAAAAAGTAAAGGAACGTATCCTTGAATATTTGGCAGTACAAAGCTTAGTAGGGCATCTGAGAGGTCCTATCTTGTGTTTCGTTGGCCCTCCGGGAGTTGGAAAAACGTCATTAGGGAAATCGATTGCTCGCGCTACCGGGAGGAAATTTGTCCGGGTCTCTCTTGGCGGAGTACGTGACGAGGCTGAAATTCGCGGCCACCGGCGTACGTATATCGGGGCGATGCCTGGAAAAATCATTCAAGGGATGAAGAAGGCTGGTTCAGGAAACCCAGTATTTCTCTTAGATGAAGTGGATAAGATGTCGACGGATTTCCGTGGTGACCCATCTGCCGCACTGATGGAAGTTCTTGATCCTGAGCAAAATACTGGTTTCAATGATCATTATTTGGATGTTGATTATGACCTCTCTAAGATCCTGTTCATTTGTACGGCGAATACACTAGAGAGAATTCCTCGCCCGTTGCAAGACCGTATGGAGATCATTCGCATTGCTGGATATACGGAATGGGAGAAGTTGCACATTGCAAAAAAATACCTGCTCAAGAAACAGCGAGAGGCAAATGGCCTGAGTGAAAATAATATGGATTGTCCGGATACTGTCTTATCGTCTGTTATCCGGTTGTATACTCGAGAAGCGGGGGTCAGAAGTCTAGAGCGAGAAATTGGCACTCTGTGTCGTAAAGTTGCGGTTGAAGTAGTGAAGAAAGATCGGAGAGCCCATCTGCGACTAACGACGAAGAGTCTAGCGAAGTACCTTGGCCCTGCTCGCTACCGTATCAGCAAAGCAGAGGAAGAAGATAAAATTGGAGTTGTCACTGGTTTAGCGTGGACTGATATGGGCGGCGAACTTCTTGCCACTGAAGTAACGGTCATGCCAGGAAAAGGGAAACTAACAGTTACTGGAAAAATCGGCGATGTGATGCAAGAATCTGCCCAAGCAGCCATGAGTTATGTGCGCTCTCGGGCGGGAGAATTAGGTTTGGAAAAAGATTTCTATCAGAAAGTTGACATCCATATTCATATTCCCGAGGGGGCTATTCCAAAAGATGGCCCTTCTGCCGGTGTGACTATGGTCACTGCTCTAGTCTCTGCTCTTGCTAAGCTCGCAGTCCGTCATGATACTGCTATGACTGGAGAGATCACTTTGCGAGGTCGTGTCCTCCCTATTGGAGGCCTGAAAGAAAAAATACTGGCAGCTCATCGAGGCGGAATAACACGAGTTCTCGTTCCGTTAGAGAACAAAAAGGATTTACAAGAAGTTCCTATTGCGATACTCAAAGCTGTGCAAATTGAGACTGTTGAACACATGGACGAGGTCCTCCGCAAAGCCCTAGTCATAGAGGACCCTGACAGTTTTCTCTCAAGGAAGAAGGACAGTTTAGGTCAAGAAACTCTCTATCCTCCTGAAACGAATATCCCTCCTAGTTCTTCAGAGATTGTTGCTCACTAGTTATGAGAAGGGGATTGACAGAAAGAGGGAGCAGTGTTAGTGCTCTCGCCTCAATCTTGGGGGCAGCCGATTCTCCGGCGCTTTGCACTGCCCCTCGTAAGGGGCGGTTAGCTCAGAGGAAGAGCATCGGCCTTACAAGCCGGGGGCCATCCGTTCAAGCCGGATACCGCCCATGGTGGGGTCGTAGTTCAGTTGGTTAGAACGCCGGCCTGTCACGCCGGAGGTCGCGAGTTCGAGTCTCGTCGGCCCCGCCACCCACATGCCCCTGGATAAACGAGTGTAGACTATGAAAAAAGAAACGACAACGTTCCCAGAACAAACCTTGCTCGCTGCGCGCCGGTGGTATCTTGTGGATGCTAAAGGGAAAGCTGTCGGACGGCTAGCCAGTGGTATCGCTGAAGTTTTAAGAGGGAAACGGAATCCAGCTTTTTCTTCTCACCTCGATAGCGGCGACTTTGTAGTTGTGGTGAATGCCAAACAGGTAAAATTCTCCGGTAATAAGTGGAAAGATAAAATTTATTATCGGCATACGGAGTATCCTGGTGGGATCCGAAGCACTGCTGCAGAGCAATTGTTGGCTTCCCGCCCTGAGGATATTTTGAGAAAAGCTGTGACCGGTATGCTACCGAAGAATCCTTTAGGTCGCCACATGGCGCGGAAACTCAAAATATATCCTGGTCCAGATCACCCTCATACGGCGCAACAACCAGTGATATGTTCTCTGGGAGAGTAATACATATGGCAGAACGAAAAGCCGAGCATCGTGGGACTGGGAAAAGAAAGACGGCGGTTGCGCGTGTCCGTCTCCTCCCTGGGGAAGGGAACTGGACGGTAAATCGAAGACCTCTCATGGTGTATTTCGGCCGCGAAACAGTACGAATGATTGTTCAGCAACCCTTCGTTGTGACGCACACACAAGGGCAATATGATGTTGTGGCAAATGTTCATGGGGGCGGGGAGTCAGCTCAGGCTGCCGCCATTCGGCATGGCACGACACATGCCCTCATTAAGCTTAATCCTGAATTCCGGCCAATTCTTAAAAAAGCTGGCTTTATTACCAGAGACTCACGAAAAGTGGAGCGGAAAAAATACGGAAGGCATAAAGCCCGCAAAAGGCCGCAATACTCGAAACGGTAGTGTTTGCTCCAAACCTCCTTTAGTCGCTGCCTAAAAGGAAAAATATTCCGAGTAGAAGAGCTACGCCGTTTGCGAGCCACGCTGCCAGGAGGGGCGAAAGAATCCCACTATGGCCGAGAGACACAGTTAAGGCAAGAAGTATCCAATACCCGAACCCTGCTACTAAAGCTGATCCTAAGGTCGTAGCAATCGCTAACTGTCCAGCCCTGGAAGCAGCAAGCGCCCCTCCCAATAGACTCATAGCGAGGGTTGCAGCCGGCACCGCTCCCTTGAGTTGTAGGTCGACTTGGTATTCTGTCGTGTCCAGTCCTTTTCGTTGCAGGTCAGCAATGTATGCACGGAACTGTGCAGTAGAAAATTCCTCTGCCTCCATATCAACAAGAGCAAAGTCCTCGGGGGTTTCTTCAAGGCGAGGATGAAAGGGTTGGGGGAGGTCTCTTGCCCCTTGAGATAAGACATTTGTTTTCAAGTTCTCAAAATGCCACTGCCCATCTTTCCAATAGGCTTGTGAGGCCTCGGTCAGTAACAGCACCCGGAAATTTTCATCAATCGTATACATCGTCAGGCCAGAAAGGATGTTTCTGCGAGAGTCGAAATGGGCAATATGATAGAAGATGTCTCGCCCGTGATACCAAAATCCTCTCTCGTGAAAGAGGCCACGGAAGTCTTTCTTCTTTATCTCTACAGTATTAATATATCGAGATCTGTGGAACGCATAAGGGACGATTGTTTCTCCCCAGACCCACACTGCGCCACTCAGCGCACATGCCGCGAGGATAAGAGGGCGGACAATCTGTACAGCGCTGATGCCACATGCTTTGAGAGCTAAAATTTCTCGGTGCCTCGACAGCAGACCCAAGCTCAGAAAAGCCGCAGCCAATGCTGCTGGCGGTGCTGTCTGAGTAATAAAAAGAGGGGCCTTAAAAAGAAGATAACGTAGCACAGCAGAAGGAGAAGCGGCATTCTTAATAAAGCCGTCAAGGCGGTCAAAAAAATCTACGAGCAAAGCAAGCCCAAGGAAGAGAAAGAGACACAGAAAAAAGAAGCGAAGAAATTCTTTACGCAGATAAGCGGAGACAATCGGGAGAGAGAAAAGGATTGTGGCACTCATGCAGACTCGAAATGTCGCCTCACGTTTTTTGCGTTTGTACGAGAGCTGGATTTTTTACCTGCAGCCTCTCTCTCAGGCCCGACAGCTCCCACCCACGCTTTTCCTGAGCAGCTTTTTGGAAAAAAAAGATCCCAATCCCACCAAGTACAATATTGGGTAACCACATAGCAAGAGCAGGATAAAGGACGCCTTTTTTCCCCAATGCTTCTCCCACTGTCAGCAGCAAATAGTAAACGAAAATAACACCTAAGCTCAGGGAAAATCCGTGGGAACGAGGAGCCCCTCCTTGCCGGGTACTCAGGGGAAGAGCGATGAGGAGAAAGACGACGCAGGAAAAAGGCAAAGAAAATCTACGATACCACTCGACCAGTTCTGCATGATTTGCTGTGCCCTCCCTCTGTTTTTGCAGGATCACTACCTGTAATTCTTTGAGGGACATCTCTTGAGGGTTGCGAGTGAGTTCTTTGGTTTCAGAAAGAGCGAGCGCGAAATTGAGTGTGACATCATAGACAGAAAAGTGTGTGGTTTGATAACTCTTGCTTGGAGTTCCAACACTATTCATCGTTCCGTCGAGTAATCGTAGTGTGAGGAAGTGACTATGTTCATTGGTGATGACAAGTCCAGTAGGGGCAAAAAGGATGTCCCTCCTTTGATTGTCCCTATTGTCAGCGATCATCACCCCATGGAGGATATTTCCCGGGGGACGGATTTCTTCAGCATAAATGACTAACCCTTCAAAGTCATTGTTGAAGGTTTTTTCTTTGAGCCCGGCAGTCGCATGGGTTTTAGTGATTTCATAGAGTAGTGCTTTGAGGGAGGCATTGCTCCACGGGCGAACATGGAGAGTCAGAAATAAGCCTCCGCCAACGACACAAGCAGTAAAAACTGCGACTGGCAGAGTCATTTGGTATAAACTGACCCCGCAACTTTTTAAGGCGATAATTTCACGATCGGCGGAAAGACGGCCAAATCCCCAGAGAAGACCAAGCAGGAAAGCCATAGGGACAGTGATTTCAAAAAATGCTGGTGTAACGAAAAAACAAAGTTTCGCTATTTCCAGGAGAGAGACTCCCCTATTTACTACCAGCTCGACAAGTTTAAGAATTCTTGCTGTAAAAAGGACAAAAGTGAAGATCAGCAAACCCAGGAGAAAAGGGGGCACGATCTCGCGACAAACATAGCGAGATAATATTCTTCCCATGGAATGGGATACTAAAAAAAACGGCGACCCTTGTAAATCACGAAGAGTTTACGGTGTTCATTCCGTCCAAGAATACCTTCGTACTCTTCCCCATACAGTAGAAGAGGTGTATCTGCTTGCCTCTTTGAAAGGAAATCCTACCGATCAACTGGCTCGCCGAGAAACGATTCCGGTCCGTTATGAATCTCGAAGTTTTTTCGATACGTTTTCTCAAGGAGGAGTCCATCAAGGCGTGGCTGCTCGTTTATGCCCGTTTGCATATATACCGCTTCCGGCCCTCTTAAGCAGGGAAACGAATCTCCTCTTGGTTCTTGATGGTATTCTTGACCCGCGCAATCTTGGGGCTCTCTTGCGTACAGCTGAAGCAGTTGGCGTTGGAGGCGTTATCCTGCCGCGAAGACGTTCTGCCTCATTATCGCCTCTGGTTGAAAAAGTAGCAGCCGGTGCGACCGCCTCTGTGCCGCTTTGTCAAGTTGGTAACCTGGCTCGTTCTCTCGATGCTATACGAGAATCTGGTTATTGGATCGTGGGCCTCTCTCCTGATGCCACACAAAGTTTATACGACCTGCGTCTGTCCTCGAAAGTTGCGCTCCTTCTTGGTGGTGAGGGAGAAGGATTACGATATTTGACTCGTCAAAAGTGCGACACCCTCATTGCCATCCCTATGCACGGCAAGATAAAATCATTAAATGTTGCTGTAGCTGGTGCGGTTACCCTTTATGAATTATTGCGAAGGAAAGTATATGGAGAGGAGAAGAACCATTGACTTCCCTCAGAAAGTCAGATATTGTGCGCTGCTCGCACTGAGAAATAGAACATGATCTCTTCTGGTGTAACCCCCTCTGTAGGCGGTAGAGGTAGTAATCCAGTTGCGGACTCCATATGGCTGCTGGCGTAGCTCAATGGCAGAGCAACTGATTTGTAATCAGTAGGTTGTAGGTTCAACTCCTATCGCCAGCTTTGCTCGATGATAGCCTCAGATGATAATCTGGAGAGGTTCCCGAGTGGCCAAAGGGAGCAGACTGTAAATCTGCCG
>CAZCWX010000599.1:0-13849 GCA_964502465.1 uncultured Enterobacteriaceae bacterium | reverse complement strand
TACGACAGATTTGCAAGAGGCTCATACACTCCTTGAAGAATTGGCGTCTGAATCTGAATAGGATGAGTGCATGGTGGATTCCCCCTCCGCCTGCGTCTGCACCTGTGCCCGCCCTACTCGACGTGCGCGTCGAGGTTACTTTGTCGGCTTATCGGCGCGGCTTCAGTCGCAACAACAATCTCGGTGCCAGTC
Organism: uncultured Enterobacteriaceae bacterium; assembly: GCA_964502465.1. Taxonomy (GTDB): domain Bacteria; phylum Desulfobacterota; class Binatia; order Bin18; family Bin18; genus CAZCWX01. The sequence continues at coordinate 13,657 of CAZCWX010000599.1, read as the reverse complement.
TTGGCGGCAGCATTCCTCAAGAAGCGTAGAAAGCATGACAGGGCAGCTAAGTGGGAATACATAGCAGTTTCCTGGCCAGTTTTTCCTGCTTCAGCCTGGAGACCTGTCGTTTCTATGACCAACCGCGGGTAGTGTCGACAAAGCTGCACTGTCACGTTGTGATAAAACCAATCGCGGTAACCAAGGTATCGTCTCTCAAGCCCTTTGGCTTCCCGGCGAAGCTTGGTGGAGCGGTCTGCCCAGCGCCGGATGATCTCCAGAGCAACGCCGTCTGCACTCGTCTCTTCCAGTTGTCGCAGGAGACGCCACAGACCCGCGCCACTGAGCGTCGCCATTTGCGCTAGGGTTCGCTGGGCCGTCAGTGGAAGTGTCTCCAGACAGGCGCGATTCCGTAGATGAGCCTTTGTGTCTTCTAATAACTGATCGAGATGCCGTTGGAGATCACGCCTGTACTGCCAGGCCCGAAGAATTTCCTCTGGCAAGCAAAAAACCTCTTCATGCCCAGCGGAATCGACAAGGATGCCAACCTGTACGCGGCCGTCGTCCCACTGTCTACAGCCCAACCCTAACGTAGCCACCGGTTTGTCTGTCTCCTGAACTGGTCTTCTTTGGGGAGGCAGCTCTACCGTGAGATGCAGTGCCCATGTCCAGCGAGCAGGAATAACGTGGCCGCCTCCGTGGTGTAAGTGGTAGCCGCTTGCCAGCACCTGTCTGCCGACTAAAGCCGCAGACTTGAGATACGCATCCTCTGGAAGCGGACGATGAAGAATGGTCTGGAACGGCAGAGTGACTGCTCCCACCTGGAAGGTTCCAACTGTCCGCGTGAGACCTTCCCGCTGGCGTCGGGGGAGCATGGTATCATACGCTGCCAATGAAACCGGTTCGAGATGTGCCCGCTGCCCTCGACCAAAAATGCGCTCTATTGGCAATCCACCATCGGTGAATCGATGGTGGAAATGGACTTCTTGAGGTATGCCAAACCTTTGTTTTGGTGGGTTGTCGTGCTTCTGAAAAAATCGATCCACGGCAGCAAAGAATTGATTAAGGATGAACTCCTTGTTGGCCCAAGTAGCTGGACAATGGGCAGCTAAGAAACGAGTTTCAACGAGGAAGCGTTGGTGCATGTGGTGCAGGGCAGGACGAACTTGTTGTGCAGCCACCTGTTGAGCAGCCCTTAAGGCAACTCCTACCTCCTGAAGAGACCGCCGAGTGTGACTTTTGGTTTCCTCAAGCTGGACGAGCTGAGGATGTTTTCGCCGGCGGAGCCGTCGCTGGAGAACCTTGAGTGCAAGGTCAGTTTGCTGCAATTGACGCTGAAGTACTGCTCTCTTCTCTCGCAAGTCCGCGATTTGCGGGAGCGGTGACAGCAAATCCCAATACTCAGTTCGGCGCTGCTCAAACGCCTCTACCAATTGGTTCCATAACGAGCGCATCGCGCTGGCTTCCTGTTTGGCGCCATCCGGGAGATGTTCCCAGGTTTGGTGTTCTAGGCAGACCCAATATTTATAGACGCAAACCGACCAATCCCCCCTTTTGCGTTGTCGCATAGCGTGCCCTCGCCCGCAGAGCATACTCACAGGCAGCGCAAGAAGTCATAACGAAACGATACAGTTTCAATTTAATTTCGCTACAACCGTCAAAAGGGAGGAAATATAGCAAAAGTAGGGGCTTACACCAGCTTGTGACTTCATCGGCGTGTTCCTTACTCGTACTTTAGCAAGGCCCACCCTCTCCTGGGCAACGCTTTCCGGCGCCGTCACCATGAGTCTGATTGTCGTTGAGAACGAAGAGATTGGTTCTTCGCGTTGCGGAAAAATGTGAACGGCGGGATCAAGGTGTAAGATCTGGAGGCCCTCGGTTGGCTGCACCAGTACACTGGTCTGCGGGGTCCTTGGGCTGCTAGGCTCCCGTCCTTGCGGTTTTGTTGTGCTCCGCCTGCCCTACTGCGGACGGTCGCCAAGAAAATCAGGCGTTTTCTCGCGTTTTGCCATACGCAGTCCCTTTTCGGGTTAACAGTAACAGGTCTTCTCTCTTCTCATTCTGTGACAGTACTCACATGATCCAATGCCTGCGAGAGATCTTCGATCACATCGTGCCAATCTTCCAACCCCAGCGAGAATCGGATGCCCCCAGGTTCAATACCCCTGGCGAGCTTGTCGTCATCGGGCACAGCGGCGTGGGTCATGGCGTAGGGATTTTCAATTAATGTCTTGATTTGCCCGAGACTTACAGCCAGGGTGATTGTGTAGGCGTGTTCGGCAATGTAGTCGATAAACGCCTCAGCCTTGCGATTGCCGCCAGAGTCTTCCTTCAAGGTGAAATAGAGTATCGACCCAGGAGCGAATCGACCTCGGTAATCCACCATCTGGCGTACAGCAAGATCGCGTTGGGGAAAGCTCTCGAGCCCAGGATACGACACGCGCGCGACTTGGGGATGTTGCTCGAGGAATTGGGCAATCTTCAGTGCGCTCTTCTGCTGATTGATCATACGGGTTGCCAAAGTCGGTAACCCGTACACGAGGAACGCCCAGGCACTCTTGGACGACAGAACCCCGCCAAAATCTTTGCGATAGAACATCAGTAGACTATGCAAATCACGGGGAGCGATAACCGCTCCGCCCATCTCCGTCCCAAAACCACCGATATCTTTTGTCAAACTGTGTACAACGATGTCGGCACCATGATCGAGCGGTCGTTGGCAATACGGTGTCGCAAAGGTGTTATCCACAATGATTTGAATTGGGGTTTTTCGCCCCCGATTGGCTTTATCGACGAGGTGGCGTATTGCGGCAATGTCGATTAGTTGGAGGGTTGGGTTGATCGGAGTCTCAAAGTAAACAACCCGGGTGCGGTCGGTAATGGCCTGAGACAGGTTGTCTGAGTTCAATAAATCGACGAAACGAGTATGTATGCCACAACGCGGAAGCCAGTTAGTCAGGAGGCTGTAGGTACAGCCATACAGTATATGATGAGCGATGATTTCTTCTCGGGATTTGACTGTTACACCTAAAGCTGCGCTGATCGCGGCCATACCGGAAGCAAAGCAGATAGCGGTTTCCCCACCTTCGGCTGCAGCCAAATTCTCCTCCAACATGCCGCGTGTGGGTTCGTCAAGACGATCATAGATGTAGATCGGCACATGCTGTGTAGAGTCCTCCTCGCCACGCGCAAACTCCATAAACCCTTGCACCCCACGATGAGTCGAGTTCAGCCGGTAGGTAGTGGAAGAGGAAATCGGGGGAACGACATGATGGTCATAGTCCCATAGGGAGCTGTTCACACTGCCGTGAATGAGGCGGGTTCGCATCCGATAAGTCTCTCTTTTCTTGGCGCCTGGTGATTTTGCGTTCATGATGTATGCGCTCCTCAAAAGCAGGATCAGCAGTTAATGCTGTCTTTGTTCTCCGGTTTCTCATCTTTTGGCGTAGGTGAACATTTGTCGAGTGTATGATTTTTTACGCTTTTGCCATCTCATTCTGGAAAGGATTCCCAGTTCTGAACATATCATTTGTTGAGAAAGACAACTACACTAAAGTGAGTCACGACAAAGATAAAATGAAAAATGCTGACACCTCGCCTGCCGAGCCTGTCAGCCGAGAGAGCTATTGTGCCTGTGTGTTGCCCATGACAAGGAAGCAATAACACAGCTCGTTTGTTTTGTCAGATTCTCAGTTGTCGATACGGATAGCCGGTTGATTTCATTAGTGAGAATCTCTATAGATCCACTGAAATCAGAAGACAGAGTCTTGTGAAAAGGCTCGTCCCAAAAACCTGTACGTAGAGAAAGGGGAGAAGATGGGGAGAATTGTCACTCAACACGGTAAGCTCATTAACGTGCTGGCTCATAAAGGAACCCAGAAACGTATTCAGCTGCAGATTGGAGACGGACTCTCTGCCCGTTTTATCGATCTTGACCCTGCAGAGGCCCAAAAACTTGCAGAGGCACTCCAACGGGAGGCAGAGAAATTCGTAGCGAAGCCACCCCGAAAAGGAAAGGCTCGGTAAGAGATCCACAGGGGAAAAAGAACGTTTCTTCCGAAAGGGAGCATTAGGGAATTCTTACAGTTCAGCGGCGTTCATGCTTCGACAAGCTCAGCATGAACGGTTTTTTGCAGGAGTCTTGGGCATTTACCCGTTCGCCCTGAGCCTGTCGAAGGGCGAACCGTGGCTTTTTCAGCGCCCTGTGACCGGATCGTAAGAATCAGCTCATGCACCCTTTCCGAAACGAGGAATCTTTAAGTGCTGCGGAAACACTCGAACGGTGTTCGCCGCACTTTACAAGTAAATCAATCCTTCCTTTGTACTGAGGCAAATACTAAAAATTCGACAGAGATTGTGAAACGGTGATGATGCAGTTGGAGAGGGTTCTATTGTTCTCCAGTATGGGAGTAATTCTACCACTGTAACTACAAAGACTATAGTCAAAATTTTTCAGTAATTTCCCTTCCATCAGTAGAATCCAACCCTAGACTCTAACGCCCCTGAGCCTGTTACAAGCGCTCATAGAAGGAAAAGAGCAATGGCAACAATCGTCTTAGGGACCACTGTGGGAGCATTTATCGGGTTGTTGATCTCTCTGGCAGTGTTACCGCTCGGCATCAACAAAGCAGAATGGTTGATGGCAGTTGGGGCTGCACTTGGTTTATTTGTGGGACTCATGATGGCTGAAGAAAGCGACAAGCACCGGCCCACTCGATCGCAACATGCGTGATATCCTGACCGCAGGTCAGCATCGCGTCGTGCCTCTCAGGATGTACTGACCCGCGGGCCGCTTATTATTAGGGCTTGCTCCCGAGGAGCTGTTTTTCTAAAGGTAGAAAACTGCAGCGCCGGCCCGTGGCGGCCTTGACAGGGGAAGAGAGCGCGTTGTATGAGGCAATGAGCAAGCGCTCAATCAATTCTTACAGAGGACCAATGCACTTCTCTCTTTTTCATTTACCGACCTTCTTTCCCCAGTTTCATGCTAGTGAAGCGCAATTCTATCAGGACATGTTAACAGAGACCGACCAGGCAGAGGCGCTGGGGTTTCACGCGGTGTGGTTTGCCGAGCATCATTTCCACCACTACGGCGGACATCTCCCCTCCGTGCCTGTGCTCGGGACTGCGGTGGCGCAGCGCACCAAGAGGCTACGGATCGGCTCTGGCATTGCCTTGTTACCCCTCCAAGACCCGATTCGCGTCGCCGAAGAGTTTGCCTTACTCGACTGTCTCTCAGGTGGACGGCTGGAGTTCGGCATTGGCCGGGGATTTCAGAAACTAGAGTACGATGCCTTTGAGCGTAACATGGCCGATAGCCGGGTGCTCTTTGAGGAAGCGCACGACATCATCATGAAAGCCTGGACTGCAGAGCGCTTTTCGTACGAAGGCAAGTTCCGTACCGTGCGCAATCTCCAGGTGTTTCCCCAGCCCGTGCAAAAGCCGCCGCCGATTTATGTCGCCTGCATCTTCACGCCGGAGTCGTTCGAGTGGACAGGCCAGATGGGCTACAACTTGATGGTCGTACCGTATGCCGCGGCCAATCCGCAAACCCTGATGGGGAACATCCAACGCTTCCGCGGGACGCGAGAGGCACACGGATTCACCACCGCACCGGAAATTTTAGCTGTGTACCACTTCTACTGTGGCGAGACTCCCGTCAAAGCGAGAGAGGAACCCCGTGAAGCGCTGATGCGCTACCTGCGCACCGCCGGTGAGTCCAATCAGGAAGCGGCCTATTCCGAGCAGTACGCCGCCTATAAGAAGATGCGGGAGGGGTTCAAGATGATGGACTATGACAATTACCTGTATCCACACCGCGTCATCGTGGGCGATCCTGACCAGTGTGTCGAGCGGATTACCCAGATCCGGGCAACCGGCGTAACGAACGTGGCGTTGCTCGCCAACTTCGGTGGGCTAGAGCATGCGAAAGTGCTCGCGTCGCTGGACCGCTTTGCCAAGGATGTGATGCCGCGGTTTTCCGTCAAGTGAGGGAACGATGGCGCGAAAGATTCTCCGCTCTGTTAAGAAACCGAACTTTCTCATTCGTGATCAGGACCTGTTGCAGCAGAAGCGGGAGGCAGTGGCTGAGGCGGCTTTTGCGTTATTCCTGAAGGAGGGATTTCATCGGACCACCACGCGTGACATCGCGCGGCGGGCAGGAGTCAGCGCCGGTGCGCCGTTCACCTATTTCAAGGATAAAGAAGATATTCTTTTTTATATCGTCAGCAAAGAGCAGGACCGCGCTGGAGAACAGTTGCTCAGCGCCCTGAGCCAGCAAATTGCCGAAGCAACCCGCACCGGTGCCGACCCGGAGGAGGTGTTTAAGACCGTCTTTGCCATCTTCCTGCGTTCTGTCGATACCATGCGACGCTTCATCTTACTGGCCTATCAGGAGACTAAATCGCTCAACACTGAGACCCGTCGGGCGTTGATCGCGCGCGAAAAGCGTCTGCAGACATTGATCGGCGAGGCCATTCGCTATGGGGTGGAGCGGGGCCGTTTTGCTCCGGACCACATTGAGATCAGAGCGCACAACATTATGGTCCTGGGACATGCCTGGGCGACCCGTCACTGGGCGTTTGCTGGGGAGATGGAGTCGATCGAGGAGTATGTCGCGTTCTTACAACCGTTAGTGTTAGCGATGTTGGAGACCAGCGCTGCGGTTGAGACGCCGAGAACGGAACGGCGGCAACCAACAGCGCTAGGGGGGAGAGTCATAGAAGGAGAGGTCACGGCTAAGTAGGATGAGAGACAGAGATGAGAGACAGAGACAGAGACAGAGACAGAGACAGAGACGGAGACAGAGACGGAGATGAGAGACAGAGACAGAGATTTGAGACAGAGACAGAGATTTGAGACAGAGGAGGAGGGGAACGGTCCCTGTCTCCTATCTCTGTCTGAAGGATGGAGTTCATGAAATTTATGCTACAGTTGGTTCCCACGGTGCCGGCCTCACCAGTCGAACGCGAGCGGCTGCGACCGATTGCCCATCGGACGGAGAAAATTCAGCAGATGCTGGATGAGATGGTGGATCTGGCCCAGCTAGTTGAAGATCTGGGGTTTGCGGCGGTGACGTATTCTGAGCATCACTTTTACACCGAAGGGTTGGAGGCTGGGGCTACCCCCACTCCACATCTGCTTCACCTCGCTGCCAAGACGAAACGCATCAAAGTCGGGCCAGTGGGGTTTGTCCTGCCTACCTGGGACCCGATCCGGTTGGCAGAGGATGTGGCTTGGGCCGACCATATCACTAAGGGGAGGGTGATTGTCGGTCTCGCCCGTGGCGTGTTCCCGCGCTGGGTCAACGTGCTCGGGCAGCATTATCACATGCAACCCGGTGTACTGGGGCCGGAAGCCGAGCGGCACAATCGTGAGGTGTTTGAGGAACTCTTTCAAGTGGTAAAACTCTCCTGGGCGGAAGAGCCCTTTTCGTTTAAGGGCAAATACTACCAGGTCCCCTATCCGGCTGAGGGCCATGAGTGGCGACCGTTTGAGGCTACGGCGCGCTATGGCGCGCCGGGTGAGCTCGATGAGAAAGGGTGGCTACGCAAAATCTCGCCCGTGCCCAAGCCGTACCAAAAACCTCACCCTCCACTCTTCCAAGCACTGACGACGACCGAAGAGACGATCCGTTGGGCGGCCCGTGAAGGGGTGGTGCCTATTATCTTTCTGCCGTTCCCCGAGCTGGCTATCAAAGGGGCTGAGTTCTACACTGACGAGGCGGCCAAAGCTGGGCGCTCGTATCGCTTGGGAGAAAATATCGGTATGGCGCGGCTACTCTACCTGGGCGACACGCGGGAGGAAGCGCTGGAACGGGCGCGCAAGGGTTCGATCTTCCTCTTCCGCCAGTTTCATGCCAAGTTCTACCCGCAGATCCCAGAGAGCATCGAACCGCTGATTGAGGCGGGTATGGCTTTTGTTGGCACAGTGGATGACGTGCGCCGGCAGATGGCTGCAGTGCAAGAGAAACTCAATCCCGAGTGGTTTATGGTGATCTCGGACCAGGGATTTATGCCCCTGTACGAGGTGAAAAAGCAGATGGAGCTGTTCGGCACCAAGGTGATGCCAGAGTTTATGGGATAAGGGAGCGAATCACAGAGCGCAAAAAGGAGGGTGTTTCTATGGGGACACACACAGTCGCGGCTGATGTTCGTCACACCAACCTTGACGTGACTCGCGCGCGGCAAGCAGCGCGCGATGTTCAATCCTACATTATAGACAACCCGCAAGAGGGTATGTTTACCGTCGATCGGGCGCTGTTCTCTGACCCCGAGCTGTTCGAGCTGGAGATGAAGTACATCTTTGAAGGGACCTGGGTGTACCTGGCGCACGAGAGTCAGGTGTCGCGTCCCCACGACTTTTATACGACTGCTATCGGCCGCCAGCCGGTCATCCTGATGCGCAATCAGGCCGGAGAAATCGGCGGCTTTCTCAACGCCTGTGCCCATCGCGGCGCTACGGTCTGCTTGGTCAAACGGGGGAATCAAAAGATTCTCACCTGCCCCTACCACGGCTGGTCGTATAATACCAGCGGCGCGCTGGTCAGCGTGAAAGATCATGCCACTGGTGCCTACCCGGAGGCCTTTGAGCGTCTGGATCATGGACTCACCCGCGTGCCGCGCTTAGCTAACTATCGCGGGTTTCTCTTCGGCAGCCTCAACCCAGATGTGGAAGAGTTGGAAACCCATTTGGGGGAGACGCGCCTCTTTATCGACATGATTGTAGACCAGGCACCCAAAGGGTGGGAGGTGATGAGAGGCAGTGCGGATTACACCTATGCGGGGAACTGGAAGCTCCAGGCAGAAAACGGTGTGGACGGCTATCACTTTGATGTCGTACACCGAACCTTTCTGGGTATCATTCAGCGGCGGGTGACCGCAGGGAAAGACTCAATCCGAGCGATCGACGCAGGGCGGTTGGAGACGCCGGGGATTACGAATGGCTCTTACGACCTCGGCAACGGCCATACGCTGCTATGGACCGATTACCCTAATCCCCAGGACCGACCGCTCTATGAGCGACGCGGAGAGATCGCAGCCCAATTTGGCGAGGCGCGTGCCCGCTGGATGCTGGAGCGGATCCGTAACCTTCTCATCTACCCCAATATCTTCTTCATGGATCAGGTCTCGACGCAACTGCGCGTCATTCATCCGCTGGCGGTGGATAAGACCCGGGTGTCCACCTACTGCATTGCACCAGTAGGCGAGGGAGTCGAGGCGCGCGCGCACCGCCTGCGCCAGTATGAAGACTTCTTTAATGCCAGTGGCATCGGTACGCCGGATGATCTGGCGGCCTTTGAAGCGTGCCAACGAGGGTATCGCGGCCGCCTGGTGCGCTGGCAGCAGGGATACCTGCGTGGCATACAGCGCATGACTGTGGGCGCGGATGCTGAAGCCCAGGCCCTGGGTGTCCGCCCGTACTCGAGCACGAACGACTTTCGCGACGAAACCCTCTATCACGGGCAGTATCGGCAATGGCTCAAGTTAATGCGTCGAGGGCAGCAGGCAGAAAGGGGAGTGACCAATGGCACCTGAGTTGCTTTCCCACTGTGCCGACCTCCTCTATCAGGAAGCCGCATATCTAGACGAACGGCGCTGGGCAGAGTGGTTAGCGCTGTATACTGAGGATGCCGAGTTTTGGCTGCCGGCCTGGGATGAGGACGGCAGACCGACGGATGACCCCCAGTCGCAACTGTCGCTGATCTACTACAGCAGCCGCGCCGGTTTGGAAGATCGAGTGTGGCGTATCCAATCGGGACTGTCACCGGCATCCAGTCCGCTGATTCGCACCTGTCATCTCATCACCAACGTGCGGATCACTGACATGGTGGATGGCTACCCCCTCGTATCTTCCCACTGGCAGGTACAGACCTACCGACCGGAGAAGCAGCAGACGTCGAGCTATTTTGGTTTTTATCAGCACGTCCTGCGTCCGTACGGGGGGAGCCTGCAGATCGCAAAAAAGAAGATCATTCTCCTCCATGATGTGGTGGAGAGCGTGCTGGACATTTACCACGTGTGACATGCATGGCGTGCGACCTTGACTTTAACAGGCTGTTTGAGAAATCAGCGTAGTAAGTTATTGCGAGCGGAGCGAAGCAATCTTTGTCTATCAAAAAGATTGCTTCGTCGCCTCCAGCTCCTCGCAATGACAATGCTTATCAACTTTCCAAACAATCTGTTAAACACGAACAACCTGTAACCACTGGGAGGTTTTCCATGCGATCCGCATCTGAGGATTATCCTGTTTCCCTTACCTGGTCTGGAGAGACGATGACCCGCGTTCCATACCAGGTGTTCTTGGACCCCGCTATTTACGAACGCGAACAAGAGCGACTGTTCCGCGGACCAGTGTGGAACTACGTGGCGCTGGACGCTGAGCTCCCGCACCCGCAGGATTTTAAAGCGACATTCATTGGTGACACACCGATTGTCGTCACGCGGGATAAGGACGGAACGCTGCATGCTTTTGTCAACCGCTGCGCTCACCGCGGGGCGCTGGTATGTCGGGAGCTGCGCGGCAACCGTGCCACTCATGTTTGCGTCTATCACCAATGGAGCTACGACCTCAAAGGCAATCTCATCGGCGTGCCTTTTCGCAAAGGGATTAACGGGAAACCCGGCTTGCCCGATGATTTTCAACCCGCGCAAAACTCGCTCCGGAAACTCCAGGTTGCCATATACAAGGGCTTAATTTTTGCCTCTTTTGACCCTCAGGTCGAACCACTGGAAGACTATCTCGGGCCAAGTATGCAGGCGTGCCTCGACCGCATCTTCAATCGCCCCATTCACGTTTTGGGCCACGCGCGTCAGTTCATTAACGCCAACTGGAAACTTTATGCCGAGAACGTGCGTGACCCCTATCATGCCAGCCTGCTACATCTGTTCCATACCACCTTTGGCATGTATCGGTCGTCCCAAGGCGGGGGAGTGACGCTAGATGCCAGAGGGAGGCATAGCGCCTTGCATTCATATCGCCGGACAGAGGCCGAAGAGGTCGCTGCCTACAAGGACGCAGATCTGCGGACCTATCAAGCGAAGTACACCCTGGCCGATCCCTCGTTGCTACGCGGTCGAGCGGAATTCCCCGGTTTGACCATCCAGACGATTTTCCCGTGTCTGGTCGTGCAACAGATCCAGAACACCCTGGCGGTACGCCACATCGTCCCGCGAGGGCTGGATCGTTTTGAGCTGATTTTTACCTTCTTTGGCTACGCGGATGATGACGAGGAGCTCCGCGCCATCCGCATCAAGCAAGCGAATCTGGTTGGTCCCGCAGGTTTGGTGTCGATGGAGGATGGCCATGCGACGGAGATCGTACAGCAGGCCATTATCCGCGACAAAGGCGCGGCCTCATTGGTCGCTATGGGGGGGCGTGTGGTGGCGGATGAAGAAAGCCTGGTGACCGAGACAGCAATTCGCGGATTCTGGCGCTATTACCACGAGTTGATGGGATTCGCTGTCTTGCCGATTCCCGGGTTGCATCCGGGCACGATCTAAAGAAAGAAAAAGGAGGATCTTATGACGAGTGTCACGCAATTGGGATATCTAGGCTTGAGCGTCAGCAACGTGGATGAGTGGGAACGGTTCGCCACGCAGATTCTGGGCCTGCAAGCCAACGGCCGGGACGTTGACGGCTCGTTGTTCCTGCGTATGGACGAGTATCACCATCGCTTCATTGTGCATCCGACCGGCAAAGATGACCTGGCGTACATCGGCTGGGAAGTGGCTACCGAGGAGGCGTTGCAGGCGATGGCCGCCCAGCTCACCGCGGCCGGTGTGGCGGTCCGGCCAGGCACGCCAGAGGACGCTGAGGCGCGACGGGTCGCGGGGCTGATCACCTTTGTCGATCCCAGCGGCATTGCCTCGGAAATTTTCTATGGACCATTGGTCACGTTTGACAAACCCTTTCACTCGCCGCGTCCCATCAGTGGGTTCAAGACCGGAGAGCAGGGGCTCGGGCATTTTGTCGTGTTCGTCGATGATCTCGACCGCAGCCTGTCCTTTTATCGAGATGTCCTGGGCATGCGCATCAGTGACTTTGTGAAGTTCTCACCGGCACCAGGTGTGACACTGAACATTGCCTTCTTCCACTGTAACCCCCGTCATCACTCCCTGGCCTTCGCGGCGATGCCGCAGGCACCCAAGCGCCTGCATCACTTCATGCTGCAACTCAAGGCTCTCGATGACGTTGGCTCGACCTATTACCTGTGTCAGGACCAGCAAGTGCCCATCGTCATGAACCTGGGCAAGCATACCAACGACCATATGGTGTCATTCTATCTGCGTACCCCGTCCGGCTTTAATGTCGAGTACGGCTGGGGCGCGCGCGAGGTTGATGATCGCACCTGGCAGGTACAGGTCCACACGTCCGGCAGCATCTGGGGGCATCAGGGGAGTCTGTAGCGCTGCACGGAAATATTCCAGCCAGCACAAGGAACAACGCGAGATGAAACTGGGGATCTTTTCCGTCATGGACTTCCATCCTGAGCAGCAGCAATCTGCCGCCGGGTTTTACCGCGAGATGATCGAACTGGTAGTGAAAGCAGAGCAGCTGGGTTATGATTCGGCGTGGGTGGCGGAGCATCATTTCGCCAATTATGGTCTGTGTCCGGCCCCGCCGGTACTGCTGGCTGCCATTGCTCAGAAGACCGAGCACATCCGTATCGGCCCGGCGGTGTGCGTATTGCCGTTTCATGATCCGGTGAAAGTAGCTGAGGAGTATGCGGTGCTGGATGTGGTGAGCGGTGGGCGGCTCGACTTTGGCGTGGGCCGCGGCTATCTGGCGCACGAATACGCGGGTCACCTGGTGGACCGTGAGGAAAGTCAGGCGCGCTTTGACGAAGCGCTGGAGGTCGTTGAACTGGCCTGGCGAGGGGAGCCATTTGAGTATACCGGGCGCTTTCATCGTTATCCCTGCATTGCCCTCAACACGCTGCCACTGCAGCATCCCTCGCCGCCGATTGCACTGGCCGCCTTGAACCCAGCTACGTATGCGCGGATCGGTGCACAGGGCTACAACCTGATGGCAGTTCCCTACATTCTGGAGGATCTCTCGGTCCTGAAAGAATTGCTGGCAGGCTATACGGCGTATGCCAAGGCAAGCCACCGAGTCCACAGCGGCCCACGGGTGACCGTGGCCTTCCACGTCCACGTGGCACCTACGCAGGCCGAGGCGGAAGCGCGAGCGCACGCATACATGACACGCTACTGTGAGACGCGGGCGGTCGGCAACACCAAGACCTTCGACCAACTGATGCAGCAACGGTTGATTGCCGTGGGTGATCCGGACCATGTGATGGAGATCCTCCAGCAACTGGCGAGCTTTGGGGTAGAGCAGGTGTTGTGTCTGATGAATTTCGGCGGCATGCCGTTCCGCCTGGTGTTGGACTCGTTGACGCTCACCGCGCAGGAGGTCATGCCCCGACTGGCCTCTTGAGTGCAGTCCAACCCGGAAGAAGACACTCGCCGCACTAGCAGGAGAGCAACATGAAAACTACAGCAGGCACGGCCGCACAACCCCAGAGCGTGCCCTTTACTGGCACCGAGTATCTCGACAGCCTGCGCGATGGCCGTGAGGTGTAGATTGGCGGGCGTCATGAACTGTACGAGCGTAACTACTCGGGCAACGTCGATGATGCGCGTGTGCAGACCCTGCTGGCAGCCACGGCAACGGGCAC
>CAZCWX010000598.1:0-5406 GCA_964502465.1 uncultured Enterobacteriaceae bacterium | reverse complement strand
CACCGGTCTTCAAAACCGAGTTGCGTGGCGTAACGTTGCGCGGATGGTTCGACTCCATCCCTTCTCCGCCAGCTATTTTCTCTGTCGCTGAAAGCCCCCTCACCCTGTCCCCTTCGACTTGGCTCAGGACAGGCCTCTCCCACAAAGGGAGAGGGAACCTGACGCTCAACAGATTAGACTGAAAAGCCTCAGACGGTGTACAATAACCATGGGAAGAGCTGCCGATAGGAGGGGGTATGAACACACGCAAAGGCTACGCAGCAGAGGTCCGACCGATGGACAAACAACTCAGAGGAAGTCTTAACTGCGGCGAAACGCAACCGCACCGGAAAGGAGGAAGGACGGGAAACCTTTTGACCCGACTGAGATGTGGTCGAGTCATACTGACTTTGAGCACCGTTATCACATTCTTCCTGAATCCCCTGGCTGGCACTGTCAGGGCAGATGTCTCACGTCCGAACATTCTTTTTGTCATTCTCGACGACGTCGGCATCGATCAGATGCAACTGTTCGGTTACGGTGGCTTGACGCCACCCAGCACGCCGACCATCAATCAGCTCGCCAGTACTGGCATCCGCTTTCGCAATGCCTGGGCGATGCCGGCGTGCTCGACCAGCCGGGCAGTATTCTTTACTGGCCGCTTCCCGTTCCGCACTCATGTCCTGGGCGCGCTGGGCCCCAACGATCTGGCAAACTCGATGGTCTCGCCCTACGAGCTGACGACACCGAAGCTGCTGGCCCAACGGGGGTACGAAAGCGCCCTGTTCGGCAAGTTCCATCTCGCCCTCCAGGGCAATGATCCGGCCGGCCTCGCGATGCCCGACAACCTGGGCTGGAACTACTTCGCGGGTTGGCTGGACGAGACCGGCGATCCGCCCTCGATCGATAAGACGGCCGGCGGCGTCGCCGCGCCCGGGAAATCCTATTCTTGCGGCTTCGTGCCCAGTGCGCGCGTCGGCGGAGCGGACTCCGGCGCCTGCTACCTGCCTGACGGCTCCTGCCGCGAGCTCGCGAGCAATGGCGTCGTGCCGCCCGGGCGCATGTGCCGAGACCAGGGCGGCATCCTCGATCCCGACCAGAGCTGCCAGGTGCCGGCGCCGGACTATCTAAATTTCGACGCGCTGAGCGGCTATTACGTATCGCCGCTGGTCTACAACTTCCCGGACGGCTCGGTGGAGCAGGTGCCGCTGACTGATCCGCGCGCGCGCCGCTTCCGCACCACGGTCGCCGTCGATGAGGCGATCGCGTGGATCAACCAACGCCCAGCTGACCGACCCTGGATGGCGACAGTCAGCTTTACCGCGGACCATACCCCGCTCATGCAGCCGCCTGTCAACCAAGCGCTGGCGGGCAACGCGCAGAGCAGCGATCTGGACTGCTCCGACAGTGCAGCGCAGCGCGTGCTGTCGAACCTGATGATCGAGTCGCTTGACGCCGAGTTGGGCCGCCTGCTCGTAGAGACCAACCTGGCGCAGCGAGGCACGGACGGTGGCCTGCTCTATCAGCCGCGGCGCACCGACACCATGGTGATCATCCTCGGCGACAACGGCAGCCTCGGCTCGACCGTCAAGGTGCCCTTCGACGTCTCGCGCGCCAAGGGCACGGCGTATCAGACCGGTGTCTGGGTGCCGCTGATCGTGGCCGGTCCGTTAGTGCACAGTCCGGACCGTGAAGTGACGCACATGGTGAACATCGCTGACCTCTACGCACTGTTCGGCGAGATCGCCGGGATCAAGAACGTCCGGCAGGCGGTGCCGCGGCCGGTCGATGCCAAGCCGTTGTTGCCCTACGTCGCCAACCCGAAGCAGACCAGGATCCGCAGGTGGAACTTCACCCAGGTCGGCGTGAATCTGCAGGCCAATAGCGCGATCAACGGACCCTGCACCATCGGCGTAAGCTGCACGCAGATTCCCGTCACGAAGAGCGTCTGCGAGGACAACAGCGGCACCTGGTGGGGGGCCGGTCACGATGATCCGATGACCGACGGCGTGCCGCCAGAGGGGTTCAAGTACTGCTGCGAGGTCAACGCGTTCCTCGTTGCGAACAGCGGCGACCCGCAGGGCGACCCACCCTACGCCATCACGCCACTCACGTCGGTCGGGATCCGCAATAATCGCTACAAGATCGTGCAGAACTCCCTCAAAGCGTACGTCTCTCAGGAGCAGCCGTGCGTCGATACGACGATGACCGAGTTCTACGAGATCGATGAGGCCGTCCCGGAGCCCAAGCTCGACGAGGCAGGCACCGAGCTGCCGCTGGGGTCCCTGACCCCCGTGCAGCAGCGCAACTACGACGCGCTCGCGGCACGACTGGCGGCGCTCCTGTCGTCCCAGCCACCGTGCCCAGGTGACGGCAACATCGACTTCGTGGTCAACCAGAAAGACCTCGAAGACTGGCGCTTCTACAGCGAATCGTCCGGCCTCTCGAGCGTCTACGACCTCAACCTCGATGGCGTGACCGACGACGTGGATCAGGCAATCATCGAACAGAACCTCGGGACCAAGTGCCTATCGACGGGGAGAAATCGTCGCTCGTGGCACTAATTCCTCAGCGGCGAAGATACCGCGCAGATCCAGCAGGAAGGCGTTGTCTCGAATCCGTCCCAAAATTGGCGGATCAGCCGCGCGAAAATGGGCGGCAATTTTTTCAGCTGACAGCTCGCTATGACGAATCATAATCACGCGACTGGGCAGCGCCTCTTCCGGCAGCGCGCCACTGCCAATCTGGGCACTCGCATCTTCTACAGAGATGGAGAACCCCTTGCCCAAGCTCTGGTGGAGAAGCGGAAGCGCTTCTGCAGCAATGGCCTCCATCTCTTCTCGAGATCGCGTCAGCCAATGAAGAGTGGGAAGCTCAATAGCCAGATTCGGCGAGCGCCGATACAGGCGCAGCGTAGCGCTCAGTGCGGCCAACGTGAGCTTATCCGGGCGGAGCGCACGTTTGAGCGGGTTTTTTTTGATCTGAGCGATAATCTCCTGACGACCGACGATGAGTCCGGCTTGCGGACCACCAAGTAATTTGTCCCCACTAAAAGTGATGACATCTGCGCCTGTCGCTACCCGCTCAGCCACAACCGGTTCCTTCGGTAAGCCGTACAGTGAGAGATCAATCAACGCTCCGGCACCAAGGTCTTCCATGACCGGCACGCCATGTTTTCGTCCCAGTGCGACTAATTCTTCCAGGCTGACCGCGCTGGTAAAGCCAATGATGCGGTAGTTACTGGGGTGGACTTTGAGCAACACGCCAGTCTGAGCCGCCAGTGCTTCAGCGTAATCCTGGAGATGCGTGCGGTTCGTCGTGCCAACTTCACGCAAGCGCACGCCACTCTTGCGCATGACATCGGGGATACGGAATGCCCCACCAATCTCAATCAGTTCTCCTCGTGACACGATGCCTTCTTTGCCATCGGCCAGCGTGTTCAGCACCAGCAGCACAGCCGCAGCGTTGTTATTGACCGCTGTTGCCGCCTCGGCTCCGGTGAGCGCGAGCAGGTCTTCTTCAATCACGGCATCCCGATCCCCACGCCTGCCTGCTGCAATATCGTACTCCAGGGCTACTGGAGATGCTGCCACACGGGCAACCTCCTCGATCGCAGCTTTGGCAAGCAAGGCTCTACCAAGATTAGTATGCAATACGGTGCCAGTGGCATTCACCACCGAACGGAGCGGAGCACGGTCACTCCGCGAGAGGCACGTGCTGACTCGCTGGATGAGCTGCGCTTCTTCAAAAGGTGCTGTAACCGTACCAGCAAGAATCTCCTGACGCGCGGAGGTCAGCACAGCACGCACAGCCTCAGCGACCGCAGCACGACTATAGCGGAACAAGAAAGAAGCTATCTCTGGTGCGACCAGTAATTTGTCTACTGCTGGCAGGGTACGAAGGAGGGTCTGAGGAACGCCCTCTGCGGTTTTCATAGCGTCGTCACCTTCGCATACGCCTTTCCCTCTTGCAACTGCAACAGGCTCGCTATAGCCTGAGCGGCGAGCAAGGAGGGATGCAATGTCGTCTCCAGAAGAGCGCTACCACCGTGTCGTTGGTCACCAGGAAGAGCAGATCCTCACGTTCTTGCGCACGTTTGAAGCCTTACAAGAACAGATGCACCTGGCGAAGATCGGACAACATAAACAGGACCTGTTCGACAAGCTGGGAGAGTTTTTTCCTCCGCTGACTACCGAACTGGAAGGGCTTACTCCGCCGCGTGGCCAGGAGCGCTTTCATGAAAAGTGGCGTGAGGCTGTGGCGCACTTTGAAGATGCGTACACCTCTTTTCTCAGCGCTTCCGAATTCAATCCCATGGTCGCATACTTTCAGAGTCGCCAAGCCTTTTCTTTGGGAAAATACTTACTGTACAGCTTGCGCGCACAGTTACCAACGCTCCAGCAATACTGGGTGTTGTCCGAAGACCTCCCCCGTTGGCACGAACTGGAGACACCTGCGGCTGGCGTAGCAGCCCCAACCGGGGTGATGCACAGACCTGCTACCGACGCACATGGTGAGTATTCCCTGTATGTCCCAGAAAACTATGATCCGAATCGGCGCTGGCCGCTCATCATTGCAATGCATGGCGGCCATGGTCGTGGGGATGACTACCTGTTAACCTGGCTGCGACCAGCCAAGAGCAAAGGCTATATCGTGCTCTCACCGAAGTCACTCGATCGCACCTGGTCCATCCATCAACCTGGGATCGATATCCGTTCGATTCTGTCAATTGTGGAAGAGTTGCTCGATGAGTATACCATCGACACAGGCCGCTTCTTTGCGACAGGCCTTTCGGATGGAGGCACATTTAGCTACGCCATCGGCTTCAGTTGCCCAAAACTCTTCGCCGGGATTGCCCCTATCGCTGGCGTACTCGGCCCGTGGCGGGTCCACGAAGACAGCAAAGGGGTACCGCTGTTCATCGTCCACGGGGCGCAGGATTTTATTTTTCCGGTCGCAATGGCTCGCGCTGCCTATAACCTGTTCAGCGAAAACGATTTCACCAACGTGACCTACAAAGAGCTACCCGACTGGGGTCATGCTTACACCTACTCGATCAACGAAACATTAGTCTTGCCCTGGTTCGAAGGTCTCCCGTCCCGTTCGTTCGCGTAACACCTGAGCAAAAAAGCTCTCAGCTTTCAGCTATTTTTCAACGGCATGGCTGATTGCTGACGGCTGAACCCTACTGTGGCGATTTTAGATTTTGCCAAAAAGCCGATACAATATGTTATGTATGGTGAGCAGTTTTTACACCTACAGTAGTTTTCACTTGGGTGAACATGTTTTTCCTTCCGGTTTTTCCCCTCACCCTGTCCCTCTCCCACAAGGGGAGAGGGGACCCGAGAGCGGACTTTTCATACAAAGGCAAACTGCTGTAAGAAACGGATACACAAGGCACCTATGGGAGACCATCTTGGCGTAATC
>CAZCWX010000597.1:0-9450 GCA_964502465.1 uncultured Enterobacteriaceae bacterium | reverse complement strand
GCTCACTGATCCTCACCTTCGCGCCCGCGGCACGCTGCAAGAAGTTGAGCACCCAACCGTGGGGAAAGTGACCGTTATGGCCTCTCCACTACGAGTCGGTGGTGAGCCGCCAGTTGTCGAGTCTCCCAGCCCAACCCTCGGCCAGCACAACGCACACGTGTACGGAGAGCTGCTTGGGCTTTCTGGGGCTGAACTGGCCGCATTACAAGAACAAGGAGTGATTTGAGCTGTTCGAAAGGTGAACGGGCTTCTCCTGCACCTTGCGCGTCGCTCTGACGAAACACCCCCCATCCCGAGGCTGTGATGGTATAACGCCTTCTAACGTGGCTAGCGGCTCGACAGTGACGAAAGTGCCTAACAGAACCGCAGTTTCTCCTGCCTCGTCGTAACCGTGCTCAGGGGGCGTAGTCTTCAGAATACTGCTAGCGAAGTCAGTCCATGACCGTCCCCGCCTAGAGCTGAAGTTCCGGGCTCAGCCTACGAAGGGGACTAAAGTCTCCTGAGAGTCTGGTGTACCAGGCTTTGTTGTTTCAGCGCGACGCTTGAGCGTCGGACGGAGGCTGTACAAGATGTCACTGTAGCGTACAGAATCTTCTCGGGTCCGATTTAGAGGCTACAAAGCGAGCAGAGCTGAGTCCAGAGGCGTTGCAAGCTGGCGGGCGCAGTGTCTAGGTTGTAAAGGCCCGGGATGGCTTCATCCGATGTGTGGTGTTTGAGGCAGGTTACATACGGCCACCATAGCGGCTTTCGGCGGCTGCCATACCTCTAATGTCAGCTGCGCTCTACAAAGACGTTAGAGCAAGTTAAGCAGGTTTGACACCATCCCTAAAACCATCCTTATGATAAGATTGATAAGTGAGAGAGAAGCTCGTAGCGGGCTTTCTTTATCTGCATATGAAATAACGTCAAACGCAAAAAGGTATAAATGCCAATCCGACTCAACTCATCTGTAGGCTTGTGGATTCCGAGTAGGAAATAAGGGTCAAGTCTTGCATTCACGCAGGTACGCTCAAC
This sequence comes from uncultured Enterobacteriaceae bacterium, assembly GCA_964502465.1. Classification (GTDB taxonomy): domain Bacteria; phylum Desulfobacterota; class Binatia; order Bin18; family Bin18; genus CAZCWX01. The sequence goes on along the minus strand of CAZCWX010000597.1, from coordinate 8,436 downwards.
TCAACTTATGAACCTGATTCTCGAACGGTTGTATTTCTTCTCAAAGCTGCTCAATAGAAGGATGGCTGCTTGCCAGGAGCTGCTCGCCGCGGTGTTTGTGATCAGGATGTGTAACAATCTTTGATTGTTTTCTTCGTTGCTCGTTGCCTTTCTACGCAAAACGAAACCCTGCAGGCAGAGATTACATGAACCGCTTCATTTAGGCGGCTTCGGCAGGTCCAGGCTCACTGACGTGGCGGCGGAGATATTCTATCACCTTGACGTGCATCTTCTCGATCTCTGCCAGATACGTGCTGGCCATGTATTTGAAATTCCCTAGCTTTTCTACTTGGCGCATATTTGCGACTAGACGGAAGTTGGCGCGTCTTGGTTTATGCTCCACTCTTCCTCCGCAGGCGTGTTACGTGGATATGGACAATACTGTCACGCCAGGGGTACAGTGCCCTTGACGAAGGAGGGACAAACTATGGCGGTGCATCCCGTCACACTTGCACTTCCCGATGAAGTCTACCAGCGAGCACAACGCGTCGCCCAAGCCACACAACGTCCGCTTGAAGAAGTTGTGATCGAGTGGATTCGACCTCCGGTGCAAGTACAGCTTCCCGAACTCGAACATCTATCCAACGACGAGTTACTCCAGGCCGCCCGGGCAACTCTTCCTCCTGAACACACACATCGTTTGCAGGACCTGTTGGCTGCTCAGCAGCAGCGTAGTCTCTCCGCAGATGAACAGCGAGAGGCCGTAGCGTTAGTCGAACAAGAAGACCTCGTCACGCTGCGCAAGGCCAGAGCGCTTGTCCTCCTCAAACACCGTGGAATCCTACCCGACGATTTGCGTCTGGACCCGTGACCGCCGGTGGCGTACATCTCTCCAACGCTGCGCCAGGCCGTCGCTGAACGCGCACGGTATCGTTGCGAGTACTGCCAGAGTCCCGAAAGAATCACCGGGGGGCCGTTACATGTTGAACATGTCATTCCCGAAACGGCTGGCGGCCCGACAACCCTCGACAATCTGGCATTTGCATGTGCTCGGTGCAATCTCCACAAAGGCATACGGACACACTACCAGGATCCAGTGAGCGGACGCAGTGCGTCACTCTTCAATCCTCGCACCCAAAAGTGGTCACGTCACTTTATGTGGAAGGCAGAGGGGTTGCGTGTCGAGGGACGAACGCAATCAGGACGGGCAACAGTCAACGCGCTGAACATGAACCATCCGACGATTGTTATGACACGCAGTCTGTGGGTCAGCCTCGGCGTGCATCCTCCTCCCGCGTAAGGTTGCCTGCTAAACAAGCGTCGAGAATTTGGTGCTTAGCTCGAACGGGATACTACTCGTGACTACCCACTCCGTTCAGCCTGAGCCTCTCACCACGCTCAGGACAGGCTACGCGCAGCGAGGTCGAAGGCCGCTGCACCTGCCAGCATCGCACTCTTCGACTCCGCTGATCCTGCGGCTACGCGCAGGGTGTATGGACAGTTAAGGAAAGATGCGACGGCTAGTGATCACCTTGCCATCTTTCAGATGAGGCCTGATCCGCAGGGTCCATTCGGAATTGCGCGCCTTATCCCATTCCTGACTCTTGGGAATGCGGGCATCGTTCATTTCGTATACCGCTAAATACTTGGGGTCGCCCTCGACCGCCACATACCGCCTGGCACAGAACACGCCTGGTACGCCAACCAAAGCGGGCACATGGTCCACGTCATACCATTCATTAAATTCCTGCTCTTTCTCGGCGGGGATGTTCAATCGCACGGTGAGGACAAAAGCGGCATCAGTGGTCGGTTGTGTCCCGTGAGAAAAGAGCTGCCGGTAAACCCCAATCGCCGTGTTGCGAAAGAGAGGGCGCATCTTCTTCGTCCACTCGGTCGGCATCTCCCGCACCTGGCGAAACGCATCGCTCTTCATGACCTCTGCATTGGTCAGTTCATAAAGCGCCAGATATTTGGGCTCGCCTTCGACTGCCTGGTAGCGGCGGCCACTGAGAAAACCTGGCACGCCAAGTAACTGGGGAATGTGCTCGGTATCGTACCATTCGTTAAACTCGCTCTCCGCCTCGGGAGCGATATCGGTCCAGACGGCCAGTAAACCATTTCCGTTCTGTGTTGCCATAATGAATCCTCCTTTTCTTTGCACAGTAGGACAAGTGACCGCGTGATGTAAAGGAGTGCAAAGGGTTTTCCTTGACAGGACCAAGAACCTTGTTCTATGGGAACTGTGTCACGTAAGCAAAGGAGGGACGCGCTATGAGCACCGTAGGCAATGGCCACTACACGTACGAGATGGTAGAGAGCTGGGGGTCGTTACCCACTGGCTGGACCTTCGGTCCGGTCAGCGCAGTGGCAGTAGATTCCCAAGACCGCGTCTACGCCTTCCAGCGAAAAGATCCGCCGATTTTGGTGTTCGATCGTGAAGGCAACTATCTGAATTCTTGGGGGAGCAGCGCCATTACTGACCCGCACGGCATCTCTATCGGTCCTGACGACACGATTTATCTCACCGACCGTGACGATCACGTCGCGTTGAAGTTCACGCTTGACGGCAAACCCCTCTCAGTCTTGGGAACCAGGGGGAAACCCTCCGACACCGGCTGCACCGAAGACGGGGGATTGGTCCCGCGCGCCGCCGGCCCTTTTAACAAACCGACCGAAATGGTCGTTGCCCCTTCTGGTGACCTGTATGTCTCCGATGGCTACCGCAACAGCCGTGTTCATCGCTTCTCTGCCGATGGGAGGTTGATCGATTCCTGGGGGACACCAGGCAAGAGCGCACCTGGCGAGTTCCATCTCCCTCACAGCGTGTGGGTAGATGGGCAGGGCATGGTGTATGTTTGTGATCGAGAGAACAACCGCATCCAAGTCTTTACCGCCACAGGACAGTTCTCCACCCAGTGGACAGATATTCACCGCCCGACTGATATTTACCTCGATGCCCAAGAGATCGTGTACGTCAGTGACTTAAAACCGACGGTCACTGTGATGGACAAGCGCGGCAGCGTGATTGCCCGCTGGGATTCTCCTATGGGGCACGGTCTCTGGGTTGACTCTGTTGGGGATATTTATCTGGCGGATGTGCTGGGAAAGAAAATTACCAAGTACGTGCGGCAGCGTCGAGGAGAGACATGATTGCTCTTCTACAACGAGATTGACTGATACTCGCAAGAAACTCAACGGGATAACCATTCCGGGGAGGTACGCATGGAGCGCAAGCTTGCCGCGATCCTGAGTGCCGATGTCGCTGGCTACAGTCGCCTGATGGGGGAGGACGAAGAAGCGACCATTCGTACTCTCACGGCCTACCGCTTGGCGGGGCGATATGATGAAGCGATCGTAACCTTACAGAGCGCTGCTATCCGCAACCCCGACTTTCTGCCTGCCCACCTTCACTTGGCTATTTGCTATAGTGAGCTGGGCCGAGATGCGGAGGCCCGAGCCGAGCTGGCAGAATTCCGGCGGCTCAATTCTAATGTCTCTCTGGAGTGGTATAGGCGGGTGATGGTCTTCAAAGATCCAGCGTCCTTGGAGCGGTATCTTACCGCCCTGCGCCAGGCGGGGCTGAAATAAATTATGAATGATGAATGCGGAATGATGAATGGAGAACGAGGCTTCAGGCTGGAGGCTTAAGGCTGAAGGGCTGTCCCCATCTTTGCCTGCAGCCTACAGCCTATAGCCTGCAGCCTTGTGCCACTGACTACTTGTGTTTAGCTTCTGTCTCCTGATTCCTGAATTCTTGGCCTGTTTTACGCTTCGCGTTTTACGTTCGCGGTCACTGGTTAGCCCAAAAGGCCCAGCAAAGAGAACTGAGACTTTCTTTCCGTGTGTGATCGTGGGGCTCTAACTCGCCTGCGTGAAAGGGGTTCTCCTGAATGCGTTTTTGCGCCTGCGCCGCAGGCATTGCGTCCTCCTCAACCCCGGCAATCCGGAAGGCTATTGAGCCGTTTGGGAACAGGCATGCTTCCAGAGCACTATCTTATAAGGCATGGCAACCTGAGGCTGCGGGAGGGTGTTCTCACGCATGAAATGAATCTCGACCTCCGCGAGCTGTTCATTTTCTTCGTGGCGGGTGTTCCACTCGCGGCAGGGGTACTGCGCGAAGTAAAGTCGATGCCTGCGGTTTTTCTTCTTAGGCTTACCCGTGGATTCAGGTATTCTCATCAACCTCATCAACATCGACCTGACCACTCATACGACGCCGAATGTACGACCAACTCATACCAATCGCTAAGGTTGCGGAGAGAATCCCCAAACTCGTATAGGTCACCGCACGCGGACTGTCCGGTGAGATCCAGCCCCAGCTGGTGAACAACCACACAAGAGACCCGAAGAAAGCGAGTGCTAAGATCAGACCAACCCGTCCCAAGGAACGGAACGTGGCCCGCAAGAAGATCACCCAGCCGATCACGAGCAAAACCCCGACAACTGCCTTCTCGGGACCAAAGTCAGGAAACTCCTGCACGATCCAGTGGTAGTACGATGCACCTTCCGGATTGTAACTGGCACCCACCAGGAGAATGGCGAAGGTAAGTCGCACAAAGAAACTGAGTCCAGTAAACTCTTTTGCTGCCACACTCAACTCCTCTGCGTAGAGAAATCATGCTTCTCCAACAACGGATCAGCCAACGAGGTCAGACCTTTCATCCTGCTCTCCGATCCTTGCCTCTACACCAATAGCAGACCGCAAGGTTCTTCTCACCCAGACTTGCACCTAGCAACACGGTCAGGGATATTGAGACCTCTCAGCAAGAAGTCTTGTTTATGTGAAGGAGAAAAGCATGGGGAAACTCGACGGAAAAGTTGCCGTTATCACTGGAGGGGCAAGCGGGATTGGGGAAGCGACCGTGCGTCTGTTCGCTGCTGAAGGCGCCCGCGTGCTCATCGCCGATATGCAGGAAGACAAAGGACACGCGCTGGTGGCTGAGCTTGGCCAGGAAGCGGCATTTGTGCAGGTCAATGTCACCCACGAGGTCGAGGTGAAAGCCGCGATTGATGCCGCTGTTTCACGCTGGGGCCGGCTCGACTGTCTCTTTAACAACGCTGGATTTGGCGGTGCCCTAGGACCACTCGAAGATACCAGTGTCGAAGACTTCGACATGACTTTTGACGTCCTGGTCAAAGGGGTCTTCCTTGGCATCAAGTATGCCTCACCTATTATGAAGCGACAGCGCTCTGGAAACATGCTTAACACCGGCAGTATCGCAGGCCTACAAGCTGGTCTCGGCCCGCATTTGTATAGCGCGGCAAAAGCAGCGGTGGTTCACCTGACCAAGTCAGCCGCGCTCGAATTAGGAGAATGGGGAGTTCGGGTCAATTGCATCTGTCCGGGCGCTATCGCCACTCCACTTGCGGCGGGCCGTCCAGATGCCACGACTGAGCACATCGACAAACTCCGCCAATACATGGCAAACGCGCAGCCCCTGGGTCGGATTGGTGAACCGACAGACATTGCCCAGGCAGCCCTGTGGCTCGCCAGTAATGAGTCAAATTTCGTAACAGGACATATCATGGTTGTGGACGGTGGCATGAGTGCAGGGAAACAGTGGCGAGAGCAACCGGAATTGTGGCGTACCCCGCGTCCAATCCGCATGTATCGGCTCAATCAGACCACACAAGATTAGTCTTCCGGCACTGTCACCCTGGGCGAAGCGAAGGGTCTCTCAGTTAGATATATCCTGAGCGTAATGGAGCGAAGCCGAAGGGCTCAGAGCGAACGGAAGGCGGACGCTCTGACAGAAGCGATGCATAGTAGATGCTGCTGAATGCTTCGCCCCGACGCACTGGATTTTTTAGATCTCTCGCCGTGTGGCTCGTCTCCGTTATCGCGCCCTGTCAGTCGCGCCGAGGGTTTTGTAGGTTTCGACCAGCCAACTGATACTGGCGCGTTCGTCGTCGAGGATCGTACGTAATAACTCCTTACTGTGCGGATCCTCTTGAACCTGGGCAATCAGATCAGTGAGCGGCTGCAGAAAATCATCTGGGTCTTGGAACAGGATTGCCAGCGACTGTAGTTTCTCGACATCCGTCTTCTCAGCCGAGGCATAGAGCGCCAGACTCTGCTCGCGTCGTTCTGCCGGAATCGTGGCTTGTGGAACGCCACCGAGCTCACGGAGGCGTGCTTCCAGCAAACGGGAGTGAGCCGCCTCGCGCTCTCGTATGGTACGCAAGCCGCCTTTGAGGTTTTCGTGCTTGCTGAGCTCAATCCAGTGGGACAGATATTCGGCCACGAACCCTTCGCTACAGCGGTATTCATCCAGGAAATGCGTGAGCCTGTCCCGTTCGTTCGGGCTGTCCTTGCCTTTGTATCCACCATAAATTTGCCGTCGTTGTGCTTTTCCCTCGGTTGCCATGGTGTCCCTCCTTTACAGAATCTTCTGCGCAAGCGCGTCAACAGACTACAGGAAAAACGAGCCAATCTTAGTGGAGTGCGGCGATAATCTCCTCACACGCGACCATTTGATTGCCGCGCGCCGATGAAGGCACGACGATGAGCGTGTTTACACCTGCAGCGTACCAGGCCTCAATTCCCTCGCGGACATCGGCAGCAGTGCCATACAGTGTCACCTGCTGTAACCAACGGTCAGACATGAGCTGCGGAATCTTGTCATCTTCTTTATTGGTAATCGCTTGCTGAATCGCTCGCATTTCTTCTGCAAAGCCTGCCTCAATCCAATACTGCTGGTAGTTTGGCAGACGCACATAGTTCGTGAGCGTGCGCCGATGTACCGCTGCGGCCGTTGCTCTGTCCTCGGCAATGCAGGTTGGAACCATATTGGCAATCACAAACGAGTGATCGCGTACCTTCTCTGCGGGAAAAACGCGGATGGATTCTGCCATGTGGGAACGCGCGGCATTCGCCCAAATCGCCCCTTGAGCGATTTCCCCGGCAAGCCGTGCCATCGGCTTGCGCAACGCCGCCAACAGAATTGGTGGCAGTGCTCCTGCTTGCGGTGCGCTGGCGTGGAGATCATCGACAAACTTGCGGATATCACTCAGCGGTTTGCCGACCTGCAATCCTAGTCGTTGGTGAATAGGCCCGTGACTGACACCAATACCAAACCGGAAGCGACCGTTTGATACCTCATGCAGAAATGCCGCGGTTTGGGCATAATCAAACGGATGGCGCGTATACATATTGGCAATGCTGGTGCCCAAGGGGATCTCATGAGTGGCAAAGGCCAGAACAGTACAGAGGCCCATGTTATCGCCGACGCTGTGGCAGTAAATGCCGGAAAAACCTTCCCGTTCGATCCGTTGTGCAAGTTCGAGCGTTGCCCTCCGCCGACCAGGCATGGCCGCCAGGCCTACTGCTGGTTTTCGTGTCATGTTATCCTCCTCATGTTGATGATCTCATCCAACTCTTTCTCGCCGGCAACCTATATGAGAGCATGGCGGCTGTCGAGGAGAACGACCCTCTCGGCAAAGGGACAAAACCTGTAGGGCCTCTGTGTCAATTGACTTGAGCCGATGACAGGTTACAGTAGGGGCACAGCGTGCCACGCCCTTACGATCTGGGAAAAGGTTCTCTGACTAGCGAGGAAGGAGAAATTTTTATGGCGACAAAACAGGAAAAACTTTCTGACAGTGAGATGCAAGCTCGGCTGAGCCACATCTCTGGCTGGACAGTGGCGAACGGCAAGTTACACCGTGAGTACAAGTTTAAGGATTTTGTCCAGGCTTTTGGTTTCATGACCAGTGCTGCACTGGTGGCAGAATCTCTGAACCATCATCCCGAATGGTTCAACGTCTATAGCACGGTCAAAGTGGACCTGATGACCCACGACGCCGGTGGGATCAGCGAGCTCGATTTTACCTTGGCCAGCAAAATGGAAGCGTTAGCAAAAGGAACCAGTTAAGCGCGCCTAAGAAGTAGCGTAACACGCAAAAATTCATAGAAATGCTCTGGTTAAACGTGGAGGAGCAGCTAAATCAGACCACCAGAAGATTGATATACTCGCCTTGTCACCCTGAGTGCAACGAAGGGTCTCTCCGGCAAAGAGATTCTTCGGCCTCTGGCCTCAGAATGACAGGAGGGGGAGGTTAGTGCTGAATCACACTTGCTCTGACATGTCCGACAGATTCAGTTCAGATTTTTACACAACGCTCTCAACAATTCGAGAACACTACCCTCGGAATTTCAGAGGCTGTCTGAAAAGCCGCAGCATTGAGTCATTGCGAACGCAGCGAAGCAATCTTTGCCCGAAAGGGTAGTTAGGAGCACGATCGCCAGACTGAGTCCTGTAGCCATGCCGATGAAGGGTTTGGACGGAACAGGACGCGCAGGAGATACTCCCAGCTCCGGTGGTTGTTGCTGGGCAACGGGGATTTGGTCCGGCTCCTTCTCATCCGGCAGCGCCGCTGTCGCTCCGTGCAAGCGAGCGGCAACGTTCCGGGCAAACTCGGCGATAATCGCATCCGCCTGCTTGCGGATCACCGGTT
>CAZCWX010000596.1:0-4600 GCA_964502465.1 uncultured Enterobacteriaceae bacterium | reverse complement strand
GGTTCGTTTCCGTCATGCCCGCGCAGGCGGGCATCCAGAATTGTTCAGCATGGGCTTCGAGTTATGCCCCCTGGATTCCCGCTTTTGCGGGAATGACGCCTCCCCTCTCTACCCCTCAAAATCAACATGACGGACTACTAGCCCCCATTTTATCCCATCAACCCGGGATTCGCCCCACCATCAATCGTGATATTGGCACCATGAATAAATGCCGCCCGCTCGGATGCGAGAAATAACACCAGGTCAGCCACTTCTTCAGGTTTCCCCACCCGGCCCAGCGGCGTCATCTTTTTCATCGCTTCCTCGGCGCTGTTACTTTCTGGACTAAAGGTCGAGAGGAAGCGTTGCAACCGTTCAGTCAGGATTGGACCAGGATTGATACCAACAACACGCACCCCGTGTTTGGCACCTTCATCGGCAAGCGCTTTGGTAAAATGGTTGAGTGCAGCATTGGCTGCACCACCGATCATGTAGCTCCCCACCGGCCTGAGCGCGCCAGTGCCGATGATGTTAATAATCACCCCATTCTTCTGCTTTTCTATGTGCGGGAGCACCTCGCGCGCCATTCGGACATAGCCGAAGAATTTCAGCGTCCAGTCGTCGGTCCAGGCATCATCCGGCAGTTGAAGAAAATCCCCAGGGCGTGCACTGCCAGCATTGTTCACCAGGATGTCTACCCGGCCAAAGGTTGCCAGGCAGCGCGCAACCACGGCTTTGATCTCTTCACCTTTTGTCAGGTCAGCCTGCATCCCGATGACCCGCCCTTCACTCTTATCCCCTGCCAGTCGCACAGTCTCTTCCAGAGCATCTTTGCCTCGGGCACAGACTAAGACGGACGCACCTTCTGCCATCAATCCCAGCGCGGTCGCGCGACCGATCCCTTTACTCCCGCCAGTGACGATCGCAACTTTGCCCTCCAAACTGAGTTGCATAACGCCTCCTATACAGGTTTGAATTTCGGTAATTTCACTCCTGGTTCATGTTCCTCGAACACCACTTCAACTGGCAGGTCAAAGCGAATGTCCTCATTTTTCACGTTAACCAGGTTCGTCACTAAAACCAGTTCTGGATCTTCATCGAGTTGGACTTGAGCGACATTATAGGGAACCTTACTCACCGCAGCCGGGTGTACCGGGTGCGTGATAATGGTCCACGAGTAGACTTTCCCTCGCCCACTCATCTTCACCCATTCTTTCTCTAAAGAGTGACAATACGGGCACATGGGTTTCGGCAACCAGCGAAACTTTTTGCAGCTCTTGCACCGCTGCATGAGCAATTCGCCACGGTTACACCCATCCCAGAACTCTTGGGCATCGAAATCCGGGATCGGACGGGGAAAATTCACTGCTTCGGCCATGCTTTTCTCCTCCTTTACATTACGCTGCTGCCTCCAGGCACTTGAGCGATCTAAGATTTTAGGAATAATCGGGCAGGTATCTCACAAACGATAACAGTGTTTTCACGGCATCATAAAATGCCTTATCCGCTGTCCAGAACTCGCAACCTCGCAATTGAGCAAGAGCAGCATAGGTAGCATCATACACCGTCCGCTGGTTAAATTGCTCGGCAATTTCACGGGCACGTTGCCGTAAGTTCGGATGTGTCGTGATCTGGACTGGGGCACGGTCAAGAACAGCATATGATCTTCGGGCACCAGCCTGACTCATCCTACCATCGTGTACTCGCTTGCGAATCACCGTATCCACTTCGCTGACGAAGAATGGCGGAGCAATGAGGATGATGCCTTCCTGTGCAGACTCACGAATCAATCGCCGTGCTTTCGTGCGGTGCCGTTCTCCCTTGAGGGCTAATTTGACGATCACGCTCGCGTCAACGCAACGCTCCTTCATAAACGGTTCGTCCGCTCCTCACGGATTTGTCGTATATCCTTAGTAGAATCGAATTCACCTTCAATACTCTCTGCAACAGCGTCGCACTCTGCCAACCAGGCGTCCACTTGGGCCAGTCGTTCTCGCCTCGCTTCCTCCTCGTCACTTTCCGCCATTGGCGCAGCGCTCAGTTGCTCACAGATACGCGCCACCAATTTCAATCGCTCTGGCGGCGGGAGTTGTACTACTAGTTGCTCTATTTGCTCTAAGGTCACTGTATTCGACATTTTCGTTTCCTCTCGAAAATCGCGGAATAAAGATACCACAGTTAATCTCTCGTTTTCTAACTGGAGGTCTCTCGCTCAGGGATCATCGTGCCAGGAGCAGTTCTTCTTCTGCCTGCTTAGCGCGTTGTGTACGGTCGAGAAGATCCTGTATTTCTTGATGACCCGGTGCTCAGGCTTTGGCCGCCTCAAATTCCGCAATGGCCTCGGGGTACTCCCCACGGTCAAGATACATTCTCCCAATGTGTAGATGGTCGGTAATCGCTTGATTGTCTATTGCAGGAGACGGAGTTGCTATTTCTACGGGTGTTTCTTGAGGTGGTAGTGGCTTCCTCGAAAGATCTTCTGGCACCGGTGGGGACACAGTTTCAGACATTACCACCCACACGCCTAGAGTGCCGGCAAGAGCGACACTGAGCCCCCCACCAAGCCAGGTCAGCCACCTCCGTTGCCCGGCCTTCTCACTTCCTCTCTTCTTCTCTGCCTTTTTCTCTGTCTCTTTCTTTGTCTTTTCCTCTGCCTCCTGCCGATCGTCCTCTTCCTTCTTTTCCTTCCTGCCTAACGGAGTGGCAATAACAGTTGGACCAGTCACTCCTTCTTGGATGTTTCCCTCCGCAGTCCGCAATCTCGTGATTACTTCTCGCATGCTTTTGGGACGATCCTCTGGTTTCTTTTCCAACGTGTGGGCAACGAGTTGTTCAATTGCCACCGGGACTTCTGGTCGCACCTGCCGCAGCGGGACCGGGCTCTCGTGCCAGTGCTTCAGGGCAAGTGCCTCTGGTGTCGATGCAGTAAACGGAACCTTGCCACTCAGCATTTCGTAGAGCACGATCCCCCACGCGTAGAGATCCGACTGTTGGCTGTACTGCCCATGCTGAGTGATCTCAGGTGCCATATATTTCCCTGTCCCTACCACAAATCCCACGTGCGTCAGCCGTGTGTGGGAGTCGAGCGGTCGAGCAATGCCGAAATCCATCAACTTGACCGCTTCCTCCTCTTCTGTCTGGCGTACCATGATGTTCTGCGGCTTCACATCACGGTGCAGGATGCCTGCTCGATGCACGACGTGTAACCCTTCAGCAATCTGGATTGCCAACGAGACCGCCCGTCTGATCGGTAACGGCCCGCCGATCACCTCTTGGAGCGTTCGTCCCTGCACATACTCCATCGCAATGAACACGTTCCCATCTTCCATTTCACCGCAATCGTAAATGGTGACGACACGCGGATGGTTATCGAGAGAGGCAGCCAGTTGCGTCTCACGGCGGAAGCGAGTGAGCACTTCAGGGTTTTGTGTATACGTTTCAAGTAACACTTTGAGGGCCACTTGCCGTCCAATACTGAGTTGTTCGGCGAGGTAGACCTTGCCCATCCCTCCTCTGCCGAGTTCACGGATCACTCGATAGCGGCCCTGGATTTCCTGGCCAATGAGGGGATCTTGCCTAGCCTTGGCGCCGTTACTCATTATCCGTCATCCTCGCGAGGACAGAAGTTGTCAGTTATCGTTATCTCTCTATGCCCAAACTCTTCAACCTGTGCAAGCAACAGCACCCCTGTTTATACAAATCCCTCGTGCGAGGACTATGGTGAGCCCTTCGACTCCGTTGCGCTCCGCTCAGGGCAGGCTTCGTCGAACCACGTTTCCCCCCTTTGCCAGCAGGGCTTGTGGTGCAGGCGTCCTCGCCTGCATGGCTCGGTGCAGGCCAGAGGCCCGCACCACAAGAGAAGAACGGGCAATTTATGTGCGAGTCCTCAAGTTGTCATGAAAGGCCAAGGCTGCTTCCTCAATGCGCTTGGCCATGACGAACCGTTGGTGCTTGGGGAACTTTTGGGTGTGATTGAGAATCCACTCCAGCGTCTCGAAGCTTTTGAGGAAGATCGGAGATTCTTTCATATGTAAAACAGACGGTGAGAGATCCAGTGGAAGTGCATTCGGGTCGAACGCTGCAAGCCTTGTCATCCTAAGCAGAGCGAAGGATCTCTCGGGAAAAGAGATTCTTCGGCTTTCAGCCTCAGAATGACAGCTCTAGTAAGCAGGGACTGGTGCCCACCTTGTCCTGACATATCTGACAGGTCAAATCTAGTGTCGTATCTCATACATTTGCGAGCGGTTTGTTCTTTTATGGACTGCGGCGGCTCTGACGCCGCTTTGCCTGTGCGCGGAGCGCGGAGAGAGCCATCGTCGATTGGCGTCAGCCACAGCGCCGCCGTGGGCGGCGCGTTCCATAGAATGACACTTATCATTTTTCCTGCTTTCCTCCGAAGGCCTCTTAGCCGCCTACCTCCGGGTCGAACTCAACCTCATAATAGTGCACCGTCCCGCCACCTTCTGAAGCAGTGCCGATTTCGCGAATGGCGGCAATTCTGTAGCGCCCACGTGGATACGGCTCGGTCAATTCGTACACATCTCCGGCATAGCCGATGGAGAAGATTTTCGTTTTCTCTATCTTCTTGTAGATGGTCCGCTCGGTGACGTCACCGACGTGC
>CAZCWX010000595.1:0-10766 GCA_964502465.1 uncultured Enterobacteriaceae bacterium | reverse complement strand
ATATCACCGGCTGCTCTCCCACGCTCTTGGCTTCCTGAAAGGTTCAGACTATGAACAACTTGCTAAAGAAGTCACCGAGGTGAAATGCAGGCTCACATTCTTCATCCAAAAGCTGACTGCTGAGAGCTGATCGCTGAGAGCTTTTTTATGTTTTTCGTTATCGCCTACGACATTGCCAATGATGACCGCCGCCGACGGGTGAGTGAGACGTTGGAGAACTACGGCACCCGCGTACAGGAAAGTGTTTTTGAATGTCACCTCACTGGCACGCAAAGGGAAGAGCTGCAAGAACTGCTCGAAGCTCTCATCGAATCGGCAGAGGATAACGTGCGCTCCTACCGCGTCTGTCAGGACTGTGTAGCACAAAGCCGGGTCGTTGGTCCCGTGCCTCTGACCACCGATCCCGATTATTATTTAGTGTGAGGAGCCAATAGCGGTCAGCAGTCAGTCAGAAGAGCATCGATCAACGCGAAAAGCCTGTCGGAACGCAGGGGCTGATACATTTTTGACGGGTCCGAGCATTGTGAAGAAAAACAGCAGGATTGACAAAGAGTTAGCGAAGAAAACGGCAAGAGCCCCCCTGCGCTCTTGCAAAATCAAGGTGTTAGGTGCATTGTGCGGACAGAAAGGAGGGAAATTTGCAAAGAATAGATGATCTCGGCGTTTTTGCTGGGATAAGCCCTAATTGGTACAGGAGATTTGTAGGGGTGGGGTGAGATTGCTGCCTCGATGAGAGAGGATTGGAGAGAGCGGTCAGCTTTCAGCTCTCAGCTAAATCGAACCACACAAGATTGGTACACTCCAGAACAAACTGTTCCGCTCCTTCACCCGGAGCTGAAGCTCCGGGGACAGAAAGCGGCTCTCAGGTAAGGGGGCGTCCGCACCTCTCACCCTCTCCTGTCTCCTCTCCCATCAAGGGAGAGGAGCAAAATGGGACCTGCTATCATCCAGATCTTGGTGTGCCAGGCATATAGGTCATTCCAAAAGCTGCAGTAATTCCAGGGGTGCTTACGAGCAGATGAGTAGAGGGCTTTAGACCAGCGGACGCTAGCCGCTCACCTTCGCGGTAAGCTCGTCACGTGCTACACTTCGTTCATGAGATTTGATTGGGATCCCACAAAGGCCGCTGAAAACTTGGTGAACCATCAAGTGTCCTTTGAAGAGGCGAAATCCGTCTTTGGTGATCCGTTAGCCACCACTATTGCAGACCCCGACCATTCCATAGGTGAGGAGCGGTTTCTCACAACGGGACTTTCTCTACAGCGGCGGCTGATCATCGTGTGGCATACCGAGGAAGAAGACATGATTCGAATCATCGGCGCACGGGAAGTAACGCCGCAGGAGCGGAGGATTTATGAGTCAGGCGAATAAAACAGTTGCAGGGGAACAAATGCGAGCAGACTATGACATTCGTGGGGGGGTACGTGGGAAATACTACGAGCGCTATCGGCAAGGGACGAAGGTTGTGGAACTGGAACCTGATGTAGCGGCAGTGTTCCACGATGCGGAGTCTGTGAACCGGGCATTGCGTATGTTGATCCAGGTCGCGCGGAAGCAAGTGGAGGAGGCCACTTCTTCCACAGGGACGGCGTCTAACTAAGGGGGATAAAAGGGAAAGAGGCGGTGAAGGCCTTCGTCAGAAGAGGTTAAAACCAACGAGGCAGCGCGGGCTCAGCGGCTTGGATGGTCCTGTCGCCATACGAGATAGGCGATAACAGCGAAGAAAATCACCACCATCACCATCGGAATCAAGAGCGCTTCCATAAAGATACTGAGTGCCTCAATCATCTGGGAAAATCAAGATATTGATCGTAAAAGTAGAAGGGTCTCGTAGTGAGATTCTTCGCTTCGCTCAAGTGGTGCCGCCGAGACGGCGGCACCAGCGAGCAGGCAGGATGCCTGCACCACAAGGTTGCCACGAACCCTCTGTGACCAAGTACTCAAGCATGTAAGAAAGCCTTGGGCGGGACGCCTGCACCACAAGATTGCCACGAACCCCCTGCAGCTTATCATGCAATTGTCATGCACCTGCGGTCTCGCCGCCGGTTGAAAAAGTCGAGAGAAACGGATACCGGAGTAGAGAGAAAGCGTATGTTCTTGACGATCGAGGAGTTCCTCGCTGGGGATGGTCTCGCCTTTTCACCGGAGCCTGTTCCTCCGGCCCTTTGATGACTCACTACCCGTGCCTGCTCTTCCTTCTCCTCTCACCCCCCAACGTATTCTGATCGTGCTTCTCGGTGCGATTGGCGATGTCACTCGTGCCCTGCCCCTCCTGACCCGGCTGCGCCGTGCATATCCTGCTGCGCATATTACCTGGGCGGTCGAACCAGCGGCTGCACCGCTGCTCGATTACCATCCAGCCCTGAATGAGGTCTTTCTCTACCAGCGCTCGCGTGGATTACTCGCGTTCATTCCGTTCCTGCGCGCCGTGCGACGACAACGCTTTGACCTGGTACTCGACCTGCAACGCCACGCCAAAAGTGGGGTGGTCAGTCGGTATTCTGCTGCTCCCATCCGTCTGGGATTCCATCGTCAGAACAGTAAAGAAGGGAATTGGCTGTTCAATACGCATACGATTGACCCAGTGCCAAATTTCTCTCTCAAATTGGGACAGTATCTCAAATTTGCCGATACCCTTGGGCTGCCAGCAGATGGCATTCATTTCGATTTCCGCCTGCGCCCCGAGGAAGAGCAGCACGTAGAAACGCTGTTAAACGGCACCAGCCGTCCGTTCGCCGCCTTTTTCCTGGGCTCGCGCTGGCCGAGTCGTTTCTGGTTTCCTCAAGCAACGGCCGTAGTGGCGCAGGCGCTCAAACATGCATATGGTATGGATGTTGTTCTTATCGGTGGGCCACACGAACAACCGTTTGCCCAGGCAGTCAGCCAGGCGATGGGAGAAACCGTCACGAACCTCAGTGGACAGACCAGTTTACGCGACCTGATCGGTATTTTTGCCCGCGCGCGCCTGGCACTCGGACCGGATTCAGGCCCGATGCACATTGCCGCCGCTACCGGAACGCCGGTGATCTCGCTGTGGGGAGCGACCAGTCCAGTCCGCTCAGCCCCGTGGGGGTCTGAAGATCTCGTGTTGCAAGGGCCGGCTGCCTGTAGTCCCTGCTATGTCCGCCGTTGCCGTCTCGGCCGGGTGTGCATGCAGCGCATTACTCCAGCACAGGTGTTGGAGGTCGTCGGCAAGGTGCTGGAGAAGACATGAACGGTCGGCGGTCAGCTTTTCGCAATCAGCCAGCAACGAACATACTCTTCTTCGAGTATCGACCTTGCAAAATTGACCTCCTGCCGATATGTCCCTGTCTTTACTGAAAACCGCTAAGACAGAGTTGACTGTTCATCTATGACCAGACCGAACGTGCTCTTTTTGCTCATTGATTGCCTCCGGGCGGATGCGCTGTACGGGACCCAACGCTGGGCACGCACTCCGGTGCTTGATCGCTTAGTCCGCTCAGGAGTGGCCTGTACCCAGGCGGTTTCCTCAGCTGCTTCCACCACACCGTGTGTCGCCAGCCTGCTGACCGGCACCTATTCGTTCGTGCATGGGATTCGCTCGATCTTTGGACTCAAACTGACGCCCGCGGTCTCCTCGTTGGTAGAGACGTTACGCGAGCATGGCTATCACACCTATGCCGAGGTCAGTGGTCCGCTCTTTCCCGAGACTGGACTCGACAGAGGGTTTGACGCCTATCATTTTCGTGAAGGGTCAGCCTATCTCTCTACCGCATGGGGAGCAGATTTCCGCCACCGCCTGCATGCTGGCGCCTTGCAGTCCCCCTGGTTTCTTTTTTTACATCTGTGGGAGCTGCACCATCACCGCCACATTCTTCCGGCGTTTCACTCTCGGACCTATGGGCGCAATCGCTACGAACGCGCGCTCTCGTCGCTTGATGCCGAACTCGCCACCCTGCTGACAGAGATTCCCGCGAATACGTTGGTTGTCGTACATGGTGACCATGGCGAGCGGGTGGTCAAGACCGATTTTCGTTACCGCCTGTACCGCTTGTCCCGCGACCTGTTGGGGCGTAATACGGTGAAGCGAGAGGGCCACGAAATGGATGTGTATGAAGACCTGATTCGTGTCCCGCTGGTCTTTACTTTCCTCAACGGTCAGGCAGACTTCCCGGCAGGCCGGCAGGTATCACAATTGGTTCGACAAATAGATGCGCTCCCGACGATCCTTGACCTGCTTGACCTCCCCGTCCCGCCAGGTCTCCACGGTCAGAGCCTGAAGCCTGCCCTGCAGACCGATACGCCGTTGCACCTTGAAGCCTACCTCGAAGCGTTCTTACGGATACGTTCAGATGCACGCGATCGCCGGGTCGGCTGGCGGACGGAGGAGTGGAAGTACATTTATGCCCCGCAGAACCCACAGATTGCCGAAGAGTTGTATGCTCTCCCTGCAGACCCGCGCGAACGTCATAACCTGGCATCCCACCGCCCCGACATCACCGCGACATTACGCCAGCGTATTGAAGCGCTGCAACAGGGACCGCTCGCCCCGAGTCCTGGTCTGCTGATGAGCGCCGAAGAGCAGGCCCTGATCGAAAAACGGCTCACTGACTTGGGATATATGTAAGAGGCTCTGGTGGGAACACCTTCTCTCTCGACTCTTTTTTGTGTGCCAGATCGGCCAGAGCTGGTCGATTTCCTCTCTGGTACGCTCAAGCCAACCGTGGCCTCCCGCGTTTTGAAACGTGGGAGGGGGACAACGGTGACGCTCGTTTTCCTCCCGGCGGGTGCCGTCGTTGTCAAACATTATCGCTCAACGACGTGGAGGCGTTGGGCAGACGCGCTGCTCCACGGCTCTCCGGCCCGGCTGGCCTGGCACGGCGCACAGCTCTTCCAGGCCTGCGGATTTCCGGTCCCACGACCGTTAGCTGCATGCGAAAAACGAGTCGCTGGCACTGTGCGCGAGAGTTTTTATGTGAGTGAAGGCCTGCTGACACAAATTCCGCTGAATGTGTACTGGCGCACCCAGCAACACACCTGGCCTCGCCGCCATAAGCGTGCCTTTCTCCGTGCCTTGGCCGCATTCGTTCGGACCGTCCATACCGCAGGAGTCTATATCGGAGACTTGAAGGACGAGAATTTGCTGGTTGAAGAGTCCGGCGTTTCACACTGGCAGTTTTATCTCGTCGATCTCGACCGGGTGCGTCGCTTCCCGTCCCTCACCCAACGCCGTCGTCTCAAGAATCTTGTGCAGCTTGAGCGCACCCTCGGCCACAGCGCCCGACTGAGCGAACGACTCTCTTTTCTGTACGCTTATCTTGGAGATCCTTTGCCGTCACGCGCACAGCGGCAGACATTCTTGCGTCGGCTCGTGCGCATACGGGCGCGCAAGGACCGGGAATATGCTCGCCGACGTGCCCGGCACCCTCATACCCTGACTCGGTCCGTGATCAAAAAAGGAGGGGGTGAGCAGATCGCCCTCCAACCCGATCCGTGCGCGCGGCGTGAACCGATCTCGTGCTGCATTATTTGTTTCAATGAAGCCGTCAACATCCGTCGCTGTTTGGAAAGTGTGAAGTGGTGCGACGAAATTATTCTCGTCGATTCCTTTTCCTCCGATCAGACCGTCGCCATCTGCCGGGAGTACACTGATCGTATTCTGCAACGCCCCTGGCCTGGGTATGTCGAGCAGAAACGGTTTGCCCTGGCGCAAGCGTCCCATGAATGGGTCTTGAACGTCGATGCGGATGAGGAGGTCTCTCCGGAACTCCACAGAGAAATCCTCTCAGTACTCCATCAGAATGATCCTGCAGTTGATGGGTTTTATATCCCTCGCCTCGTCTATTTTCTCGGGCGCTGGTGGTGGCACGGCTGGTATCCCGGATACCGCCTCCGCTTGTTCCGGAAAACGAAAGTCCGCTGGGGCGGAGTGAATCCGCACGAGAAAGTCCTGCTCCGTGGGCAAGCGGACCGACTCCACGGCGACCTCTACCACTACACCTATGAAGATATCAGCGATCACATCCAGACGCTGAATGCGCTCACCGAGGTTTCGTCACAAGAATTGCTCCAACGTGGCAAGCGTGCCCGCATCTCAGATATGCTGGTGCGACCCTTGTGGCGGTTTTTCCGCTTTTACTTCCTGCGTGGGTGTATCTGGGAAGGTGTCCCCGGTTTCTTTGTGGCGGTGACCTCAGCCTTCTATGTGTTCCTGAAGTATGCCAAGTTGTGGGAAGGCACGAAATTTAACCACCATGCTCCCCAAACTCAGTATCCTCCACGTCAATCCAGAAAAGCATTGGGGCGGGGGCGAGGTCCAAGTATTGGAGCTCACGACCCATCTCCACCGCCTCGGGCATCGCTCGATGGTGGCAGCTAACCCGGCAGGGACTCTGCGCCGTCGGCTTGAGGCTGCCGGTCTTCCGGTCTGCGCATTCGCAGTGCGGAATCACCTCGACTTGCGGGCGGGATTGCGCCTGCGCCGTCTTGTCCGTGCCGGCAGGTACGATCTCGTCCATTTTCACACGGCCCGCGCCCATGCGCTCAGTCCCTGGCTGCAGGGACTGCCAGTGAAACGGATTGTGACTCGACGCATGGACTACGCCATTCAGAAAGGCATAGTGACGCGTTTTCTGTACATCCGGCAGGTCGATGCCATTGTGGCTATCTCTCAGGGCGTGCAGGCAGCGCTCCGTGCGGCGGAGGTGCCAGCAACGCGTATCCACCTGATTCCGAGTGGTATTGATACCGCTCGCTTCACCCCTGACCCAACCTTCCGGACGCAGGTCCGCCAATCTTTCGGGTTTGCCGAGCATGAGCATGTTGTGCTCTCGGTCGGTGCCCTGGTCGAACGGAAAGGTCATCGAACACTGTTACAGGCAGCACACCAGCTCAAGGCGCAAGGGATACCGTTACGCTATCTGCTGTGTGGAGAAGGGAGCTTACGCGTCGCTCTTGAGCAGGACGTGCGCTCGCTTGGCCTCGAAGCCGAGGTGCACTTCGCTGGGTTTTGTCCTGATGTGGCCAGAGTCTTTGCCGCAGCCGACTTCTTCGTGCACGTTCCGTTATGGGAAGGGCTCGGTGTCGCAGTCATTGAGGCTCTGGCCGCCGGGTTACCAGTGATCGCCAGTCAGGTCGGCGGCATCCCGGAACTCATTACTGATCAGCAGACGGGGGTGCTTGTTCCTCCACAAGACCATGCCGCCTTGGCTGCAGCTCTGCGGGGCTTTGTTCAGGCGCCGAGTCAGGCCAAGATCTTGGGACGAACTGGCCAGATCTTCGCCCGTTCGCAATGGGACGCCGCTCTCATGGCGAAACGCAATGAAGCGTTATACTACGAACTACTCGGAGTCTCTGACTCGTGCTAGCGAGAGCCAATGAGCCACCGATTCACCACCCGTACGCCACACTCTTCCCAAGCCAGACTGGCTGATATAGTTAGTCGCTTTCCTCAGGTGCGTGTGCTCGTCGTCGGAGACTTGATGCTCGACCGCTACATCTGGGGGCGAGTCCATCGTATCTCCCCGGAGGCACCGGTGCCGGTCGTTCACATTACTCGCGAGAGTATCAGTGCCGGAGGGGCTGGCAATGTGGCAACGAACATCCAAACCCTCGGCGGACAAGTCGTGGCCAGCGGCATCGTCGGCAAGGATCAGGATGGGCGTTACCTCCTGCAAGAACTCACAACCAGGGGAGTCAGTATCGCAGGCGTCGTCACCAACAGTGCAGCGATGACGATTAGTAAGACACGCATCATTGCCCATAGCCAGCAGGTCGTTCGGCTCGACAGAGAAGAGCGAGCTGAGTCTGACGGACGCGGGCGGGCGCGGGTACGAACCTTTGTGCAGAAGTCTCTTGAGGATTTCGACGTCGTGGTGGTGTCTGACTACGGGAAGGGGGTGGTTGACGCAGAATTATTGACCCTGCTCGCCACTCTGAGGAAGCAGCAGCACTTTGTCTATCTCATCGATCCCAAGCGACGCAACTTTGCCCACTATCGCGGCGCTAGTTTAGTCAAACCAAATAAGGAAGAGGCCGGACTGGCCGCAGGTCTGGAGATCCATGACGAGTCGGCCCTCCTTGACGCAGGCACCCGGCTCCTTGACCTGTGGCAGACTGAGGCGGTTTTAGTCTCGCGTGGAGAAGAAGGCATGAGTTTGTTTAAGCGGGCGGGCGAGGTGCAACATTTTCCTACGGCGGCACGCGAGGTCTTTGATGTTACTGGTGCTGGGGATACAGTGCTGGCAGCCTGCGCGGTCGCACTTGGTGCAGGAGCTTCTTTTGAAGAAGCGACTCTGTTGGCAAATTATGCCGCGGGAATCGTCGTCGGCAAGATCGGCACAGCTACAGTGCACCCCGAAGAATTGCAGGCCGTGCTGGAAGCAGGAAACCCATGAAAAGTATGACAGGGTATGGTAGTGGGGATGCCCCTTTTCTTGGTGGTCGGGTACATGTGGAACTGCGGGCAGTCAACCATCGTTTTCTCGAAGTCAAGACCACTCTGCCCCGTGAATATCTGCCCTGGGAAAAGGAATTGCGCGATCTGATCGAGACAGCGGTCAAACGAGGCAGAATTGAACTGGCACTTACCTTCTCAGGTCGGCCACCGCGGACCTATACCGTCCAGCCCAATATTGCACTGGCACGGGCATATGCTCTGGCACTCATGCGTCTCCAGCGGGAGTTAGGTATCGAAGGAGCAATGGATCTCTCCTGGCTCGCTTCTCACCCAGAACTGCTTCAGGTCATGGAAAAACCACAACCGACCACGGAAGAACTGCGCGCGGCCAGGCAAGCACTCCACCATGCCCTCGCAGCGCTAGAACGTCAAAGGACTCGTGAGGGGAAGTTTCTTCAGCGCGATCTGCGCAGCCGGGTCGGGACGCTGGGAAAAATCAGGCGCGCGATTCACTCTCGGAGCATGATTGCCCAGCGCGCCCTGCGCGACAAACTCCAAGAACGCGTGCGCACACTGCTCCAGGGAACCGAGATAGACCAGAGCCGGCTTCTGCAGGAGGTCACGACGTTCGCCCAGAAGAGCGACATTACCGAAGAGCTGGTCCGTTTGTCGAGTCACCTCGACGCCTTCGCTGAACTCCTCCATACGCCTGATCCAGTCGGAAAGCGTATTGATTTCCTGTTGCAAGAGATTCAGCGGGAAGTTAACACCATCGGCGCAAAGGCCGATGACGCAAAAATTCGCCACCTGGTCGTCGCAGCAAAAGAGGAGGTAGAAAAATTGCGAGAACAGGCGCAAAATATAGAGTAAGTACACTATGGCAGACGACATTGATAACCCATTTTCTTTTTCTCGTCGGGGAATTCTCCTGATTATTTCCGCTCCTTCTGGAGCGGGAAAAACCACTCTCGCGCGCCAACTCCTGAATCTTGAGCCAGACCTGCAGCCGTCGGTCTCATACACCACGCGACAACCCAGAACGGGAGAAGTAGACGGAAAGGACTACTTTTTCGTGAGTGAAGAACAATTCGCCCGTTTACGCGAGGCAGGAATGTTCGCAGAATGGGCAAAAGTGCACGAATTTTTCTACGGCACCCCTCGGGTGATTCTCGAGGAAGCGGTCGCTTACGGAACAGATCTTCTCCTTGACGTTGATGTCCAAGGCGCTCGCCAGCTCAAGCACCTGTACGGAGAGGCGGTATCCATTTTCGTCCTCCCGCCTTCCTGGACGGAACTGGAAAACCGGCTGCGCCTACGCAATACGGAGAGTGAAGAAGTTATTACCCGGCGTTTACAACGAGCCCGGGAGGAGGCCAATGAGTTATGGTCGTATGATTATTGGCTGGTGAACGATCGGGTTGAACGCGCCGTGGCCCTGTTGCAGGGAGTTATCACAGCCGAGCGTGCCCGGGTGTCTCGGCTCCTCCGTCCTCCACTCTTGCCCGCGCTTTCCTCTGTAGAGGCGTTAGGAAGGAGGTTGACATAATGCTGGGCGAACTTGTTGATAAGGTACACTCGTATCACCCTGAAGCCGATACTGCGCTCATTACTCGCGCGTATGCCTTCTCTGAGCGCATGCACCATGGGCAAAAGCGCCGCTCTGGCGAGCCATATTTTGTGCATCCAGTCGAAGTCGCCTCGATTATCGCGCACATGAAACTTGATGTGCCAAGTGTGGTCACCGGCTTGTTGCATGACACGGTTGAGGACACGCTCACCTCTTTAGAGCAAATCGAAAAAGAGTTCGGACCGGAAATTGCCAGTCTCGTCGATGGCGTCACCAAGATCAGCCAGATCAACTTCACCACCCGAGAAGAGCGTCAGGCGGAAAACTTTCGCAAGATGATTATCGCCATGGCACGCGATATTCGCGTGATCCTGGTGAAGCTTGCCGACCGCGCCCATAACATGCGGACGCTCTCCTACCTTTCCGAGAGCAAACGACATGAGATTGCTGAGGAAACGCTAGAGATTTATGCGCCGCTGGCCCATCGTCTAGGTATTTACTGGCTCAAGAGTGAACTGGAAGACAGCGCCTTACGGTACCTCCACCCTGAGGTTTATGCCCAACTCAAGCGGGATGTCGCTAAGAAAAAGGCTGAGCGCGAACACTATATCGCCGAAGTGATCGCTTTTTTGAAACAGAAGTTAGCTGAATCTGACATTACCGCCGATGTGTACGGTCGCCCGAAGCACTTCTATTCGATCTATCAGAAAATGCAGTCGCAAAATCTGCTCTTTAGTCAGATTTACGACCTGGTAGCGTTCCGTATTTTAGTAGACTCGGTGCGTGAGTGCTATGAAGCCTTAGGGATCATCCATAGCTACTGGAAGCCAGTCCCAGGCC
>CAZCWX010000594.1:0-3368 GCA_964502465.1 uncultured Enterobacteriaceae bacterium | reverse complement strand
CGTAATGAGACACGCCACCACCGTCTTTTTGTGGACGTCCAACCCAGCACAGTGGGTATAGAGCACTTGCATTGGGCACCTCCCCGAAAGTTGCACACGCTGGCGGGGATTCCCGATGGCGCAGACTCTGATGTGCGTGCTGCCCCCTTGACGGGAGCGACAGGTGGCAGTGCCTGGGGGGATCCGGGTACGACTGCTCGGCAGGCTCGAAGCACCAAGCCACTAGCCACCTCGCTGCCAGGCGTGTGGTACCAGGGAAGGATAACGCATTTTCATCCGGGGTGGTACGCTCCCGCGTAGGGAGACTGCTCAGCAACAAAACCTTTGGCCCGCACCTGGCGCCCATGGTAGCCTGTCTTTCCGGGCAAGCAGCGCGAGACCCGGAATCCAGATTTTTGCATCAAAGGAAGTCTTGGGATAGCTTTTAAATCGAAGAGCCTGCCCGGTGATCAATCGCCGGGTGAAGGAGCGGGACAGGTTGTTCTGGAGTGTACGAATCTCGTGTGGTCCGATGTAGATCGTTGTGCGACCGACGTGGAGGGTTTTCGCCGCTTCTTGCACGCTTACGCCGGTTAAGAGCGCCTGGATAACTTGCTCTTGGCGCGCAGTCAACTCAGCTGCGTCCTGTGATTCACTCCTAGGGAGTTTCTTCATGCTCTCTTGGGTCTCCTGCGTGGTGTTCCTTCACGAGAAACGAGCCGATACGCTTGGGTCTCTTCTTTTTTCATGCTCAGCAAAATTCCGGCCTTAATGACGATGGCCTCTTCTGCCTGTAACAGTCGCTGGTATAAATATTGCTTTTCTTTTGCTTTGAAGTATGAGGGGGCGTTTCTATGCATCAATTCCTTTTCGGTCCTGTAAGAACAGAGTTTTCCCGAGCAATTCGCGAAGCAAGCCATTATTTGGCTGCTGTGTCGCGATGTAATGGGAGCAAATCCCACATATTGTTTACCAAGCGACCCGGTGAATGGGGTGGCGCAGTTAATGGTGCAACAAAATGTCGAGTCGTTACCGGTGGTGCAAGACGCTCAGACCGGCAAGCTGATCGGCTTCGTGACTGATTGTGACCTCACGGTCAGAGTTGTGGCCGAGGGCCGTAATCCCAAAGGAATTATTATCGAGGAAATCATAACGTCGGAGCCCATGACATGTCATCCAGAAGACGATGTTCAGCGGGTGCTGGAGAGCATGGTCGAGCATCAACTCCGGTGCTTGCCTGTGGTTGATGTTAACGGTTTCCTCATTGGCGCTATTGCCCAAGCCGATATCGCGTTGCGCGTCGCAACAGCTGAGAAGACGACGCCGGCGGTAGACGGGATTCCAGCAGTTCATTGGCAAAGCGAACGGCTCACCAGAGCCAAACCGTAAACTGACGGATTCGCCAGATACACTCACTCAAATAGTAAAGGAGAATGTTCTATGCCGAGAGGAGATAAGTCTGCTTACACTGACAAACAGAAACGTCAGGCTGAGCATATAGAAGAAGGCTACAAAGAACGGGGAGTGCCAGAAGACGAAGCCGAACGGCGCGCCTGGGCGACGGTCAACAAACAAACCGGTGGTGGTAAAAAGAGCGGGTCTGGACGCGGAAAACCTACGGATACCTCCTCCTCCAGAAAAGGAGGGAAGAAAGGGGGCACGGCCCAGCGTTCGTCAGGCACTCACTCTGCGAAGAAATCCCCGCGTGGCCAGACTGGTAAGAAAAAGTCGGGATAAGCTGTTCGTGGAAGCCTAATTCAGGCAAAGAAAGTGAAGGATTGGTTGTTTTTTTATAATTGACGGTGGTAATCACAGGAATGCGTCAGCGTCTCCGGATTATTCACCTGGTAGAGGTGAGGTGTCATTCTCGCCACAGGTGTGTAGATTTTTTGTAGCCATCCCAGAATTTTTCTTCATGCCCTTGGAGGTTCTGGCGTTATCTGCTTAGCACCGGGATTGCCCGTCCTAGAGCATGCCAAATGTTGTTAAAGATAAGGAGGTGCAACGATGCGACATAACGAACGAGAAGAACAGGACTACGGACGTGAACGGCGCGGTTTTGAACGGGATCGCTGCGATTATAGCAAAGCGCGCTCAGGCCGTGATCGGAGGAGCCCCGACCTTAGGCGAGAACGGCGAGGCTACGATAGGGAATATCCGGATCGCGAATGGGAATACCAAGGACACGAATGGGATCAACCAGGGTATGATCGTCTCGGACCAGAACGCGGCTGGGAACAACCTGGCTATGGAGGCGAGCGTCAAGGCTATCAATGGGAACGGCAGGGCGGCTCTGATCCGTGGAGGCAGGAACATGCTGGGACACCACCTTGGTATCAACCGGAACAAAAAGGATCACCCCTACACAGTGCGCCAATCTTTTGTGGTCTGATTTGCAGCCGCATGGTCCGAGAGGCATTCTCCATTACCTCCCTCTGTTGGCCACCCGTTCGCCTTCGCGCATCATGATTACTTCAACTCGCCGATTCTCGCGACGTCCAGCTTCATTCGTGTTCGAGGCCACCGGCTTCGCCTCCCCGTATCCCTGAGCCTTTATCCGCTCCGGGTCAATGCCATTAGCAACCAGAAAATCCCGCACGGCGTCCGCCTGCTGTTGCGACAGATTGAGGTTATACGATTCTGCGCCGCTGCTGTCAGGGAGAAACGCGGCTAGAAGCGCCGTACTATAACTATAGCCCCGAGCCGCGAGACGATTCACTTGGGCCGCGAATTCGTCAGCGTGCAGCCAATAATAGAGTTCAGCGGCGGAACGCCCTGCCAGCTCAGCAGTATCCATCCACAAACCATGGTGAAGAAGAATCGGCGTTCCGCCATTACGCTTGGCAATAGACGAGGTCTCGGAGAGAGTCGTCTTTGTTCTAAATGCGAACGTTGCTTTCCCAATCATGAATGTGGCGATCGGCTTCCTCTTTGGTGTAACCGTATCGCTCTTGTAACTTGCCGCTGAGCTGTTCTCTTTTGCCAGCGACTATATCAAGATCGTCGTCAGTCAACTTACCCCAATTCTCTTTCACCTTTCCTTTGAATTGTTTCCATTGGCCCGCAACTTGATCCCAATTCATACTCAAATCTCCTTTCTGAAAAGATTGCTTCCATAGAAAAGGAGCAATTCGCGTGCCCGACGATAGGCAACCCCATCCGTTTTGTACCCGCCTGCCGCTGTATGCAATTTTGCTCTTATTATCATGTATTCTCATGGCGCGACTTCGGAGCATCACAGCAATGACGAGGTATTTAGACACACCTGATTATGGCGGATAAGCTACAGTGGAGGCGACTTCCTGACCAAAAGAGAGTTCAAGGAGATGACCATCCGGATCGGAGAGGAGAGCCGCATACGGGCGTATTTTGCATAGAATGTGAGGCTC
>CAZCWX010000593.1:0-5934 GCA_964502465.1 uncultured Enterobacteriaceae bacterium | reverse complement strand
CTGCCGGTTCAGGTCCCGGACACGTGCAAAACGGCGCAGGGGTGTATACCACCTACTGTGCACAGTGCCATGGGGCGGATGGCACCGGAGGACCTCAAGGCGGGTCGATTATTGCCCCAGCCTACCTTGCCCTGGTCAGCGATCAAACCCTGCGCACAACGGTCATCGCTGGACGAGCCGATTTAGGCAAACCGGACTGGCGTACAAATATTCCTACTCGGTCTATGAGTCCACAAGACATCTCCGATGTCGTGGCTTGGCTAGCATCATACCGTGAGAGGCGACAGTCCGCACAGCAAAGGTAAGGTACGGAGAGGAGATGCAAAACCCATGGTCTTGACAAAATCTGAGTCAACGTCCGCCCCTTCTATGATAGTCTCTCGCCGCGGTTTTCTCTTCAAGCTTGGTATCGCTCTCAATGCCCTGGCAGCGACCCTCCTGGCTATTCCAGTGATCGGGTATGTCTTCTCCAGCTTCCGTCGTCAGGGGCCGTATGACTCATGGATTCTGCTCGGTTCGCTGCACGACTTCCCGGAGAACCAGACACGGTTAGCGACATACCGTAATCCCTTCACCCGGCCTTGGGACGGAACGACCGCAGATATTCCCTGCTGGGTACGACGGATCGCGGGAGAACAGCTCCAGGTGTTCGCCATCAATTGCACGCATCTCGGCTGCCCGGTGCGGTGGTTCCAGGAGTCGCGGTTGTTTATGTGCCCCTGCCACGGTGGTGCGTTTTACGAAGACGGCTCACACGCGTCCGGCCCTCCACCACGCCGGCTGTACGAGTACGACTATAAGATTGACCATGGACAACTGTGGGTGCGGGGCGGCCAATTGCCTACCCTGTCTGAACCGCTATGAGAGGTTGTCTTAAAAGTTGGTGAAAGCCGTCATTGCGAGGAGCTGTAAGCGACGAAGCAATCTCTTTTTCAGGCAAAGGTTGCTTCGCTATGCTCGCAATGACTCGCTCTCCTGATTTTCAGACAGCCTTTGAAGAAAGAGGTCCATTTTGATTTGGAGCCCGGCAAAATCGCTAGGGGGTCGCGCATGCTGAAAGATATGGCATTGTGGATCGACGGGCGATTACACCTGAGCACGTTATTTGCCTCGACCGCAGGCCACACGGTGCCGGCGAGCGCCAGCAGTTGGTTCTATGTCTTTGGCAGCGGCACCCTGCTCTGTTTTCTCATCCAGATCGTGACCGGCATTTGCTTAGCCTTCGTGTACGTCCCGTCCGCCAATGACGCTTATGCCAGTCTGGAATACCTGAACTATCAACAACCCCTCGGGTGGTTCCTGCGCGCGCTGCATTATTGGGGGTCCAACTTTATGGTTGGTATTATGGCTCTCCACCTGGCGCAGGTATTTTTGTTTGGGGCGTACAAGTATCCGCGCGAGCTGACCTGGATCTCCGGCTGCATTTTGTTGCTGCTCACGCTGGGAATGGCTTTTACCGGGCAGATCATGCGCTTCGACCAGGATGCTTACTGGGGGTTGGGGATTGGCGCTGCCATCATGGGTCGCACGCCGGTGATCGGGCCAAACCTCGTGCATTTGCTGCTCGCCGGCCCGATCATCGCGGGTGAGACGCTCTCGCGGTTTTTTACGTTGCATGTGTTTGTCCTTCCTGGACTCCTTATCGCACTCATCAGCCTGCATCTCAGATTGGTACTGATAAAAGGGATCAATGAGTATCCGCAACCAGGCAAAATGGTGCACAAGAAAACTTATACAGAAGAGTATGAAGCGCTGCTCAAAAAAGAAGGAGTGCCTTTCTATCCAGCCGCCATTGGCAAAGACCTGGTTTTCAGCGGTCTGGTCATGTTGGGCATTCTCGCCTGCGCAGCATATTTCGGTCCGAAGGGACCAGAAGGAATGCCAGATCCAACCCAGATCGATACGGTCCCACGACCGGATTTCTTTTTCTTGTGGCTCTTTGCCGCGCTAGCGTTGCTGCCAGATTATCTTGAGACCTTTCTCCTGCTCACCATGCCTGTGGTCGGCATCGCGCTTCTTTTTGCTTTACCGTTTATTTCAGGCACAGGGGAAAAAAGTGCCCGCCGGCGGCCGGTCGCTGTGTTCAGCGTGCTCCTCGTTTTCCTGGTGCTCGGGACCCTGACGTACTTAGGAACCTATTCTCCCTGGTCTCCTCACATGGAAGCCTGGAGTAGCAATCCCATCCCGGTACAGTATATCCATGGACGGTCGCCACTCGAGTTACAGGGCGCCCTGGTGCTGCAGCACAAGCAATGCCGCAATTGCCATAGCCTGGGGGGGAACGGTGGCCAGCGCGGTCCAGCCCTTGATGCCGTCGCCACCCGCCTGACCCGCGATCAGTTGATCCGGCAGGTGATTCAGGGCGGAGGGAATATGCCGGCCTATGGCAAGAACCTGAAGCCCCAAGAGGTCACCGCGCTCGTGGCCTTTATGCAAACGCTGCGCCCCGCGTATGAGCCTGTGGCACGCGACTCGACCGCCCCGGTGCGGCTTGGCGGTTAAGCCTGTGAGAAGGACGATCCTCACTCGAACGGTGTGCTCAAGAGGAATAGGATAACCCATGGACCCAGTCGTCGCTGCGATATTACAGTCCTGGACCTTTCCTCCCTGGCTCACCCTCTCCCTGCTCATCACCACTGGCCTCTACGCACGAGGGTGGTGGCAGTTCCATTGCCGGATGCCTCAGCGTTTTGGCGTGCGGCACATGGTTTTTTTTCAGGCTGGATTGCTGGCTCTTTTTCTAGCCCTGGCCTCGCCTCTCGATGTATTGGCGGATTTGCTGCTGCAGGTCCATATGATCCAACATCTGGTGCTCATGATGGTGGCACCACCCCTGCTCTGGCTCGGCGCGCCGGAGCTTCCCTTGTTGCGTGGACTTCCACGAGTGGTGCTGAAGCAGGGGATAGAACCGTTCCTTGCCTGGCCCCTCCTTCAGCGAGCAGGTCACTTTCTCACGCACCCAGTTGTCTGCTGGCTGGCATTCATAGTCAGCAATGTCATGTGGCATGTCCCAGGGTTGTACGAACTGGCCCTGCGTTCGGCCTTCTGGCACGAGGCGCAGCATGTCTGCTTTCTCGGCACGGGCCTGCTCTTCTGGCGGCCAGTGATTGCGCCTTGGCCGAGTCGGTCACGATGGCCACGGTGGGCAATGATCCCCTACCTCTTACTCGCCGATATCCAGAACACCGCCTTATCGGCCTTTCTCCTTTTCTCTGAGCGTCTTCTCTACCCGACCTATGCCACTGTCCCACGCTTGTGGGGCATTTCCGTACTCGACGATCAGGCAGCGGCTGGAGTGATCATGTGGGTGCCTGGCTCGGTGATGTTTCTTGTCCCAGCCGGCTTGCTTGCCATCCGCCTGCTCGATGCCTCGCGCATGCGCACTGCGAGGACGATGGCTCGCGCAGCTTCATCGACCAAGACGGTTGCTGGAGAGGCCCGCTCTCTGCAGCTTCTCGACAGCCTCGCTTCAGGTGCCGCTCTGACAGACCAGACAGAGCGGCAGCTTCGGTTGCCGTTTTTTGTGCTTCTCACAGTCGCGGGGGTGCTAGGAGGGATCCAAACCGCCTGGAGCCATCACGGTGGTGAGGTGTACCTTATGGAGGAAGCTGGTCCGTTCCTGATTACCGTCTTCACTGATCCGACACCGCTGCGGGCCGGTCCGGTACATATCAGCGTTATGGTCCAAGATGGGGAAAGGGGACGGCCGATTCTGAGTGCAGCGGTGACCGTGCGACTGCAGGAGCACGACACAGACAGGCCACCGATCATCATCCCGGCATTACGACAGCACTCGACGAACAAGCTCCTGTACGCTGCGCTGATCGATCTGCCAGCCCCTGGCCGGTGGGAACTCCAAGTAAATGTACAACAAGGAAGTGTATCGGCGCGGGTTGTCGGTGCGCTCACAGTGGCACCGCCTCTCCCTGTGCTGGTCTCCTCTTGGGCCTATTTACTTTTGCTGCCTGTAGTGATTGGGTTAGTCACCCTGCATCAGTGGCTCAGTCAGCGTCGGGGACGAACCCCCTTATGCCTTGGTGAACGGAGCCTGTTCATATGAAAACAGGCAAAACATGTGCTAAAGAGGTGGTGACTGCTCCGGATCGGAGAGAATGAAATGAGCCTACGCTCCTCAGGAACACGTTGCAAAATTGTCCAGACAATCAGGTCCGTTCTCGGTCTCCTCCTGATCGCTCTCTGCTGTCTCTCCACTGGATGTAGAGAAGGGGTACCGGCCGTTGCTCCCCCGCCTCCGCCTGAGGTGCTTGTGACCGATGTTGTGCAAAAAGACGTGCCAATTTACTATGAGTGGGTCGGCACGACGGATGGTTTTATCAATGCGCAGATTCGTCCGCGCGTCCAAGGCTATTTACAATCGCGGAACTATCGAGAAGGTTCTTTGGTCAAAGCCAATGACCTGATGTTTACGATCGATCCCCGCGAGTACCAAGCTGCCCTTAATCAGGCCAAGGCTGACCTGGGCCGGGCAGAGGCCAATCTCGGCAAGACCCAACTCGACGTCGCCCGTTTTACCCCGCTAGCGAAAGAAGGGGCCATCAGTCAGCAGGAGCTCGACAATGCCGTGCAGGCGAACCAGGCGAACAAAGCCTCGGTTGAGGCAGCCCGCGCAGCTGTGGAACAGGCTCAACTCAACCTGAGCTGGACCAGGGTCACCGCTCCGATTGCGGGTATCGCTGGCATTTCAGTGGCGCAGATTGGTGACCTGGTCACGCCGAATACCGTACTGACCACGATCTCGCAAGTCGATCCGATGAAAGTCTACTATCCTATTAGCGAACGGGAGTACCTGCACTTCGCGCGGAGAATCCGTGAGATAGACGCGGGACGCGGCGGCGAGAGGCCGCCGCTTGAGATGATCCTGGCCGACGGCAGTACCTATCCCGAGCGGGGTCAGTTCACCTTCGCGGACCGTCAGGTTGATTTGCGGACCGGTACCATTACCGTCCAGGCCCTTTTCCCGAATCCCGGTAACATGCTGCGTCCTGGTCAGTACGCGAAGATTCGGGTTGCGGCTGAGATGAGGGAAGGGGCGCTGTTGGTGCCGCAGCGGGCGGTCCAGCAACTGCAGGGCAGCTATCAAGTGGCGGTAGTGGGAGCGGACAATACAGTGGACATCCGCCCGGTGAAAGTCGGTGAGCAGGTCACAGGTCTCTGGATCATTGAGGACGGGCTGCAGCCGGGCGAGCGGGTCGTGGTTGAAGGAGTGCAAAAACTGAAAGCCGGCATGACGGTCAACGCCAAGCCGTTTCACGCAGAGCCGGCAGAGACCACAGCAGCAGCCTCTTCTGCTGCGGGGAAATAACAGGCGAGGCACCTGCTATGGCAAAGTTCTTCATCAACCGGCCCATCGTGGCCATGGTGATCTCGATCATCACGGTGATTGTCGGGATCGTCGCGCTGGTGCAGCTTCCGATTGCCCAGTTCCCCAACATCGCCCCCCCACAGGTTCAGCTCTGGGCGACATACGTCGGCGCCGACGCGCTCACCCTTGAGCAGTCGGTGGCCACGCCCATCGAGCAGCAGATGAGCGGCGTGGACAACATGAGCTACATGTATTCGATCAACTCCAACAACGGCCAGATGCGGCTGAATGTAGTCTTCGACGTCGGCACCGATCCGAACACCGACCAGATTCTCATGCAGATGCGCTACGCGCAGGCCGAATCCCAACTGCCGATTGAAGTGCGGAACTACGGGATTACGCTGCGCACGGCGGTCGCTGCTCCGCTCGCGCTGTTTTCCTTGTACTCGCCCAATGGTACTCACGATGCGCTGTTTCTCACCTCGAACAAACTGGTCGCGAAACAGTGGCTGCATGCTAACGGTATCGCCACTCCGGCCTGGAGGTCTGCCGGCACACCGGCGCAAGTTAATTCTGCCACCGGCGGACCCTGGCTGGTGAAATCGGTGTGG
>CAZCWX010000592.1:0-4716 GCA_964502465.1 uncultured Enterobacteriaceae bacterium | reverse complement strand
ACGAACGCGCATTGGCTCATGTGAATCGAGCATTGGTATTAGATCCACGTCTCCTTTAACCCGAGCCAGTAGCCGAGCCCAGTACTCACCACGTTGCCCACTAGCATAAGTGGCAGACTCGCGAGTGTGGGGAGAAGCGGTGGCACATAGACGACAGACACAAACACATACGCGCCGACGACGAAATCGAGCTGATCGAAGACGAACCAACTCTTCCCTGGTGCGATATCGATACGTCGCTTGAAGAAAGACTTGATTGCATCGCCCACGCCGGTGCCGAGCCCCAGCAGTAGCCCTGGGAGCAGCGGAGAGGCTGAGTAGTCGATCAACGCCAAATCTCGCGCGAATTCAGCAGCGTAGGCAAGCCGCTGTAACTCGTACACGAGTGTGCCCATCACGATGCCAGCGAGCAGCCCGCGCCAGGTTTTGTGGTCCCCGAGGATGCGTTTGCCCCACAGGGTCTTCCCTCCATCGATTGGCACAGCGAGGGCGCTGAACCACCGGCTGACCAAGACCGGGCTCATGTTTGCCAGGTATGCTGGCATGAAGAAGTAGCAGACTTGCAGCACTGGGTGTGTGTCGATCATGCCGCCGGGATCTCCTCCAATCTACTCGACATCAGTCGTTGGGGTCTTATCAATCTTTGCCTTGGGCGTACAGTCTCGGCGTAGAATCACAAAAATGAGAAAACCGACGAATTTTCTTGTCACTTTTGCGAAGAAATCTCTCTGTCCAACAGGTAAACAACAGGAATTTCCCTCTCGAGGTTGCGGCACACCCATTGCTTTCTCAGGGATGCTGCTCTCACTGCCAGACCTCTAGCGACGGCGTGTGGGAAGAATTCCGAGGAACCGCGGCAGCGGTACTTTCAGCATAATTGCCATAGGAGGTAGAACCATGAGTACAACGGGGTTAGAGATTTTCGACACAACCCTGCAGAAGACGCACATCTGGCTGAACGACGTCATGCAAGAGCTGGGATGGGAGGATGAACGACCCAGAGCGTATCTGGCGCTCAGAACCGTGCTCCATGCCCTGCGCGACCGGCTTACGGTCGAGGAGGCAACGCACTTGGGTGCACAGCTGCCCATGCTCATCCGCGGCTTTTACTACGAGGGCTGGACGCTGAGCGACAAACCGCTTAAAGAGCGGCACAAAGAGGATTTTCTTGCCCACGTCAAGCACGCCTTCAGGAACGACGAGCGGATGGATCCCGAACAGATCGTGCGCGGTGTGTTTCGGGTGCTGGCACGTCGTATCAGCGAGGGAGAGATCGCAGACATCAAACACTTGCTGCCCGCGCAACTCCGGGAATTGTGGTCGTAGGGAACTGTGACAACGTGGGTCTGACGCTGTCTCCGGTGGGGATGAACTAGAGATGCCCGCTGCACCCCAAGCACCTGACAAGCGGCCAACCGTGGACTGGCGTGTCCAGACCGCGTTCTTTGCCGCCCTTCTCATCGTCGTGATACTCCTATAGGTACTGGCTGCCGCTGGGGAACTGGGATTGTTTCGACGCTCATCGCCACTGTTTGGAATTGCAACGGGAACCGATTGCAGCAAAGGCGGGGACGGCTCGCCGTGCTGTGGCCCGTCAGCTTGCGGCTTCCCACTGGCTTGCCAGTTCCTTTTGTGCCAGCGTCTGTGCTGCGGGATAATCAACCTTGCCATTCGCAAGCAGAGGAATTGAGCGCACGATGATAAGGTGTTTTGGCAGAAAGAGCGCGCTGGTCCCCTCCATGGTGGCGTGCTCCAGCAGTACCCGGCGAGTGGCTTGCTGGTGCTCCGTGAGGAGTACCAGTTGTTCACCTTTCTGCGAATCGGGCACACTGACAACAGCATGGTGCGTTCCTGGCCAGGTGCGCAAGACGAATTCCTCTACCGCTGCCAGCGACACCATTTCGCCACCAATCTTGGCGAACCGCTTGGCGCGCCCCAGGATCCACACAAACCCGTCTTGATCAACCCGCACGAAATCGCCGGTGTCATACCAGCCAGAGCCGCGCTGGGTGGCCGGGGGTGTGATCTGCCCAGGGATGTCAGGACGCACATAGCCAAGCATCACGTTCGGACCACGCACACACAGGCGTCCACCATCGGCAAGCTCTGGAACAGGCTCGAGGTACCAGGCGATACCCGGCAGCAACCGCCCGACACTGCCCGCCCGACATTCCATGGGGGTGTTCACGGCCAGTACTGGACTGGTCTCCGTTGCTCCGTAGCCCTCGAGCACGCGTATGCCAAATTTTTCGCTCCACAGCTCAGAGGTTTCCTTCTGTAACTTTTCTGCACCAGCGAAGACGTAGCGCATGCGGTAGAAATCGTACGGATGCGCACACCGGCCATAGGCAGCCAAAAAGGTATTCGTGCCAAAGAGCAGGGTCGCATTGAGGCGATAGGCCAGCTCAGGGATAGTGCGGCGGTGAAGTGGGGAGGGGTAAAGGAAGGCTTTGACCCCGTGAAGTAGGGGCAAAAGCGTCCCGGCGGTCAACCCAAAGGAGTGAAACATCGGCAACGCATTGAGCACCACATCTTGAGCGGTGAAGTCGAGGCGCGCGGTGACTTGTGCGCTGTTGGCCAGGATGTTCGCATGTGACAGGACCACTCCTTTTGGCGGTCCTTCAGAGCCTGAGGTAAACAGCACCACGGCTGGATCGCCGGGCTGCGCGTCCTGGGAGAGGTGCCGATAGCAGAAGCGGGCGAAACAGGCGGCAACCAGTCCCATGAGCTTGTCTACGGAAGTCACCCTGTCGTGCAAATCTTCAAGATAAACGACGCGCACCTGACTGCCGAGACGCGCGACAATGTCGTGCAATCTTGCTGTCTCAACAAAGCGGTGGGAGGTGTAGACCGCGTGCATCCCGCCAGTTTCACAGGCATGGCGTATGCCCTGTGCACCCACAGTAACGTTCAGCATGGCCGGGACACGACCATACAGATGCAGCGCCAAAAATGTTATCAGGGTGCTGACCATGTTGGGGAGTAACACGCCCACATATTCTCTGTGCTGTGTCTGTGACGCGAGTACCTTTCCCAGCACAAAGACGCGGCGGATCAATTGGTTATAGGTGAAGAGGTTCCCGTCCACATCCTCCACAATCACTCGACGACCGCCATGGATGTGCCGTGCGTCGAGTAACGCCTGGGAGACGGTCCGACGATAGTCAGCAGTCACGAACATCATCTCGGTCATGAGGTCTGTCAGGACTCGTGCCGCCTGTTCGCGACGGGCACGGCCACGCAAGTGTTCAGGAAGTGCAATGGTGCGAGGTGGCAGCACGGTCAAGGAAATAGGAGGAAACCAGCGGAGCCGCAACCGTCCACGCAGGAAAGAAAACGGCGTGTACTGCGCGCCATCGATGCGGATTGGCAGAATCATGGCATGGCACTTGTCGGCGACTAATCCCGGACCTTGATAGATTTTCATCAAGGAGCCGGTCTGGGTAATGCGCCCTTCGGGAAAGACCACGGCTTTGCGGTTGTGCGAGAGCTGCTTGATCAGCGACTTCACGGCCATCGGGTTACTCGGATCAATGAGAAAAAATTCCGCAAAAGCAAGCCCCATGCGGACCCACCAGACTTTAGCGATTTGGGTATTGACCATGAAGGTCACACGCTCCGGGAGAAATACCGCCAGGAGCAACGCGTCCAAATAGGAGGTGTGATTGGCGATGATGAGTACACGATCACCAGCTTGGTCATAGTGTTCCAGACCGTGTACCTTGACCCGGTAGATCACGGCGAGGACACACCGTATCAGTGCTCGTAGCAACTCCATACGCCTCTCTTTGTCTATTTCTGCGCGGTATTTCCTATTCCTCAGAACCGCCCCGATTTGTTAGGGGAAAGCGAAACGAGAGAAGATGGGAGACGACGGAACCGGCCCGCTGTCATCTTCTCCTGAGCTGTTACCAGAGTATCGTGGGGTATGACGGTCACCGGGTGAGGGGTCATGCAGAAACGTACCAACATAGAGGCATCCTCCTTGCTTCTGAGCAAAAGCATACAGCATGCCATGCTGGAGAGTCTGCGAAACAAGAGGAAAACCATGGGCGTTCTTGTCTGTATGAAAAGGCTGGCCAGGTTTTCGCAGAAATAAGAAAACAATAGCAGGTGCAGAGAAGAGGCACGCTATGGAAAACTTCCGGTAAGCAGGCAGTGCGCCTTGGGCAATATACCGCAGAATCACAAAACTGAGAAAACCGAGGGAGTTGTTTCTTCACTTTTGAGAAGAATCCTGACCCGCTCGCTGTGGCCACCTCCTTTTTAGCAGGGGTTTTTCGCCTCACACTCCGGCACGTCCATTGCTTCTTCATCAAGTGAGCAGGGTTCAGCATAGGGTGTATTACGCTCCATTATTGAGCCAACGGAGGGAATTTTTATGAAAGCCTACTGGCAAGGCATACTGAGTTGCGATTTCCTGACGATCCCTGTCAAGCTGTATGCTACAGTCACTCCCCACGAGCCACGATATCACTATCTCCATGCCCAGTGCCGCACACCGCTAGAGTATGTCCGCCAGTGCCCTCGCTGTGGGACTGCAGTGGCTAGCGACGATGTCGTGCGGGGATACGAATACGAAGATTCACTGGTGATGGTGAACGAGCAAGACCTGGCTACTCTCCCACGAACAAAAGAACACGTCATCACCTTACGTCAATGCCTTCATGCCCATGAGATCGACCCGATTTGTTTCGATCGCGGGTTCTATGTCGA
>CAZCWX010000591.1:0-38359 GCA_964502465.1 uncultured Enterobacteriaceae bacterium | reverse complement strand
CTCAGCAGCGCTGGATACTCCTTGAGGCACTCCGAGCCTTGACGGAGGTACAAACACCGGGGACTATTCAGGATCTACCATATTTGTGGCGTCGTCCAGGACCGTGGGAAGGCGAAAAGCCCTCAGCTATCAGCGGTCAGCGGTCAGTTGGGGAGTGCATTCTTCCGCAAGCGAAAAACTGAATCTGTAAGGATTGCGCAGTCAATCACTTTAGGAGTGTGATGAAATTCTGGCTTATCGTGTTGTCTGCTGCACTGTTGTGTTGGTACACAACGGTTTCTGGTCAGGAAAGAAAACAACCAACCCTTGCGACTCCTCTCATTGTTATAGCTGAGGCAAAGGAGGTTCGCGTTGCTGGGACTATTTATCCTGAACGTTTTAATACTGCGCAGGGAGAAGAGGCGCACTATCATCTCCTCGTGTGGCAAGGAGGAACGTCTCCGTTTGCCTTGATCGAGACACCGGCTGACGATCTCGCTTTTCATGATGCCTTGATCCAGCTTGGTGGCCAGCCTGGAAATAATCTCACCATGGCAGCCTGGACTGAACGTCATGATGAGCACAGCCTCGTATCGCGCGAAACGGTCACCGGGAGTTCGCTTGATATCCATCTCTCATGGGAAACCAACCCGATTGGTATTCCTGCTGTTCAAGCGTTCCAACATCCCTTCGAAGACATGCCAGCCCCTAGACCCCAGACTCTAGACTCTAGACTAGATTGGCGTTTCGGCGGCAACCGGGATCGCTGGTTTAACCGTATTCCGTTGGCTCCGCGACCGGGCTGTCTCGTCTGTCTGTATAGCTGCCCGAGCGGTAAGGTGAGCAATAGCGCGCTGAGCATCCACGATTATGTGACTACTCCCTCGCGCTTTGCTGCAAACACAGATATCTTGCCCGCCGATGGCACTCTGGTGATTGTCTCGTTCCGGCTGTTGCCCTGAGGCCTGAGCTTATGGTTGTGGGGATATGCGGCACTCCTCCCGTGCCATGCTCTCCTTCACCCTGTCCCTCTTCTGTGGTGCAGCCATCCTGGCTGCATGCAGGCTGGAAGCCTGTTCCACTGGGGGAGAAGGGACCCGCGATGAAGGACAGGGAAAATATCTGAAGTCAGGACTGATCGTGCCCAACTCTCGTCCTCGCATCACTGTTCTCATTCCTGCCCTGAACGAAGAGGCGACACTCCCTCGCGTGCTTGCTGATCTTCCTAAGGATGTGGTGGAGGAGGTGGTCGTGGTAGACAATGGCTCTTCAGATCGCACGGCTACAATTGCTTGTGCTGGTGGAGCCACTGTGCTGAACGAACCGCACCGTGGGTACGGCTGGGCATGTCTTGCCGGGGTTGCCTATCTGAGAACGAAGAAGCCGGATATTGTCGTTTTTCTGGATGGTGATTACAGCGACTATCCTGAAGAACTCCCTGCTGTAGTTCAACCAATCGTAGAAAAAGAGTACGACCTGGTCATCGGCTCACGTACAAAAGGAACGCGAGAGCGCGGGGCACTTCTTCCGCAAGCACGGTTTGGCAACGCTCTGGCAACCTCACTCATTCGATTACTTTATGGTTTCTCGTATAGTGATCTTGGACCGTTTCGGGCAATCCGTTTTTCCTCTCTCCTAGATCTTGGCATGAAAGATTGCACCTATGGGTGGACAGTGGAGATGCAGATTAAGGCCGTGCGTCACGGGCTGCGTATTACAGAAGTGCCGGTACACTATCGCAAACGTGCCGGCGGCAAGTCCAAAGTGAGCGGCACGCTCAGAGGCACAGTCCTGGCCGGGTACAAGATTCTGTGGACAGTGTTCCGTTATGCGAGATAGCCTCAGTGTTCCTTTGCTTCTTCGCGCACTCGTGATAGAGCAATGCCCTAGAAGGTTTCGGAAAAGATGCACTGTTCAGGGTGTGGGTTTGATAATCCCGAGAGCATGAAGTTCTGCAACTTTGCACAGCCGAGAGACCGCGTATGATTGTTTTACATGCTGCGTATGTGAATGGCCAATTCGTGTTCTGGGGCGAAACCCCAGATGCTTTAGCGACAGGTTCGTCCTCTCGACGTGGACAGAAATCGCGGGAAAACCGTCCCGCACTGTTGCTCTATGGAGCTAATGCTGCAGCTCTGTCAGCAACGCTCAAGCAAGCGGCAGGGAATATAACAGTCGGTGCAGGTGCTCAGGAGACTTTCATCGTCTGGCTGCCCACCGTGAACGGACAACCGGTGGCGTCGAGCCCGCTTGTTGCCGAGCCGCCTGAGTCGCCGGCAGCGGCGACCATCGCCCCCTGGACCGTGGCAGCGCTACGTCTGACCGCACCTGAGGCGGCAACGCTCCTCTGTGCGTGTATTAACCACGAGACCCTGGCATCTGGTGTGATCGTGGGCAAGGACCTGGCGTTCTGGAGCACAGCACTGCGCTTCGCCGGCGCGCTGGTCGCACGCCAGCAGTTTTTGCCCAGCCTCAGCGAGGAAGGGGAATCGCCCTATCGCGCGCGCTGGCAGCCAGTCTTTCTTGGGAGCGATACTGAGCGGTTGGCGCATCTTGCCAAAGCCATGCCCCCCATCTGCCGGGCGCTGACCAGCGATGCTGCTACCTCGCCCGATACCCCAGCCTTGACGGTGTTGACCGCTTTCATTGACAGGATGGTCGATTATCTTGTCCGGCTTTCTCTGGAACCCGGAGCAGGAGTAGGTGGGGTTTCGGCTGCTCGGTCACAGCGACGGAAAGCGACTACAGCTACACGAGCCTTCGACAGTGTCCATGAACGCTGGCTGTATGCGTTACGGACTGCAGATGGAGAGATGAAAGGCGACGCGACCGCCCTGGTGCAACTTGCTCAGCAGGTGCGCGAATGGCAGCGCCCCATCAGTGTCGCGACGGCCACGCCGTTCCGACTGTGTTTTCGCCTGGAGGAACCGGACAATGCTGACACCAAGGGCAATGGACGGTCGAGGCGAGTAGAGAAGGATGCCTGGCGCGTCTCGTATCTGCTGCAGGCGGCAGATGATCCGAGCCTGCTTATCGCTGCTGAGGATGCCTGGACTCCCAGGGGGCGTACCGCATCGATCCTGACGCGTGGTGGATTCAGCCCGCGAGAATATCTCCTCTCGTCGCTTGGGCAGGCCGCCGGCATTTGTCCCCATATCGAGAAGAGCTTAAAGACGGCCACGCCCGGCGGCTACATGCTGGATACGACCGGCGCCCACGAGTTTCTCAGCGAAAAAGCCTGGTTGCTGGAGCAGGCCGGCTTCGGCGTTCTTCTGCCCGCCTGGTGGACCCGCAAAGGCACAAAACTGCGACTCACTGCTCGGGCGAACGTGAAGAGCCCCAAAATGCAGGGCGGCAGTGGCTTGTCGCTCGAGCAAATCGTGCGTTTCAACTGGGAAGTTGCCTTGGGCGACCAGACGCTGTCTCTGCAAGAACTGCAGACCCTCGCCAAGCTCAAAGCGCCGCTGGTCAAGGTGCGGGGCCAGTGGGTACAACTCAACGCTGAAGAGATTAAAGCTGCCCTGGAGTTTTGGAAGAAAAAAGCAGCCGGAGAAGCCCCGGTGCGTGAAGTTGTGCGGATGGCCCTGGGTGCCGGCAATGCGCCCGGTGGCATCACATTCGCGGGGGTGACGGCGATAGGGTGGGTTGGTGACCTGCTAGCCCAACTGGACGGACGGATTGCTTTCGAGGAAAACCCGCAGCCGGACACGTTCCAGGGCACGCTGCGCCCGTACCAGGTGCGCGGCTATTCGTGGTTAAACTTTCTGCGCAGATGGGGCCTGGGAGCGTGCCTGGCGGATGATATGGGATTGGGAAAGACGCCCCAAACGCTGGCCCTCATCGAGCACGATTGGCAGACGAACGGCAAGCGGCCGGTCCTGCTGATCTGTCCGACCTCGGTCGTGGGCAACTGGCAGAAGGAAGCGGCACGCTTCACGCCCGATCTACCGGTCATAGTCCACCATGGCGTGACACGGACAAAGGGAGCGGCGTTCAAGAAAGAAGCCGCTCGGCATGCGATCGTGCTCTCCAGTTTTGCCCTGTTGCACCGCGACCTTGAGATCCTGAAAGAGGTCGCCTGGGCCGGTGTGATCCTCGACGAAGCCCAGAACATCAAGAATCCTGAGACCAAGCAGGCCCAGGCCGCACGGACACTGCCGGCGGATTACCACCTCGCACTCACCGGGACACCAGTGGAGAACAATGTCGGTGATCTTTGGTCGATCATGGAATTCCTTAACCCTGGTTTCCTTGGCACCCAGGCTGAGTTCAAACGGAAGTTTTTCATCCCGATCCAGGCTAACCGCGATCCCGAGGCGACCGAGCGGCTGAAACGGCTTACCGGACCGTTCATCCTGCGTCGCCTCAAGACCGACAAGACCATTATTGCTGACCTGCCAGAGAAGATGGAGATGAAAGTCTTCTGTACGCTCACCAAGGAACAGGCGTCACTCTACGCCGCTGTGGTGGAGGAGGCCAATAATGTCTTGGAGTCCGCCGAAGGCATTCAACGCAAGGGCCTGATCCTGGGCACGCTCTCGAAGCTCAAACAGGTGTGCAATCATCCAGCGCAGTTTTTGGGCGATAACTCTGCCATCCCTGGACGGTCAGGAAAGCTCGCGCGCCTGACCGAGATGCTGGAGGAGGCCTTGTCCACTGGCGACCGGGCGCTGATCTTCTCACAGTTCGCCGAGATGGGCGGGCTCATCAAACGGCATTTACAGGAGATCTTTGGCCGCGAGGTGCTGTTTTTGCACGGTGCAGTGCCGAAGAAACAGCGAGACCGTATGGTCGAACGCTTTCAGACCGAGAGCGACGGCTCCCGTGTCTTCGTGCTCTCGTTGAAGGCTGGGGGAACGGGCCTCAACCTGACGGCTGCCAACCATGTCTTTCACTTCGACCGCTGGTGGAACCCGGCGGTGGAGAACCAGGCAACCGACCGCGCGTTTCGCATCGGTCAGACGAAGAATGTGCAGGTGCACAAATTCCTGTGCGTGGGAACCTTGGAAGAGAAGATTGATGAGATGATTACTCGCAAACTGGAAGTTGCCGAGAAGGTGGTGGGAAGCGGCGAGGGCTGGTTGACAGAACTCTCGAATACCGAACTCAAAGAATTGTTCGCATTACGCCAGGAGGCAATAG
Organism: uncultured Enterobacteriaceae bacterium; assembly: GCA_964502465.1. Taxonomy (GTDB): domain Bacteria; phylum Desulfobacterota; class Binatia; order Bin18; family Bin18; genus CAZCWX01. The sequence goes on along the minus strand of CAZCWX010000591.1, from coordinate 33,238 downwards.
GAGAGTGACATGAGCCGTTGGGGTTACTATTACGAATACTTCCCGCGCTCCCGACCACGTGCTGCGAAAGGAGGGATCAAGGCCCAGTCCAAACGGGGTACGTTCGGGGAGAGCTGGTGGGCCAAACGTTGGATCGCTGTGTTGGAGAGCTTCGACATCGGCGCGCGATTGGGACGGGGACGATCCTATGCCCGCAAGGGACAAGTGTTGTCCATCGACATTAGCAAGAACGCCGTCAAGGCCAAGGTCCAGGGCTCGCGCCCGACTCCCTATGCCGTGACCATCACGGTGAAAGCCCTGGCGGCGAGCGACTGGAAGAAAGTAACCACCGAGCTGTCCGTTCAGGCCCTCTTCGCAGCCAAGCTGCTAGCAGGTGAGATGCCGCAGGATATCGAACAGGTGTTCAAGAACGTCGGTCTCTCGCTTTTTCCTGAGAAACTCAAAAATCTGACGACTGAGTGCTCATGTCCAGACTGGTCCAATCCCTGTAAACATGTTGCGGCAGTCTACTATCTGCTGGGGGAAGAATTTGACCGCGATCCTTTCCTGCTCTTCAAGCTGCGCGGCATGAGCCGGGAGGAGTTGGTCGGGCAGTTAGATAGCTCGGACACACCGCGGCAGGGAAAGCATGCGCCGACAAAGCGAGGTCCGAAGGGAAAAACATCCGCTCCTGCTGTGATGCTACCTGAACCCCTGCCGGCAGAAAGTGCAAGTTTTTGGAACGGCGGAACCCTGCCGGACGACTTGTTCGCTGCTGTGCGGGTCCCGCCAGTTGCGGCGGCATTGCCCAAGCGTTTGGGGAATTTCCCGTTCTGGCGCGGGACAGAACGATTCCTGGACACGCTTGCGCCGATCTACGAGCACGCATCCCAGCGCGGACTGGAGGCATTTCTAGGAGAGACTGGTGGATGAGAAAACTATCGAATGGAACCTGGGCTTTGCGTACGATGAGGTTATCGCGGGACTGGAAAAGTTGCTCAGCGAGGGGACATACGCCCACACTCGAACCGAGACCGCTGCTGAGGCGCATTTCCAGGTGATGCTTGCACAAGGGACGTTTAGGCTGAAGGTACAACCGCTGCCCTCTCACCAAAGCCCGTTTAATCTGCCGGTGGTTTTTCAGCGCACCCTCTTGGTGATGACCTTTAACGAGGTGAGCCGCCAGGACGAAGAAACCTTTCTGCACCGTCTGACTCTCAGGTTTTTGCGGGCAGGCGGATGAAAACGATTGCGGATTGTAGATTGCGGATTGCGGATTGAAAAAGATGCGCGTCTCAGTGGTGATCCCGACACTAAATGAAGCCGAAGACATCATCCGAACTCTAGTCCGGGTGCGGCAAGCCGGCGAGTGTGAAGTCGTTGTGGTAGACGGTGGCAGCACCGATGGTACACCCGAGTTGGCTCGCTTACTTGCTGATATTGTCCTTCCTGCGGCACGCGGACGGGCACGGCAGATGAATGCGGGGGTGCACGCCGCGACCGGCGAAATACTCCTCTTTCTTCATGCCGATACGGCTCTTCCGCAGGGATTTTCTGCCCTTGTCACTCAAGCGCTGGGCGATTCAGGAATCGTGGGAGGCCGCTTTGACGTGCGTCTCGATGCGCTTGGTTGGTCTTTCCGGATGGTCGAGACCATGATGAATCTCCGCTCACGGCTCACGCGCATCTCGACTGGGGATCAGGCGATTTTTGTCCGACGTGAGACCTTCCTTGCAGTGGGTGGCTACCCCGAGGTGGATTTAATGGAGGATCTCGAACTCAGCCGCAACCTCAAGCGGGTAGGACAGATCGCCTGTCTGCGAGCACGGGTCACGACTTCGGCCCGTCGCTGGCAGCGGGATGGGGTGGCAAAAACAATTGTGTTGATGTGGACGCTACGGCTCTGCCACTTCTTCGGTGTGCCGCCGCAGCGGTTAAAAGCGTTTTATGCGGATACACGGTAAGCTAAAGGCAGCAGGCTGTAGGCTGTAGGGAGGGCATCTCTTTGGACTATACTTATCCGTTCTTCTCGGAAGCTTTTTTACGCCCATTGTTGTTACAAGGCTCTCTCCCTTTAGCCTGTGGCCTATAGCCTATAGCCTAGTTACTGAATCTCCCCGGCGTAGATCTGCATCACAGTACGCAGGAAAGCTAATCCCTCATTCTTCTGCCGCTGAAATGAGTTCCGCCCGATGATGGAACCGAAACCGCCTCCATCACGAATCGCTCGCGCCTCGGCAAAGAACGCGTCGTCTTCACTGCGGGCTCCACCCGAGAAAATCACGATCCGTTTCCCGTCAAATGCGCTCTGGACCACATGGCGTACACGATCGGCTAGAGTCTCAACGGGAATATGATAGCGTTGATATACTTTTTGTGCTTCGCCCAGTTCGACATGCGCAGTTGGGAGTTTCACTTTAATGATATGGGCACCAAGCTGTGCGGCAATCTGCGCAGCGTAAGTGACGACGTCAATCGCGGTCTCCCCTTCTTTGCTCAGCCCGGACCCGCGTGGGTATGACCAGACGACCACTGCCAAGCCTTTAGACTTAGCCTCTTTAGTAAGCTCGCGCAGCTCTTCGTACATCACCCGAGCCTGCATCGAGCCCGGATAAATAGTAAAGCCAATCGCCGCGCAACCGAGCCGGAGCGCATCATCGACACTGCTCGTTACTGCGGAGAGGGGATCCTTTTCGTCGTATAAGACTTCGTGATTGTTAAGCTTCAGAATCAAGGGAATCTCACCGAGAAACTTTGAGACGCCAGCCTCGATGAAACCCAAAGGGGCAGCATAGGCATTACAGCCCGCTTCGATTGCCAATTGAAAATGGTAGTCTGGGTCGTAGCCAGCTGGGTTTGGAGCAAAACTGCGAGCGGGACCATGCTCGAAGCCTTGGTCCACTGGCAGGATCACCATTTTGCCAGTACCACCGAGGCGACCATGATTAAGCAACCGGGCAATATTGGTCCGAGTGCCAGGGTTGTCACTTTCGTACCAACTCAAAATTTCACGTACGCGTTCAGTCATAGGTACAACCTCCTTGGTGATAGAGTGCTATTTATAAAATGATTCTGCCAGAGACACGTCCTCTGCGCTACCGATGAGTAAAGGGATGCGCTGGTGAAGGCTCGTCGGAATAATATCAAGAATCTGTTGAGTCCCATCGCTCGCCCGGCCCCCTGCGACCTCGGCAACCATAGCGAGAGGTGAGGCTTCGTACATGAGACGCAATTTGCCGTTCTTATTTTTCGTATCTGCAGGATAGAGAAAGATCCCCCCTTTTAGCAAGGTGCGGTGAAAGTCTGCAACGAGAGAGCCAACATATCGGGCCGAATACGGTCTCCCGGAGGATTTGTCTTGCTGTTGCAAATAGTCGATGAAGCCGCGGGTCGCAGGGATCCATTCCAGACGGCGTCCTTCATTGAGGCTGTAGGTTGATCCCCGTTTAGGGAGACGGATATTCTCGTGCGAAAGGAGAAATTCACGGATCTCTGGATCGAGGGTGAAACCATGAACGCCGTTGCCAGTCGTATAGACAAGCGTGGTGCTCGGGCCGTATAAGGCGTACCCAGCTGCGACCTGCTGTCTGCCTAACAGATGAAGGGCGCGAATCAGATTGTCCCCACTTCCTACTGGTCGCCGGTGGACTGAGAAAATAGACCCTATGGTAACGTCTACGTCGATATTAGAGGAACCATCTAGCGGATCGACAAAGATAACGTACTTACCCCTTTCGGCATTGCCCTGAATCCGTGCTGGTTGTTCCATTTCTTCCGACACCAACTCTGTGACCAGCTGGCCGTACTCAAAGGCTTCAAGAAAGGCATTATTGGTGATGACGTCGAGCTTTTGTGTTACCTCGCCCTGTATGTTGATGTCCCCAGTGGCACCCAAGGTATCCATTAATCCCGCGCGACTCAGTTCATGGGAAATCATTTTGGCCGCCAGAGCAATCTGGGACAAGAGGACCGAGAACTCACCGGTGGCGCCGGGATAGGTTTGCTGCTGCATCAATAAGTGACGGGTAAGGGTGATGCTTTTAGCGCTCATGTGCCCCTCCTTAGTGGAATTGTACAGTCATTTTCTACCATAGAGCGAGGGCGAAGGAAGGGCAGGGGAGAAGAGGGGTGGCAGGACAGAGAAAGCGACAGTGGGGGTGGTGTGGTAGTGGAGGCAGTGCCGCCTTCCCTGTCCGTGTCCAATAATAAGGAACGGCAAGAATGGGAATATCTTTAATTTCCCGAAAACCTCTAGGAAAAGGGCAATACATTTCATAGTGAGTATCCTGCGTGTGACTAGGAGGCTTCGACCTGAACGAGAAGGAGACGAGCCCGCTGGGAGGCCGTGGTCATGTTGAGGGAGTCACATAACTCAGCTGCACGGGTCAGATACTCCCTGGCGCGTTGTTTCTCGTTCACCATGACAGTTCCTTGCACTCTTCCACTTTCTCGGTCGTTCACTTGTTTCTCTGCATGCTGACTGCTGAGATCTCGGTATCTTTTCCACAACAGCTCTCCTAGTGCTAACAGGAATTGGCCACGGAGCGGCTGGCTGTGCATTGTCTCTGCATCAGACAGGGCCTGTAGTAGATGGGCTTCGGCGGCGGCATATTCTTTCTGTCCTGCCTGACTAAGCATGCTGCCGAGAGTAGCGCGTGCGACACAACGAAACCACAGGCTTTCGCTTGCTTCGGCCCGAGCGAGGGCTTCTTTGGCGAATCGTAAGGCCTCTGCCGGTCGGCCAGCACGCATCTCTACTTCGGCGAGCCAGGTTCCGGCCAGTTCACAGAAAGCATGCTGTGCCTGCCACGTTTGCAGTAACCAGGAGGGAGACGATAGAGGGGAGGGAACTGGAGAATCGACTACCATAGCTAAGTATTCTTGTACGCTTCCTGTCAGGAGAATACCTGTGGTGGAAGAGACTTCCTGCATGAGAGCGAGAGCCTTCTCTGCTTCAGGCAATGCGACTGACGCGTCCCCACGTAAGGAATACAGCAAGGCGATTCCCCAATAAGATAATGCTTGGGGAATGCGGTTGCCGTGTCGTTTCGCGCTCAAGGCAGCCTCTTGTAACATGCTGAGCCCCTGGTCAAAATCTCCGAGGAAGCCCTTGCAGGCACCGGCGATCGCCAGACATTGCACGTAAGGATAGGCAATGAAATCCATCTGCTCATCCAACAGGCGGTGCTGTCGTAAGAGGGAGAGTCCCTCCTCGGCGACTTGTAAGCCTGCGGAAAACTGTCCGGCGATCCACAAGAGGTGAGCTAATGGGCCGAAGGTAACAATCTGCATATGGAGATCAGCCAGAGAATCGGCGAGCTGCTTTGCCCTGCGTGCGTGTGGCAGTCCTGGTTGCGGTTGGCCCCACAACACATACGCCACGGCAAGGGTGGCGTGTAGTTCAGCAAGGAGACGGTGATCGTTCAGTCTGTAGCACGCTGCTTCCGCGGCATCGAACTGGGCACGCAGCGCACCATCGTCGCTGTTCTGACGTGAAAGGACATTGATAAGGTGCAAGTGAGTCCGTATTTCTTGGCGGTCACGTTCACTGTTCGCGGGCAGTGTAGCAAGGATGCGCAGGTACTCTGCCCAGAAATGTAGCGCATCGCTGTCCGCGTAGACATCAAAAGCACGTTTGGCCGCGAGTTGAAGATAGTGCAGCGCCTTCTTGGTGTTTGTACTCAGACTATAATGATGCGCAAGCAAGGTCACATATTCTGCCAGTTTGTCTTCATATAACGCTTCCACCGCAGCACCAACTGTGGCATGCAACTTGGCGCGGTGCTCACGCAGCAGTGAGTGATACGCGACCTCCTGGGTGAGGGCATGCTTGAACGTATACACGATGTCAGGAGAGACTGCGGTTTCGTGAAGAAATTCACGGGACTGAAGCGTAGACAGCGCATGATCCAGGTCCACCTCAGACAGGAGAGTGACTCGCGCCAGCAGAGAACGTGAGAATTCTCGGCCAATGACTGCTGCTGTCTGGAGCAGTGCCTTGACTGGAGGGGAAAGCCGGTCAAGACGGCTCGCCAAGACGCCATGGACCGTAGCCGGCAAAGCCCAGTTGGCCACTGGATGAGCCAAGATGTAGGACTTTGGCTGTCCTACAAGGGTGCCGGTTTCGATCAAACTCTGCACAATTTCTTCAAGGAAGAACGGATTGCCACTGCTCTGCTCCCAGATGAGTGACGCAAGGGCAACGACCCGGGAATCGTTCCCGACAAGAGAAGTAAACAAAGAGGTGCTCGCTTCTCGTGGGAGTGGGGCGATCTGCAGGCGGTGCGAAAACGAGAGAGTTTCCCACGGATATGCTTGTTCAGGCCGATAGCTGAGCAGGAAGACAACCGGCAAAGCGGCGATGCCAGTAATCAGCGCGTGGAGGAACATCAAACTGCGGGAATCAAGCCAATGTAAATCTTCAATGATGAGTGCAACAGGTTGATGATAGCTCTGTAAGGCAATGAGACGCTTAATGCCATCAAGGACTTTCTGTAACTTGGCTTCGCCCGAGAGACTGACGATCCGGGGATCATGACTTTCTACCCCCAAGAGTTCGAGAAAAACTGACACATAGTCAGAGAACGTGTGATCTATGGTCACGAGTCGCTGGTACAGCTTCTCTTGGTAGATCGTTGGGGGGTCCTGGTCATTGATCTCGCAGTAGTGTTTGAGCATTTCGATGAGTGGCAGATACGCGCGGGTCTTGCCATATGCAAAGCCCGCTCCCTCAATCAAGAGGAAGCCTCTCTCCCGGAGCATTGGTTTGAGCTCTTCGAGAAGACGAGACTTTCCCACGCCCGCCTCACCGGCCAAGGCGACAACCTGGCCTTGCCCCTGGCAAGCAGAGTGGACAAGCTCGCACAGTTCAGAAAATTCCCAAGAACGACCGACAAAAGGTGTCAGACCACGGAGTGCCCGTGCGGCGAGGCGCGAGCGTGATGCATGCGAACCGAGCAGCTCATACACCTCGACAGGCTCTTTTACGCCTTTCACTTTGACTGAGCCGCGTGCGGCGAAATGAAAATCATCCTGGGCAAGCCGGTGGGTATGAGTCGTGACGAGGGTAGAACCAGGGGTGGCGAGGTTTTCCATACGTGCCGCGAGACCGACGACATGGCCGACAGCAGAGTAATCCATATACAGATCATTACTGATTGTTCGCACGACGACCTCACCGGTATTAATACCAACGCGGATTTGCAAGAAGATGTCGTGGTGCTGGGACAGTTCGGCTGCATAGCGTTTCACCGCCTCATGCATCCGTAAGGCTGCATATAGCGCACGTTGCGGATGATCTTCCAGAGCCAGCGGTGCACCGAAGAGCGCCATGAGACCGTCGCCAAGAAGGCGGTTGACCGTTCCTTCTGCCCGATGTACCGCCTCAATCATCATCTGGAGGCAAGGGTCAAGCAGTTCCTTCGCTTCTTCGGGGTCAAGAGTTTCCATAATTTCCATTGACCCTTTGATATCGGCGAATAGGGCGGTGACGATCTTGCGTTCGCCTTCCATAGCGGTCTTACCGGAGAGGATCCGATGGGCGAGGTGAGGAGGGGTGTAGCGAATTGGAGATTGGGGGTTGGGGGTGAAGGGCTGGGAGTCAGCGACTGACAACTGAGAACGAGCATCTGACGACTGCCACGTAAGAGACGCGCCACATTCGCCGCAGAAATTCTTGCCGATTGAAACCGTTGTGCCACATGCCGGGCACGCCAAGGCGAGTGATGCTCCACACTCCTCACAGAATTTTGCTCGATGTCGGTTGGCCGTCCCACATTTTTTACACTGCATCACGATGCCTGGCCATGCTTTTGGTTTGAGAACGGTGATCCTGTGTTGCCCTTACTCCTTTCTGGCGTTGTTTGTCAAATGGTGCAGGGGGCGGCTGAATCAACTAGCGATTGAGAAACTGTGTAACGATGTCGGCGACGCGCTGTGGTTGTTCGAGGATCAGCGCGTGAGCCGCTCCAGGAACCCAAGCGACTTCAGACCTGGGGAGACCATGCTGGAAAACCTCGGCGAGAGCCGGTGGCGCAAGACGGTCTTGACTTCCCCACACGATCAACGTTGGTGTGTGCACGCGAAACAAGCGATCTTTGAGTCGCGGATTGTACAGATATGGCGGCTTCCAACCGAGACGTGCGGCAACTACTTGGGCTTGGTAAAAAAGCATATACGCATCAGGCGGCATCTGGTCAGGAATCGCACCCATGGCCAACTCTGAGGCAGGATCCTGAAACAACAACTCGCGCACTTCGTGCTGTCCGCCCTCGGCTTTGGGGGTGACCGTGTAGAAAAAGTTGCCGATGCGAGCCTGGGGAGTTGAGATACCCAGCGGGCTAATCAGGACAAGTTTGCGCAGTCGATGGGCATAGCGGGTGGCGAACTCCGTTGCAACCCAGCCACCGAGCGAAGTGCCAACGAGATAGATTGTGTCTAATTTGAGCGTGTCGATGACATCAAGACAGAAGAACACGGCATCTTCTATCGTCTCGAGGTCATCAAATCCTTCGCTGTCGGCATAGCCGGGAAGGGCAGGAGCGCAGAATGAAAAAGATGCTGCCAGGGTATCGTGGAAAGCAGTGAACCCGGCATATGCAGGCAAACTGTGGATATCCGCCGCGAGTCCATGTAGGTAGAGCAGCGGCTCGCCATGACCGCCGCGGAGCAGTTGGATTTTTTTGCCGCGAATAGTGAGGGTCTCAGTCTGTAGTGCCATGCAAGTCATTCCTAAGGGAGAATCGTGTTGGCTAGGCGTGTGTCTCTGTTTGCGGCATTTGAGTGGTTGCCGAGGTGTGAAACTCTGCTTCGGCGTGCTTCCGTACGTAGGGGAAGACCTCGTTCGCCAATAAGGCCATATTCTTACGAGTCAGATGATCCGGCAGACTGCCGAACTGGGGCAAAGCGAGAATGTGGCCAACTTTGAACTCCAGCACGTATTGCAGTAATTTCTCGCGCACCGTTTGTGGACTGCCAATCAGGACTGAGCCGCCAGCCTCGACATCGTCCCAATTGCGCGCATGACCTAACTGCCAGTTGGTCGGTGCAGTCGTCCCTCCCAGAGAGTTGATTTCCTGCAAACGTTGGAGAGACTTCAATGAGGTGTAACCCGGTGGCATCCACGTGCGCCCTTTCCCGGCAAAGCCCTTGATCAGTTTATCGATGAAATACCACACGTGTTCTTCGGCTTCTGCGCGGGCCTGTTTATCCGTCTCTGCGACGTACATTGGCACCAGCCACCCCAGCATCTCCGGGTGGTAAGGAGACTTGCCCACGCGAGCGACGGTCTGCTGGAAAAAGGCGGCATTTTGACGAAATGACTCGACATGCGCATAGGTGAGCGCTGCATAGATAAAGCCTCGCTCAGCAACTAACTCCATTGTTTCAACGCTGCCCACGCCTGGAATCCATACCGGCGGGTGGGGTTTTTGTACCGGACGTGGCCAGACGTTGACATATTGGAACTGAAAATGTCTTCCATCCCAAGAAAACGGGCCAGGGTCGGTCCAGGCCTTGACGATCAGATCCGTCGCCTCACGAAAACGTTCGCGAGCAAAGGTAGGATTAATGTTGTACGAGTAATATTCGGGGCCGCCACCGACGACAAAGCCTGCGTCGAACTGGCCACGAAACATATTATCGAGCATAGCGAACTCTTCGGCGATTTTTAGTGGGACCTCGTACAGCGGTAGGCCGTTGCCCAGGACCATCACTCTGGCTTTCTGGATGCGTTGCGAGAGGGCAGCCGCAATCAGGTTCGGCGAGGGCATAATGCCGTACGCATTCTGATGATGTTCGTTAATGACGACACCATCAAAGCCCAACTCATCGGCGTAGGCGAGCTGATTGATATAGCGATGATACACTTCTGGTCCGCGTTCAGGATCAAAGAGACTGTTTGGACACGTAACCCAGGCGGTATCGTATTTGTCTGCGAAATCGGTCGGCAAATACGGCCACGGCATGAGATGGAACATCCAGAACTTCATTGCTTCCCCCCTGAACAAGCGTTTGCTCGTGTGCTCTACCATATTGCTCTACAGGTTGCAAAGTAGGAGCGAAACATGTGTCCCAGGGAACAAATCCCGTGCCTTGCCTCACGAGAGTTCGTCCAGCAACGCCCTGGCCTCTTGGAGATCCTTCGTCCCAAACCCTTCAGTGAACCAACCGTAAATCTCGGCCAGCATCTGCCGCGCTTCGTCTCTCTTGCCCTGCTGTTGCCAGAGCCGAGCCAGGCTCATTGTCGCCCGCAACTCCAGCGACTTCCCTTGCTGCTGGCGGGCGACTTCGAGAGCTTTGTGGAAACACGCTTCGGCTTCCACCTCCGCAGAACGATAAATTCTGAATGATGAGCGATGAACTGAAGATGTTTTTCCAACAGATGTCAGCCATAAGACCAAGGAATGCATGCTTTACCGTTTCTGTTGCCATCACCTGCCATCGCGAGAGATTCTGCTGCATCCGTCGCATCCCTTCCTCTTGCCCCTGCTGGGCTGCCGCCCACCCCCACAGAATGTTTCCTTGTATCAACCAATACGGGAAATCTTGCTCTGTAGTGAATTTGATCAGTTCTTCTGCTTGCGCTTGGGCTGCCCGCGAATCCCTACGGCCAACATAGCCCCAGGTGGCAGCCGTGAGAGCATAGGCCGTGCTGTGTGCATGTGATACTTCTCTGGCCAGCTGCAGGGCCTGTTCGTTCTTCTGCAATGCGAGGTCTGGGTATCCCAGGTACCAAAGGGTAAGTACTAGATAGGAGAGGCTTGCTACTCCTGGGTCATAACCGAAGTGCAATGCGAGAGCACGATGCTGCTGCAGGTTGTAGAGTGTACTCGCTCGTTCCAGATGTTCACGGGATTGAAGTAATCCGCCGACGTGGAAGAAGAAAAGCCCGTTTGCAAGATGGGCTTGCAGGAGGAACGCGGTCTCTTGCACTCTCTCAGCAAGCTTGAAGAGGCGTTGGCTTAATGCCACAGCGGCAGGCATTTCTCCCCGTCCCATATAAAAGGTCCCCAAGCCCCACAACACCGGAAAGAGTTGAGGAGTGTCCCCCAGTTGCTGACACAATTCCTCCGCTCGTCTATACGCTTGGGCTGCTTCCTGAGACGCAAGTCCTTTCGTTGCCGTCAATGATGGTCCTAACGTAGTCAACAGGAACAGTTCCCGTTGGTGGTTCTCTGGCGTATCAGGAAGGAGCTTGAGCAGCACTAACCCTTTGGTGAGGTGATCGACCGCCTCATGAAAAGCATTCTTCGTCACCGCATTCTCGCCCGCTTGTTGCAGGTATCGTACGGCCTTGCTGTAATCCCGGCCTTGTTCAAAATGGAGGGCCAGTTCGGCAGCGATCTCGTTGGCGTGGTTGCCGTAGCCCACTTCTTTTCTGCTCCCGATCTGATAGTGCTGCCGCCGCCACCGTCCCGCTGTCACCCGCTCCTGCCACAGCGACTGATAGAGCGCGTGGAGGAAGCCATACCGTGCCGCCACCGTCCCATCTGGCCACTCACTCACCCCCGCCGGCCGCAAGAATTGCTGCCGCCGCGCTAAACTCTCACAGCGCTCCTCCACGATGAGGTCATCCACTGCGAGAGCTGCTGCCATTTCGGCGACGGAAAACTCCAGTCCGGCCACACTGGCCGCTCGCTTCCAGTAGCCGCTGCTCCCGTGCCCGTAGTCGTTCCATCTGGACAGCGAGCAACTGCCGCAGTCGTTCTGGTACACCGCCAAGTCGCCGCTCGGAACGGCAGCTCAGGCAGGCCAGCGCCATCCTCGGTGGTGAGCAAGCCCTGGGCGAGCAACTCCTCGACCATGGCCACCATAAACAACGGGTTCCCCTCGGTCCGCTGATAGAGCGCCCGAGCCAGACGTGTCGGCCAGGCGGTATGGTGGAATCGTTGCTGGAGATACTCTTCCACCGCCGCTTCGCTCAGCAACGCCAGTGGCAGTTCCTGACACAAATTGTGCCCATTGAGTTCTTGTTGGAGGGCGTGTAGGGGATGGGGCTGCGTCAGCACTTCTGCGGGCCGATAAGTCCCGAGCACCAACAGCCGCAGCCGTTCCTGCCAGCGAGCCAGATAGGCGAGCAGCGTCACCGTAGATGGATCACTCCAGTGCAAGTCTTCCAAGACCAGCACCAGGGGCTTTCGTGCAGTCAAGACGGCGAGACAATTGGCCAGCTCTCGCAGCATGCGCTGGGCGGTGGTGCCAGCGAGTTGATGCTGTAGTGCTTCCCGTTCAGCAGAACTGAGCAGAGCGGGCAATTGGGCTAACCACAGGGGTGCATGCTGACGCAGTAGGGGCAAGATCTGTTCTCCTGCTGGGGTACGGCACAACGAGTCGAGGGCTGCTAAGACAGGCAGATACGCTTCGCCTGCGCCATAGTGTTCCACACACTGCCCCTGAGCGAGCAACAGGTCATCTGCCGTGCTGAGGTCTGCGAGAAAGGCACTGACCAAGGCGGTCTTGCCGATCCCCGGCTCCCCGGTCACGAACACAAGCTGTTGTTCCCCGTTGCGGGCCTGCTCCAGCCAACGCTGGAGCTGCGCCAGTTCGGCTTCCCGACCGACGAGAAGAGTGCTCAGTGGCCAGTTGGGAACTCTTTGGTCCTGCTTTGTCTGTACTGAACACTGATAACTGACTACTAGCCCCTGGTGAGGTAGTGGTGAGGGGGCGATCCACCGATACCCACTACCATGCACGGTCTCGATAAACCGTGGAGTATGAGGATCATCGCCCAAGGCTTTGCGTAACTTACGGATACGGACTTTGAGCCCCTCTTCCCCAACATGCACCGCCGGCCAGACGGCCTGCAGCAAGGTCTCTTTGGAGACGAGTTGCTGCGGGTGTTGCAGCAGATAGGCCAGAACGGCTGCGGTCTTGGCTTGCAGCGACAAACGCTGGCCCTCACGCCAGAGTTCCTGAGTGGTGACATCGAAGTGGAAAGGAAAGAACACCAACAGTTGTGCCTTGTGCATCGACGCCCTCCTGCCTTGCCGCTGCAGAATTTACCACAGTAAAGCGAGAATTTACCAAAAATCGCTTGACGGGCAAGCTGGAATAATCCTATAAGCCCTACACCCTTTAGGAGCACACAACCTTTTTCCATGGTTCGTCGCCTAACAACCACCTCAGACCGTCCTGCGAAAAAGGAGAGCGCTATGCATTAACGGGCAAAGACAACAGGGAGGAACTGGGGACAGGGTCTCTGCTTGGTACTCTTGATGTTCGGGCTGAGCGGAGTGCTGGCCAGAGGAGTGCAGGCACAATCAGCGTTAGAAGATCCTCAGCCAGGGTCGTTGCAGAGTGGCATTGGGTTGATCCGCGGCTGGGTGTGTAATGCCAATCGGGTCGATATCGAGTTTGACGGGACCTTGACCCTCCAGGCGGCCTATGGCACGAGTCGTGCCGACACGAGTGACATCTGCGGGAATGATGGAAACAACGGGTTTGGGCTGGTGTTCAACTGGAACTTGCTAGGCAATGGGACGCATACCGTCCGGGCGTTGGCCGACGGAGTGGAATTTGCCCAGGCCGCGGTGACAGTCACGACCCTCGGCGAACAGTTCCTGAGCGACGTGGAGGGGCAGTTTCCGTTGCCGAACTTTCCGCAAGCCGGGAGGAATGATCTCTCACTGCAGTGGCAGGAGAGCGCGCAGAACTTCGTCATTCGGGGAGTGGCACCGGCAGCAAGCGGTGGGGGCAATGTCGACAGTCGCACGGCGATGCTCGAAGATCCGCAGCCCGGATCGTTGCAGAGTGGCATTGGGTTGATCCGTGGTTGGGTCTGTAATGCCAGTCGAGTCGATATTGAGTTTGTGGGGGTGGGAATAGCACAGGCGGCCTATGGCACGAGTCGCGCCGACACGAGTGGTATCTGCGGGAATGATGGAAACAACGGGTTTGGACTGCTGTTCAACTGGAACCTCTTGGGGGACGGTGCCCATACCGTACGGGCATTGGCTGACGGGGTGGAATTTGCCCAGGCCACCTTCACGGTCACCACGCTGGGAATAGGTGAACAGTTTCCTCGATGAGTGAGTGGGGCCGCCCAGCTCTCAGATTTTCCGGTGGCTGGGGCCAAGACGCTTGTCCAGTGGCAGGAGAGTGTGCAGAACTTCCTCATCATTGACATGGTAGCGCCGGGCAGCTCGGACAATGTAGAGAGGAGCAAGAGCGCCGAGAGGGTTCCCGACGGGGAGGGCGGGGAGAGTGGCTGGACTGCAGAAAGGCTGCGTCAAGCAAATGGAATTCACCTAGCTCTGCGCGGCCTTCAGGAGCAAGTAGCATCCAGTGTACGAGGGGTTGACGAGCGAGGACGGACGGCGGCTGGCGCGTTTGTCGCCTGTGACGATCGGCTGGAGTTTATGCAGGCAGGCACTCTCTTTACTGCGGCTGCCTTTGAGTGGCGCGATGCTTTCGGCAATCGGGTATGTACTGAGCTAGCCCCTGGTGCCACCCTGAATACCACAATCTCGGTCCGGGAGCCAGCGGCGCTGAATTTCAATGCGCCATTTCAGGTCTTCTATGCGGGCCAATTAGTATTTGATTTTGCCGAGAGAGCCCCAGGGCAACCTCAGCTGACGACGGCACCGATCCCCTTGGAACTGAACTTTGGCACGGTGTTGCTAGAGGCAACAGTCGACCGGTCGTTTACGATGCTCAACAGTGGGGAGGGGACGCTGACAGGTACTGCCACGACTACTGTACCATTTAGTATTGTAGAAAGAGGTAGCTTTGCTCTGGCGGCTGGGCAGAGTCAGACGGTCACAGTGCGCTTTCGCCCCTTGGAGGTTGGTGAGTTCAGGGGCACGGTGAACGTCGTCTCTGATGGAGGCAGTGCCGGTGTGCAGCTTGTGGGAACCGGGGAGGTTGGCGGCAGTTGCAGTTACAGCATTACGCCGAGCAGTCAAGCCTTTGAGGTGACTGGCGGCTCAGGCAGTGTGAGTGTGAGTACGGCGCCCGCGAGTGGGTGTGAGTGGAGCGCGAGCAGCAATGTGCCCTGGATTACGATCACTGCGGGCAGCTCTGGCAGTGGGGCAGGGGTGGTGAATTACACAGTAGCGGCCAATCCCGAGGTGAGCCAGCGCAGTGGGACACTGACCATCGCAGGGCAGACGTTTACGGTGACACAGGAGGGAACTCCTCTGGTTGTTCATACGCTGACCGTAACGAAAACCGGGACGGGCAGGTGACGATGACGGCGGCACGGACCTGCACGGCAGTCTTCACCGTGCCGTGTGTGAACCCTGGCGGCATCAATTGGTGCTACGCCTCTATCCAGGCCGCAGTGGATGCGGTGCAGCCTGGGAGTGTCATCATGATTGCGGCAGGTACCTACGGGGAAAACGTGGGGATTGGGAAATCGTTGACGCTCCAGGGGGCGGGGGCAGGCAGTGCGATCGTTGATGGGGGGGGAGTGGAGCGGTATTTGAGATCAGTGCAGATGTGGCCTTGAAAGCGATGACGATTACCAATGGCAATGGTTCCGATGGTGGTGGCATTAGCAATGCAGGCACTCTCAGCTTGACTGATAGCACGGTTATTAACAATAGTGCCAACAGCGGCGGCGGTATTGCCAACTTCGGCACCGCGACGCTTACTAACAGTACCTTCACCAATAATAGCGCATTCAGCGGCGGTGCCATTATCAACCAATCCGGCACGATGACTATTACCAATTCCTCGATCACGAACAACAGCGCAACTGGCAGTGGCGGTGGGATCGTCTCCAGCGGCGGCACGACGACGACTACTATTACTAATTCCTTGATCGCGAACAATAGCACAACTAGCTTTGGTGGTGGGATTCAGAACGCGAGTACCCTTACCCTCAACGGCAGCACGATTCGTGACAATACGGCTGGCACTGGCGGTGGACTCTCCAACTTCACTTCCTCCGGGGGAACTGCTGCAGCAAAGGACACGACCATCATCAATAATGCGCCGACAGACTGCGATGGAGCCTCTATTATCGACCAAGGGGGCAACACGGATAGTGATGGCAGTTGCTTTCCCATCCCGTAAGCGGCAATGGCGATTATTCCCCTACCGGCTCGGGATACAGGGACGTCGCCCAGATGGAGCATAGCGCAATCCAGGAGGCGATAAGACAGTGACAGGAGCCAGAGCCCGAGCCACCCCGCTCTGTCCCGCTCTTGCATACCACGGTACCGCGCCACTCTCTCTGAGCTACGGCTCAACGGAGAGAGATGAGCAGAGAGGTTGAGCAACACGCGGTGTTGCCCAACCGTGCACGCGAAGAAGCCGTTGGGCTTCGCGTGCTCAGCCCAACTTATGAGACTGCACTGTCTTCTCCTACTGCAGAGAGTGCCTGCGCATCTGTCGCAGCATGCAAGAACAACTGTCAAGATCTGGATGATAGGTATCGGACACGTCAGGGCACATCTTCTGCAATCCTGACTTCCCAGCGCTGTCATTCTGAGGCCGGAGGCCGAAGAATCTCTCTTCACCGCTGCCCTAGCTAAGAGATTCTTCACTCCGCTCCGCTCCGTTCAGAATGACAGCCCCTGTCTGTTGGGGGTAAAAAAGCGCAGTTCGTGCCCGTGGGCAGTATAAACAGTGCATTGCCTCCCCAGTTCTTTTCTCTGGGAAGCGCGTTGTCTAGAATTGCCGAAGGGCTAAGCATGCAGGAGATCCGGGTTGCTTGATAAACGCTATGTACTCCCGGTCTGGATCGATACTCGGATCAGGCATTACCATCGAACAGAGAGAGGAAGAGTGGTACACTTTCTGATCCAGCTAGAGGTTAAGGTCCAAGGGGTCTGGAAAGAAGTTATTCGGTATGACACCGCTCACGGCTTTGCTCATATAGATCGATTCAACATCAGAGGAAGGAAGAAGAAAGAGCGGTTAGCCTTGAGTTTCAACGAGGCACTTACCACAGCGGAGAGGGATATGAAGCAGAACTGGTTGACCTATCATGAACAGTTTTTGGAAGGGAAGTTTCCATGACCCAGTCGGATAAAAAGATGGTGGAAAAGAACTTGGACTTGCTCTTTGAATTCGAGAAGTACGTGTTGCAACACCCGTACATTGCCGCAGAGATCCCGCAGGATGCCGTTCTCTTCATGCTTCTCGAGGGAGACGAGACGTTCAATCGGTGGAGTCGGCGCCTGGCAAAAAAGTACTCCGCAGAGGAACGACCTCTTTGCTGGGTGACGATCAGAAAAATGAGCCCCCTGCGCTCTCGGATTGAGGAGTTGAGTCTAGAGCGAGCAGCTTAGATATTATACAGACCTTTACTTGTAAACCTCTCGACTCGACCTGCCAGAAGCGAAGCAATCTCGTTTTCGGACAGAGATTGCTTCGTCACTGCCGCTCCTCGCAATGACAGAGACCAACCTCTTACTGCAACTTTTCTAAGCATGAATCTGGAGTTGGCCTCAAGCCTGTAAGAATGATAGTCTTTTCCCAACCCCTCATAAGGGAAAAGGGACAGTAATTGTCGTCAAGGAACGACAGCGGGAGAATCCTACGTGCTGACTCGTCCTTTCTGTGTAGCAGATCCTGGGAGCATCTATCATTCTTTCGGTCGGGCTCTCCCCCCTGCTGCTCACTTCTGGTATGCTCTCCAGGCAAAGAGGAGAGTGTATGCACACAGCTCAGGAAAGAGATCTTGCAGAATCACGCCACGCGTCCCTACCTGAGACGACGGGGCAGCGCCTCATTCTGCATGGAGTGAGTTGGGCAACGTATGAACGGCTCCTGGCGGACTTCCACGACAGCCACGCAGCCCATTTTGCCTATGACCAGGGGGTGTTAGAGATCATGGTGCTGTCTTATGCGCATGAAAAGGCGAACCGCCTCCTCCAGACATTGTTTGAGGTGATTGCAGCCGAACTGGACATCGATTTCGAGAATGCCGGCTCGACGACCTTTAAACGTGCAGACCTTGCCCGTGGGTTTGAGCCTGACACCTGTTTCTATGTGCACAATGTAGAGCAGATCAGGGGGAAAAAAGAGATTGATCTCACCGTAGACCCCCCGCCGGACTTGGTCATTGAGATTGACGTGAGCAGCCCGTCTCTCAACAAGTTTCCCCTCTATGCGCAGGTCGGTATTCCAGAAGTGTGGCGTTACGATGGGACCACCCTGACACTTTTCACCCTCGAACACGGGGAGTACCTTGCCCAGGAGGCGAGCAGCGTATTACCCAGTCTCACTGGGCAGGTCATTACCCGATTTCTTGAAGACGGCCAGACGCTGAAGCGCACGGTGTGGTTCCGCAACGTGCAAGAGTGGGCGCGTCAACACAAAGAGCACCTTGAGTCAGCACACTGACTGGAAAGCTGCACCAAAGAAACCCGAACACACAAACAAGGAGCAGTTCGAGCGTTGTCCGTTGCCGAAGCGCTCGACGCACGGTTGAGGACGCCAGATCGTCAGACCAGGCACAACAGAGAGGTCTGGATCATTGGAGGCTATGTCAGCCGGCCCCAAAGCCTGCACGACAGCAGCGGTGAGTAAATCGTTGGTGAGAAGACCATACAGAGTAGAGAGACCCTGAGCAGTCTGGCGATGCGCAAAGGTGACAGATTCGATCGCCACATTGTGAAAAAGGGAATGCGCTCGGTGGTCACCTGATATACTTTGTGCGGCTATAAACTGCGTTTTGTGTGTCATTCTGAGCCCCCTTCGACCGGGCTCAGGGCAGGCTTCGGCTCCGCTCAGAGCTTGCCCTGAGTTTATCTCACTATGTTTTTTCCCAATGGACGCGGCCGAACAAGCACGTCGCTGGGCAAACGCGAAGGATCTGTACGGGAATTGCTCCAAATAATTGCTCACCACACCGGGTGGGCACTGTGAGAGTAGCGATATGGCACAGGTTATTCACCCTCCAGCCGCAACTGCCGTGGGGCTTGCCACGGCCGAGCTGATTCTGACCATCCAGAAAGAGTTCCCTCAGGTGCGCCTCGTGCCCTGTGAGCCCATCGAAGGAGAAGATATTCATCTCTGGGCGTATGTGCCGATGCCGCCCGAGGAGCGGCTCACCGTGCAGGATCGTATCGTCGAAATCGAGCAAGCCGTACAAGAGAAATATGGTGTGCAGACCGTGGTCGTTGCCCTGCCCGAGCCTCCCTGATGAAAAGGGAAAAACCCAAGTTTTTACAGTTTCAGAAGATCAACGTTTTCCGTAAGCCAACTCTTGCCCTTTGCGCTGGGCATAGATGTACGCTTCCAGAGCGCGCATCTTTGGGTCGTCCGCATCGAGCACCTGGCCACGGACTGGATGCTCGATGCACCAGTTAATCATATCGCGGAGTAACGCGACGCGCCCGAGCTGTATTTGGAACTTGGGATAGGTCTCTGGGTGCGTATTGGCGGCGTCGGGGTGACACAGATTGCAGGAGACCGCGATCTGACTGCCGAGTTCATCGCCGCTATGGAAAACCAGCGACCCCTCAGTGGCAAATTTGACCGTTTCTCGTTCCCAGGTGAGCACGTCCAGTTCGGTGATCTTCCCGTATATTTGCCCCTGTCCTCTTCCCACAAGCGCGCGGTTGTCATGGGCGGCACAAGCATATGTTTTCTCTTGTTCTTGCTCGACCCAGTTCGCATCGGGGTGATTGCGCCGCCATTGTGACATCAGCGCCTCTGCAATCTTCACCCCATTCTCTCGGGTGCGCTCTGTGCCTGCGGGGACTGTCGTGGTGGTTTCTCCGTCACACAGTTGGACGTTGATCGATTCTTCTTCACTCGTGCTGGATTCCTGTTTCTCTTAGGTACGGCTCACGGTGACCGGATTGCGATTCCACAGATTGTACACCTTATCGACCAATCCGTCGTCGAGGATCTGACAACTGCCGTCTCCGCAGCCGTCGTTTGGGTCAAATGGATCAGCGCGATTCATCTGGACCGTGAGTTCGGGCAGCCCCTCTGGGGCATACGGCCATGGCCACGCCGTTGACAACATGCCGTGGAAATGGATATTACCGATCCGATTTGTCAGCAGTTGATGGGTGTGGCCGTGCACGACTGCTACGTGATCAAAGCGCTTGAGAATCGCTTGAATCTCGTCAGCGTCATCGGTCCAGAAATTCCAGGGCTTATAGTATTTGTAGAGCGGCGAATGGGAGAACACAATGATCGGGGTAGTATCGGCAAGCGGTTCGAGGTCCTTCTTCAACCACTCGCGTTGCTCATCGCCGACCTTGAAGCGGCCTTGAATCCCATTATCGAGTCCAGCGACCGTGAGTATGCGTTCCATCGGGGTTATGCCCCGTGCAGTCCAAAAGTCGTCTTCGAGAATGCTGTTGAGCACCACGAAATGCACCCCTTTATGGTCAAACGAGTAGGTGGGCTCACCGAACAGCGCGCGCCATTTCTCTCCCATATCGAGAAACCAATCGTGCTCACCCACCATCATCCGGACTGGCGCTTTCACGTTCTTTAAGATCTCAGCGCCGAGTTCCAGTTCTTTCTCCTGACCAAGCTGGGCAAGATCACCACCATAGAGAATAAAATCAGGTTGCGGGTCCATAATATTGACGTCATCAACGGCACGGAACAGTGCACGAACGAAGCGGTCGTTCAACTCGCGTTCGTAGAGGTGAGAATCCGAGATATACGCAAACCGGAAGGGCTCAATGCCTGCGGCCTGCGTAACACGCACCGGCTGGAAAGAAAACGGATGGAATTGCACGCTATTGGCCACGGCTGCTCCCACCGCGGCCAGCGATACTTTCATGAACGCCCGGCGATCAAGCCGCTGCAGGCTCTCGAAGAGAGATTGGCGTTCTTTATAGTACTTGGTCTCGACGCTGGTGTACTTGATGGATTGGGTGATTTTGGGGCCGCTCTTCATGGCTCACTCCTTATTGTCCACGCTCTCCAGTGACGCGCTGTTCAAATGGGAGGATGCGGCGGAGGGAATCCAGCACCTCATACACTGTTTTCCGGCTAATGTTTGGATGTTCTTGAAGAACATGGCGGTGCAAAGCACAATAGCCGTAGGATGAGTGATAGACGGCGCAAAAGCCTGAGAATGGCCATACGCTGGCGCGTAGCACGCAGACCATGACTTGCGAGCTCAGCGGCAAGATGGTCCTCCGATTGTTCCGATTGTGGTGTTGTCTGCGGTACTCCCATGCCTGTGTCCTGTTTCTTCATCCACTAAGCCACCAGAATGGGTCAGAGGAAATATCTCCTCCTTGCTCTTGTTAGCGAAACAAGTCTGCATCCGCCGGGCGAATCAGTTTTTTGCCGCTGCCTTCGGCTGGAATGAAATGATATCCACGAATGATCACCGCAGGGACCGCTGCTCCTTTCTCCATAACTAAACCTGCCGCAGCCGCAAGCTCGTCGGCTACGGCGACCACCGTGTGGTGCAACTCTTTCCCTTGGAGATCAGACGTACCACGTAAATCCAACAGCGGTTCGAAGCCGGAAACCCCGAGGGCAAACTCCACAAGTCCATCACGCCAGGGTCTGCCGAAGGTATCGGTGATAATAACACCAATGAGGATTCCCCGACGCTCTTGTATCGCAACACGCATATTCCGGGCGGACGCGTCTGGGTCCTGAGGGAGGACAATGATGATGTCGTCTCCGAGACTGTTTGACTCATCCACACCAGAATTTGCGCAGACCCAACCCTGCTTGGTCTCGGTGATGACCACGCCGTTTTTCATACGGATAATGCGACTGCTCTGACGGAGCACAACCTCAACGACACGGGGATCTTTATCCCACAGGGCAGCAATGTGCTGGGCGAAAAGGGAGGGGTCTATGGTTTTCAGGTCTATGACTGCGCCTTCAGCTTTCGAGACGACCTTTTGACAGACGACCAGGATATCGTCGCTCTTCAGCCCAACCTTAGCGCGGTCGATTGCATCAAGCAGCAGTGAAGGGAGGTCATCACCAGGTTGAATCTGTGGGATGCCGGGGATGGGAATGATCGCGATGGTGCTCATGAGGTTACTCGTCTTGCTGTTTGACCGTACAATTTTGCTGTAAGAATCGGAGAAGCGGTGCATGGGAGAATAAAAACTATTGCTCTGTTTCCCCCTTTCTCTGTTTCTCCCTTTCGTTTTTCTTTTTCTGGCTGTGTTCGACGACAACCCGTGCAAGTGCTACTGATTTCTCCACATCACTCATGATTGTCTCGGTGACCAGAACGGTCAGCCTTTCTTGCTCGAGCCGTTCGCGCTGGTCAGCATCCTGAATGTCAATCACGAAGATGTCAAGAAAATCACGGTATAGACTGGCAACGCCTGCGGCCGAAACCTCGATGCCCAACCCGCTAAGTAGACGATCTGCCGGGCCTTTAATCGGTTTGCCGGCGACCAGAGGGCTGACAGCGACGATCGGCGCGGTTGTTTCCTGCAGCGCCTGTCGTACTCCAGGGAGAGCGAGAATCGGACCAATACTGACGATGGGGTTGCTCGGAGGAAGGATAACCAGATCTGCAGTCCTGATCGCTGCACATACGCCAGGGGCCGGGGTGGCAGAGGGAAGACCACGCAACTCAACCTTTTTCACTTGTCCTTCGCCCCGTCCTTTGACAAAGTATTCCTGAAACGGTAATGGCCCGGCTTCGGTGTGGACAACCGTGCGCACCGAAGCATTGCTCATAGGGAGCAGGGTGGCTTGCACGCCCCAGGCATGGGCAATAGCAGCAGTTGCCTCACTTAAGGATTTCCCTTGGCGGAGTTGCTGCGTACGAAAAAGGTGCGTGGCCAAATCGGCATCTCCGAGACCAAACCATGTATCGGGATAGTACCGCCCCAAGGCGGTCAGACAACGAAAGGTTTCTTCCGGTAGTCCCCATCCTTTGCTATGGTCAACCGCTCCGGCCAGCGTATAGGTGACGGTATCGAGATCCGGAGAAACATGGAGGCCGAAAAACTCTTCGTCGTCACCCGTATTGACGATCACACATAAACGGGCAGGATCGATAACGCGCGCTAATCCGCGCAGGAAACGGGCAGCGCCAACGCCCCCAGCCAGGGCAGTTACGTTCATGTCCAGTGAGAGTAACACAGTCGTAGGTAAGGGCACGTGAGGCCGCACCCTTACTCATTCAATGTGATGCATGCTGTTTCTCGCGCTCAAACGGGTGGACGTAGCGGAACTGGGACGAAGTCGCGAGTTTTCGGTACGAACCAAATCGTTCATCCGGATTGTCGACCAGGTCGAGCGGGCTCAGTTCTTCGTCGTCTCCACTATACACTTTGTGGAGTCTGTACGTGGTCGTGCGCTCTGCTGGCGTACGTTCAAGGTCACGAATCAAGCGACGTAATTCTTTGGGAGGGACGAGTTGCCCATACTGGGCGCCAGCTGACGTCGAAATGCTTTCATTGATGAGGGTGCCGCCAAGGTCATTCGCACCAACGGTAAGAAGATACTGGGCGAGCTTGGGGCCTTCTTTCACCCACGACGACTGAATGTTGCGAAACGTTGGACCGAGCATGAGTCGGGCAATGGCATGCATCTTCACCACTTCGGCACCAGTAGCGCCTGGGCGCACATTTTTCACTAACTTGTGCTGGTACATCGGGGCTTCCTGATGAATCAAAGAAAGGGGAACGAACTCGGTGAATCCCTGCGTTTCTTTTTGGATATCGCGGAGCAGGTTCATATGTTTGACCCAGTGGACTGGGGTTTCGACATGACCATACATGATCGTTGAGGTGGTCGGGATCCCGAGGCTGTGAGCTGTTGTGATCACCTCGATCCATTGTTTGGTGGTGATCCGCCCCGGTGCAATGAGATCCCGGATTTCCTGGTCGAGCACTTCGGCCGAAGTACCAGGGAGCGTGCCAAGCCCCGCGACTTTCAGCTCCTTGAGATACTGCGGGATCGAGACCGCTGCGCGGGTGGCACCGTACAGGACTTCTTCTGGCGAGAAGGCATGAATGTGCAAATCCGGCAGCGCTTTTTTGACTGCGCGGGTCAGGTCAATATAGAGGTTCCCATCCATTTTGGGCGGTAACCCGGCTTGCATGCACACCTCGGTCGCGCCCATATCGACGGCTTCCTGTGCCCGACGGACGATTTCTTCTAGAGGCAGGAAGTAGCCTTCCTCTTCGCGGTATTCGCGGCTGAAAGCGCAAAAGGTGCAGTGCTTAATGCAGACGTTGGTAAAATTGATATTGCGATTGACCACATACGTGACCACATCTCCTACGTGACGCCGCCGCATTTCGTCTGCAACGAAACCGACCGCCTGCAGATCGGGACCGTTTGTCTCACACAACCGTACCCCTTCTGCCCAAGACATCTCTTCTCCATCTAAAGCGCGATGGAGGATAGCGCTGACCTGTGGATCAATGTGATCGAGGACACCGGCAAGCCCATTGGTTGCCACGGCTTTATCTCCTTACTCTTAAACGTGAAACGTGATGAGTTATTCCCCAGCACCTTACGTTTTACGTTGTATTCTGTTTCTGCTGCTGTACCAGGTTTTTCTCTTGTTTGCCTCAGCGTGCAATCTGTCGGCTTGCTCAGGTGAGGACCTGCGCTTGCAATTCCTGGGTGCGCGGACGCAACTCAGGCAAGAGAAATCCAGGACGGTTGATGTATTCCGGATAAATGGCCAGCCGCTCTCGCAGGACGAACCCTTCTTCACGACACGTCTGCGCCAGTTGCTCAAGATGCGGCCATGCGGCTTCAGGATTCACGTAGTCTTTGGTGACCGGCGAAATACCCCCCCAATCGTTGATCCCTGCTCGGAGGAGGAATTTATGGTCGTCTGGGCTGAGATTCGGCGGAGCCTGGACATTCATCTCGCCCCCCAGCAGGAGACGGGCAATCGCGATCGTCTTTGCTAACTCCCAGCTTTCCGGCTCCGGAGCGTTTGCCATACGCGTGTCCGGTTTGGCTCGGAAGTTTTGGACAATTACCTCCTGGATGTGGCCATACGTGCGGTGAATCTCGCGGATGGCAAGCAGACTATCTATCCGCTCTTCTCGGGTCTCGCCGATGCCAATCAAGATGCCGGTGGTGAAGGGAATCTCTAGCTCTCCGGCTTCTCGGAGCATGCGAACACGCACGGCTGGGTGTTTATCTGGTGCTGAGAAATGGGGCATGCCTTTCTGGCACAGACGAGGACTGATGTTCTCTAGCATCAGCCCGAGGCTAACATTCACGCTCTTCAGTTGCTTCATCTCATCGTAACTGAGCACTCCAGCATTGGTATGAGGTAGCAGACCATAGGAAAGCGCGATTTCGCAGGCACGGTAGACATAGTCCGTGGTGTTTGTGTGGCCAAAGCTGGCGAGGGTTTGGCGATACTGGCTATACGCTTTTTCTGGTTTATCGCCCAAACACATGAGCGCTTCTTTGCAGCCTTGATTGCGTGCCCGCTCGACCCATTCATGAATCTCGTCTGGACTCATCGTCCACGCCGCTGGGTCTCGTGGATCTTTGCGGAAAGTACAATACGAGCAACGGTCGCGGCACAGGTTCGTGACGGGGAGAAAAACTTTGCGCGAGTACGTGACCGTACGACCCTTCTGCCGGTCGCGGAGTGTTCCCGCTGCAGCGAGCAGGGCAGGTGCTTCCTCATCGGGACAATGGGCAAGTTGATATCCATCCTCAGCGGAGAGGGGCTGAGCGGCCAAGGCTTTTTCAAGAATCACAAAAATGTGAGGTTGCACTACTATTTCCTGTATTTGTCAGCGGCTGCCCGAGTATTAGTGGAGCGTTGTGGCAATGTCAACCAGGTTTTTATGGCTTCCTCACTTTTTCGTGATATTGTGCGAAGACCTCTCTCGCGGGTTTTTCCTATTTATCGTGTGTGTCTTGCCGAAAGGGAAGCCGGGGGTTGATGCACTGTGCAGCTTACGAGCTTGCAACGTTGTGAGGAACACCTTCAGGTGGGAGCAGGATGATTTCGATGCGGCGATTTTGCTTGCGGCCCTCTTCACTGTCGTTGCCTGCGACTGGGGCAGTGTCAGCGCGACCAACTGCGCTTAACAACTGAGGCGGCAGCTTGACCTCAGAGATCAGGTACTTGATGACCTCCGTCGCGCGGGCAGTAGACAATTCCCAATTGGTGGGGAATTGCATGCTGAGTGTTGGTCCAATCGGGACGTTATCCGTATGTCCTTCAATGTGGATGCGACGGTCAGCGACGTTGGCCAGAATCGATCCCACTTTTTTGATGATCGAGCGTCCTTCTGGAGTAAGAGTTGCTTGACCGCTCGGGAACAGGACACGGTCGAGGATGGTGACGACGAGTTGCTCTTTGACCTGATGGAGCGCAATCTCTTTTTGTGAGATCTCACCTTTCAGTGCGGCGACCAGTTGATCGTACGCGCCTTTGACTCCGGAAATTTCTGCTTCCTTCGCCTGGAGCTGTGCCTGCAGTTTCCGCTCCAGTTCTGCCGCGCGCTTCCGTTCAGCGGCAAGCTGGGCAGATAACTCGACGCGTTCTGTGGTCAACGCTACCACCTGCGTACTCAAATTGCTCTGCGCAGCTTCCAGGCTCGTCAGGCGCTGTTGTCGCTCTGCTGCTGCCTCTATTTGCTGACCAAACGCAGTGAGGATGGTCTGTTCAAGCGCTGCCGTTCGTTCGACGACAGCATCGTGAAATGCTTGGAGTTGTTGGATATCGTTGCTATCGGGCTTCTCGGTCGTAACGGTGGGAGGAGAAATGTCCTCCATGTTGAGTTCAATGAGCGTCAACTGAGGGGCTGGCGGCGGGAAAAGGTCAATCAACATCCTCACGAAAAACTGCCAGGGGAGAAGAACAATGCCTATATGAATGAGAACAGAGGACAAGAGACCGCAGACAAGACGGATATGGGGATAGGCGTGTCGGGTTCTCTGAATCAGTACAGGATTCTTACAACGCTGGGTCATGCCCACCCCTCATGCGAGAGGAAGCGATTTCTCTCTCGACTGTGCGTTGGACTGGCGGCGTAGACGAATCAGGGCGATCAGGAGGCAGCCTATCCCAAGGCTGGTCATCAGCCGGCCACTACTGAGGACCACTTGATAGAAGTCGAGTTTCGCGCGGGCAATTTCTAAGCGTTCTCGTGCCTCATTTGGGAAAGGGTGCCGTTTTTCGTCTGAGAAAAACGATTGACTGACGCGTTCTTGTGGCGAGGCCTCTGCTATCACTTCCTGGTAATGGGCAATCTTCGAGTCTCCGGCAATGTAATTGCCCAGGCCAAGCGTCATCAACACCAGGCCTGCAACGAAGAGGTGGTTTTTGTGCAATAGCCGTGCTGTTGTCATGGCAGATAGTACCCTCAGCCGTACCACCAGGCTGCTGGCGAGTCAAGGCATTGTTGCGGAGAGCAATGCCATCGGGTACCCTGCACGAAACTGGCCATGAGCGCAGTGATTCATTCTTTTACCGATCTCGGCCCCTGTGATTATAGACAGGTATGGCGGTTGCAACATGCCTTACATGTGTACTGCCGAGCAACAAGAAAAAACGGGCTCATCTTGACTCAGCATACCCCGGTGGTGACACTAGGGTATCGGCGCCCAACTACACAGCTACGACTTTCTGTGGCTGAGCTGACGGGAAAAGGGATCGCTCTTATCGAAGTTGAACGTGGCGGAGGCGCAACCTACCATGGCCCCGGCCAATTGGTGGCATACCCGATCTTTTCGTCACTCTTGCGCAGGCAGGGGGTACGAAACTTTGTAGTTTGCTTAGAAGAGGTGATGTGCAGAGTGAGCCAAAGGTGTGGCGTGGTCGGGATACGGAAGCCTGGATTGCCTGGTGTGTGGGTAGGGGAGAGCAAACTCGGCAGTGTTGGTATCGCCGTGCGTGGAGGAGTCTCTCTGCATGGTTGTGCTGTGAACGTGAACGGCGATCTGCAGCCATTTTCCTATATTATTCCTTGTGGACTGACTGACAAAACTGTGACAAGCCTGGAGCAGGAACGAGGGAGACCTATTCCGCTGTCTGTGGTAGCGGAGCAGATGCGTCGCGCTTTTGCTGAGGTTTTTACCGCCACTATGGAGGAAATGCCTAATGAGTGGAGTTGTTTTGAGCGAGAGACAGGCACGGGTGCGCTGGATTACGATCAATCGTCCCGAGCGACACAATGCCCTTGACCGTGAGACGATTCTTGCCTTGAGAGATGCGGTAACTGAAAGCGGGAAGGACGAAGACACACGGGTGGTCATACTCACTGGCGCTGGCAACGCCTTCTCATCCGGGGCGGATCTTCGTGCCGCGCGTGAATCCCAGGGGCCTGCTGGGGATGACATTCTTGAGTCTGGCTTTAATGCGACGATTCGTGCGATCTGGAACTTGCCCAAGCCAGTAATCGCGGCGGTCGGTGGAGCAGCGGCCGGCTTTGGCTGTTCCTTAGCTTTAGCGACAGATGTCCGGTTTGCGTCTTCTGCGGCACGCTTCTCATTGATTTTCGTGAAACGCGGTCTCACCGTAGATGGTGGAGCCAGCTATTTTCTGCCGCGTCTCGCTGGACTACGAGGAATGGAGATGGCGTTGACGGGAGACCTGATAAACGCTGAAGAAGCGCTCCATCTTGGACTGGTGAACCGCGTGGTCCCTGAGCCTGAACTCCGTCAGCAGGTCTCTGCCTACGCTGAGCGTCTCGCGCACAATGCTCCTCTTGCCCTGGCTGCGATTAAAGCATCGTTCCATCGGGCGCTGGCAAGTAATCTGGATGAGGTCTTAACGTACGAAATGGTTGAGCAGCGACGCCTGAGTCGTACCGAAGATGTCCGCGAAGGGATTACTGCCTTTCTTGAGAAGCGTGAACCAGTGTATAAAGGAAAGTAAAGGAAGTACGTGTGACTGAACGTCTCTTCATTGTTGGCGATATCCATGCCTGCCCGCAGGAGCTTGAGAGCCTCCTCAAGGCATTTCCCCTACAGCGGCAAGATCGGTTGGTTTTTCTTGGGGACTACATAGACCGAGGACCAGGGGCTCGCGAGGTGGTCGATTTGCTCATAGCCTTGCAAGCCGATGCCGTCTGTACCCTGACATTCCTGAAGGGAAACCATGAAGATATGTTTCTGGATTTTTTGGGCTATGAGGGAAACTATGGCGAAGTTTTTCTCTCAAACGGTGGGAGTGCAACGTTGGAGAGCTACGGTCTCTCTCCTGCGCTTCCTGGCAGGATCTGTGCCTCCAGTCTTCCTCCCCTCCATTTACAGTTTTTTCTCGATCTCGAAACGTTCTATACGAGAGTTGGGCTGCTCTGTGTGCACGCTGGCGTGAACCCAAACAGATCTCTGGAAGACCAGAGCGAGGAGGACCTGTTCTGGATTCGCCAGGAATTCATTTTCCATCCGCACAACCTGGCCAACACTGTAGTTTTCGGTCACACTCCCCAACGGGCGGTATTCTTTGACTTGCCGTATAAAGTGGGGATTGATACCGGCTTAGTCTACGGTGGCAAATTGTCCTGTTTGGAGTGGACAGAGAAAAAACTGTATCAAATCGCTAAGGGGAGCCAGAAGGTCATCATCACTGACGTGGCGAACCGATGGTTTGCTGCTGGTCTTTTATCTCGTTCACCCTAAAGCAAATTTCGGCTCATGTCTGAAATCTGTGCGCTTGCGCTTGATGGCGGGCACAGCCCGCCCTACGGGACTATCCTGTGAGACGCCTGCCGAGTAGGGCAGGCTCTGCCTGCCGTTTCCAGCACAAATCTTAGACATGAGCCCAAATTTTATGTGATTTTACCCTTTGCCAGCTGCTCTGAATTGCTTCTTGCTTGAGAGACAGGAAGCTGACCCAGCGCGGTCAGTCCCTGCTGCTCTGCTTACGCGACTTCAAAAAGTCCAGCAACGCCCATCCCACCACCGACGCACATGGTGGTGACAATATATTTCATGCCGCGTCGTTTGCCTTCGAGCAGAGCATGCCCGACCATACGGGTGCCACTCATGCCATAGGGATGCCCAATGGAAATGGCGCCACCATCGACATTGAGTCTCTCCATAGGAATCCCCAGACGGTCACGGCAGTACACTGTTTGTACGGCGAAGGCTTCATTGAGTTCCCAGAGACCGATGTCTGCCATTTTCAATCCGTGACGTTGCAGCAACTTTGGGACAGCGAACACCGGTCCAATACCCATTTCATCAGGCTCGCATCCTGCTGCAACGAGCCCCCGGTAGACGCCGAGCGGCTGTAGTCTTTTCTTGGCGGCAACGCGTGCTTCCATAAGGACGACTGCCGCAGCGCCATCAGAGAGTTGGCTGGAGTTGCCGGCAGTAATGCTTCCGTTCGTAACGGAGGGAAGGGCGGCGAGCTTGTCCATCGTGGTATCAGGGCGATTGCCTTCATCGCGGGAAAGCGTGACTTCCTGGAGCGAGGTTTGCCCGGTCGCTTTGTCTACGACTTCCATCCGCGTTGGAAACGGCACGATCTCGTTCTTGAATTTCTCTGCCGCCTGCGCTGTTGCGGTGCGTTGTTGACTGATCAACGCATATTCGTCTTGTGATTCACGCGATACTTTGTAGCGTTGAGCCACAATCTCCGCTGTCGATAGCATGGGGTAGTAGATAGATTTCAGGTGCTCATGCATCCAGTCCTCGACGAAATTGTTGGTGTTCAGGCTGTTTTGCACCAAGCTAATGGACTCCACCCCGCCAGCGACCAGCACGTCTGCGCCATCGGCGATAACGCGTTGTGCGGCAATGCTGATGGCTTGCAGACCGGAAGAACAATACCGGTTGACGGTCATGCCTGCAGTTGTGATGGGCAGACCGGCGCGGAGTGCCGCGACACGGCCGATGTTATGTCCGGTGGCGCCTTCAGGTAAGCCACAGCCGATTACCACGTCTTCAACCTCTGCGGGATCGATTTTGGCGCGTTCTACGGCATGTTTAATGACATGGGCAGTCATGGTTGCGCCATGTGTTTTGTTCAGACTGCCACGAAATGCCTTACCAATACCCGTGCGGGCGACGGAAACGATAACAGCTTCTCTCATAGTGGTTCTCCTTTTACCGCGTGCGGTGCTTCATCTTCCGTGTAGAAACATTGATTTGCAAGCGTATTTTTCGTGACAAGGTTCAACGGGAGACCACAGGCAAAGCTCCGCGCTCAAGGTTTGCCTTGATCTTTTTCCATGGGTTAGTCTTCCTGAGCGTCATCGAAAGATTCTTTGTTGCGCTCCGAGCAGCACGGCTGGACGGTCGCATTATCAAATAAGCTGTATAGCCTGTGCCTTGCGATGACCCCAAGATTGGCGATAAGACACTGTTCATGAGCAACAATGATACAATTAAAACACTCGAAGCTACATTCACCACATGGAAGGACAATCTCAATACAGGGAATTTAGACGCATTCTGGCAAGCGATGGACGATCGAGCCGAGATTCTCGATGAAGATTTTCCCTGGCGCATGAGCAAGGAAGACTTTGTCGATCATCTCAACTTTCATGCCGGAGAGCGGCCGTTATGGGAATCTTTCGAATGGCGTCCGCGCGAATTGCACTTCATCGTGATCGGAGACACCGGGCATGTCAGCGGCTTTGCAACCTTTCGCGGCAAGCCGCGCGACGCGGGTTTCCGTCAGCGCTTCATGGGATTCACGCAGACCTGGGTGCGACAAGAGAGGGCGTGGAAGTTACTCTGCTGGCACCAGAGCCCACTGCTGGGGCGCATCGTGGAAGCCTCTCCATCTTAAGCGAAACGAGGGAAGGGATGCGTCTGTAAAACCGCGCCTGATTTCCATGCCACAGCGGACTCTTCCGGCTCAGTGTTGTCCCTGGGGGTGGAACTGCTGCAGCACGGCCATGGTGAGCCGTTCATTGCGCGCGGAGATCTCTGCGGCTTTCGCAGCTAATTCAGCAGTGTGGCGGGTATGATCGGAGACCCGTTCTAACGTTTGGTCCATGCGATCGAGGAGGGCGCGATAGTCGGCATCTGCCTTGCGGCGGTTATGGCGATCCCAGATGAGCAGGCTAATGATGAGGACAGCCGCCGCGGTCAGTTCAGTCACTATGAAGACATGAGTCCAATCCATATGCTGCTCCTTTTCGCGCTCCTGGTTCACACACTAACTGGAAAAGATCTTCCAGAGCACCGCGAACGTCATGGCGAGATTGAAGCCAACCCTCCGCTTGAGAAGAGCTAAATCG
This sequence comes from uncultured Enterobacteriaceae bacterium, assembly GCA_964502465.1. Taxonomy (GTDB): domain Bacteria; phylum Desulfobacterota; class Binatia; order Bin18; family Bin18; genus CAZCWX01. Next base: position 1,214 of record CAZCWX010000591.1, on the reverse strand, counting down.
GTTTCAATCCGAGCAACGCGATTTTCGTAGCTCGCAATCGCCTCTGCAGCCTTGCGCGCTTTCTCCTCACTGGCGAGGGCCTCTTTCAAAGCATCATAGACTGCCGAAATCATTAAACTCTCTATGCAGGCTTTGCGGTAGGTCTCTGCGTGGCGCTCATAATTCGCCTTGTTCTGACACACACGAGAACAGTAACGGCTGACCTTGGCGCCCCACAAGCGATGTTGACAGACCAGGCAGGTTTTTTCGAACTGTCTAAGCTTCCGGGTATATATAACTGACGCGCTGAATTGGTTTCTCAATGATCCGTTCTTTCTGTTTTCCCATCTCCTCAGAGTAGGGCGGCAGACAAGAAAGAGCAAGATATTTTATAAAACCTACTTGACAATGGAGTAGCGTATCTTCTAGTGAGATGCTCCGTCTTCGGTGGGAGCAAATCGATAGAGAAGAGGGCGCAGTCAGGATCGAGCCAGGCATAGGCAAAAACAAAGAGGGTCGGCTTATCTATCTCCCTCGGGAGCTCCGTGCGCTCCTCGTGCAGCAATGGGAGGATCGTCAGGTACACTCTCCCACCTGCCCGTGGGGGTTCTATGATCACGGGAACCGGATCGTTCATTACTACAAACGCTGGCACCGGGCTTGCCGAGAGGCGGGCATCTTGGGTAAGATCCCTCACGATTTCAAACGAACGGCAGTCGGGAATAGGATGTGGGCAGAAATTTTTGAATCAGTGCCCGAATTGCCTCTGCCGGTCCTGTCGTAAGTGCTTGATTTCACTCATATGGCGGCGTAGCTCAGTAGGCTAGAGCGAGGGTCTCATAAGCCAACTTGAGCAGTATCTACCAAGTGATATAGAGTGATAAGAGCAGCGATATAGCACGGGTTTTTCGCCCTTCTCCTGTCTCGCTGCTCTCTTCTTATCACTCCTTATTCCTGCTTCTCACACCCAAACAATGACAACAACAATGACAGTTTTTCCTGCCTAGCGTTTCCGGTAGACGTCCCGTCTGTGGCCGATCTTCACCACCAGCACGAGCAGGGCCTTATCCTGGACTTCGTACAGAATGCGGTAGTCTCCGACACGGAGGCGGTAAGCATTTTGCCCGGTCAATTTCTCTACCCCAGGGGGGCGGGGGTTCTGGGCTAAGGCGTCAATGTGAGGGCTGAGACGGGCTTGTACCTGTCTGGGGAGCTTTCGGAATTGCCGGTCTGCT
>CAZCWX010000590.1:0-5272 GCA_964502465.1 uncultured Enterobacteriaceae bacterium | reverse complement strand
CTGGTGGAGGATCTCGAACAGGGAGCTTTCATAATACTGGGGGCCCAATGGCTTAATTTCCCCGTAGCCAAACAGGTTACAGACATCGCATAGTTCTAGGGCCGCCTTCAACGCCGCAGGATTGTCCGACTCCCAATTGTCTCCGTCGGAGCAGTGAAAGGCGTAGATGTTCCAGAGGCTCGGATGGTAACGCGCCCGAATAATTTCCAAAGCCTTCTTATATCCTGAGGAGATCAAAGTGCCCCCTGATTCTCCCTTGTGAAAAAATTCCTCCTCGCTAACCTCGCGCCCTTCCGTGTGATGAGCAACAAAGACAAGCTCAACCTCATGGTACCTGGCGCACACAAATTGGTAGAGCAGGAAGAAAAAGCTGCGCGCTAAATATTTTTCCATCGTATCCATCGAGCCCGAGACATCCATGATACAGATCACCACTGCATTGGAATCTGCTCGGACCCTTGTTTTCATATGGCGGTAGACCATATCGTCCTGATGGAAAGGAAAGCGCTGCTCATCATCTCCCTCTTCCCGCTCGCGCCAGTGTGGTGAATCCGCCAAGCCTGGCGATGCACTGGGGTGCGATTCCTCCCTCCCCTCTTGTTCCATGCGTCTTCGGGCCGCCACGCGTCGGCGTATGCGAGACAGCGAGGTGCGTTTTTTATCTAGCCGCGGCCGAATTCCGACTTCATGGCGCCCGTGGCATTTACTGGTCCGCTCGGACATCACTTGACGCAGGCCCCGGCGCTCCATGTCGGGCAGTTCAAGATCTTCGAACATAATCTCGATCATTTCTTCCAAAGTGGTATCCGTCTCATCATAATCCACGCCGGGTTGGTCGCCGCTGTTTCCCTGCCCCGGTCCCTGCTTTCCATTGTGCTTTTCGCCGATCACTTGACCAGGTTGGGAATCGCCGTTCCCCTGTATCACTCCGAGTGAATTTTCCCCATAGATGAAACAATATTCCTTCACCCCCGGAACAGGAACTTTGATGATTTTGTCTCTCTGCTTGCCAATAATGGGTTCTTCACCCACCAGGTCAACGATATTATTGCGAATCGCCTCGCGGACTTTTTGGCGGTGGCGCTGGCGGTCACTAGCGCTACGGTCCGAGCGTAACGACTCCGACCCGGAATAAGGATGAAAGACTGAGGCTACAAGAGTCATCGTGTTTTCCTAAACCGGGCGTCAATGTGTAATTTCGCCATCAATACCATGTTACTCAGTAAACAAAGCAACACTCGTGCCAGCGCGCGGCCTGCTGTATACGGAAGAATTACAGGGGATTGAACGCGCCAGTGTACGCCCCGGTTCGGCGGCGTGTGAGGTTTTTACAACACGCTCACAGGGAGTTTTCTAAACATTTACAGAGGCAAGAACAGAAGGAGGAAAGAAAGCGCCCCCGTAGGACTGCGCATAGCGGGAGAAACCCTTCTCGTGCAGTCTGGTCCTGAGGAGGGAGCGCTCTTTTCTTTTGATGCGAAATCGTCACCTGGTGTTTAGCGATGGAAATAAGTTTCCAATAGCCAATATCTGGCGACCATGTCCTGACGAAGAGAGAGAAGCGCGAGCCCCTAGCGGTTTGCTGCGAGATCTCCACTGGTAGTTGAGAAGAGTTTTACTCCAAGCCTGGCAAACCTGGTCCGCGTCGCGGATTGACTGCGACGAGTGGGGCGCCGTTGTGCATGATGCTCTCCATGAGTCCGGTAGTAGTGTGTCCCGACTGAGACGAGGGCTCTTCGCACACACTCTTTTCCTGCTCAGCCCGATAGATCACATGTTTAGCGCACAAAGACAGTTTTCACCCGAGAATGTGGGGGAAACACCAACAGAGCCTGTTGCGAAAACTACGGCATTCTTGTGCTTTCTGATGCATTGACCACGAGGGAGATTTCCCTTCTTGATCTGTTTTTGATAGCTGCACACCAAAAACTATAGTCTTCTGGGAAGGACCCTTGAATCCTCCTCATCTGAGCGACCTCGCCCCACTTCGTCTTGGCTCAGTTTTTGCCCAGTATAAAACCTGAATCCACGGGTAACGATTGAGGCCGATAGGTCAAGTGCATAGCCAAGTGCCTCCAGTTGCGGCAAAAGTGGTGGTTACACAAGCCCCATGTCGCCGAGCAGGAGGCACCCAACAAGTGACCAAGAAGAAGGTAGTCGGAAAGGTAGGAGAATTCAACATCGGCTTTCGCCCCGAGCGGCACTGCTCGATCGAAGACCCCGAGATGCGTCATGGCCGCAAGAGCAAGCCCAAACGCTTCAATGGCTATAAACGCCACGTGGCCACCGACCTCGATGACGATCTGATCTTGGCCTGTGTGGTAACGCCCGCCAACCACCCCGAAGAGGAAGCGGCCGCCCCTCTCCAGGTCGATCTTGAGCGGCAGGGGTTGGGCTCGATCGCTGAGTTGTATATTGACCGGGGCTACCTCAGCAGCCCGGTCGTGTCTGCCATACGCAAAGCCGGAGGGGCGGTGATCTGTCGACCCTGGGGGCTGGCTCCCGGAGCGGTGTTCAGCAAGCAAGACTTCACGCTCAATCTGCGGGAGAAAACCCTTGGTCAAGTCCCCTAGTTCCTGTAAACAGGTTAGGCAGCAGACGCGGCACTCCTGCGGGATTGCGGTGCGGGAGCTGGGGCGGACAACTCCCCGTCGTGGTCGTCTAGCTTGCGCCTCCGCCGCAAGCTGCGAATCTGTTGTTGTTCAAACTCACTGAAACACTGCTTGCCCCAGCGCTCACTGATCCGGATCAAGACGGCAAAGACCAGCTTCACGACACTGCCCTCATCCCAGAGCTGGGGAATGACCTTGGTGCGGTGCCGCTCCTCTTCACAGGCGCGTTCCGCCAAGTTCGAGGTCCGGACATACTGTTGAGGGCGTTGCGGGACGGAGCGGTGGTTGAGCGAGGCCTCGCCATCGTCGAGTAAGCAGCGACAGGCTGCGGGAAAGTCGCGTTGAGAGCGATTGACAATGAGCTGCCGTCGCCGTTCGGCCTCCGGCACCGTGGGCGCATCACGCATATCGGCCACCAAGGCCTTGAACTCCGGCCACGCTTGCGGGGGCACCTTCTGCTGTAAGTGCTGCATTTTGTGCAACCAACACCGGCTCCGCAGGGCTTTGGGCCAGAGCGCCTCGATCGCTTTGGTCAGCCCCGCCGCCCCGTCCGTGGTCACGGTCACGGGCGTCTGTACCCCTCCGCTTCACCAAGTCCCGCAGCACTGCCAGACAACTCTCATAACTCTCACTGTTGGCGGTCGAGAGACTGAGAAGACCTTGCGGCCATCCCCACAGATCGCCCATACGCACAGCCCGCCCGTCTTGCTCCCCCAGCGACGCAACGGCTCATAGACCGCATCCATAAAGAGGTAGGCCACCTCATAGCCACTGAGATCGCGGGGGCGAAACGCCTCATACTCCTGGGTTAAGGTGTCCGTTAGCCCACTGACCGTACTCTTGGAGAGCACGAACTGCCCCAGGGCCTGCTCCAGGCCCGGCTCACTCTCCCGCTGCGACAGCCCGCCCACGTACCTCTCCACACTCACGCGCTTGCGCACGTCGCTCGTGGTCGCCACTGGCTTCCACCACTGGGACCGCTAGGGCTCCGCACGATCACGGATCTGCGGCCCCGGCACCCGTAAGACGCCTGCGGCCGTCTTTAACGTCCCGGCCTCATACCCGTTGCGATAGCCACGCTCGCCGTCGCCGCGCTCGTAGCGCCCCCGGCCCCACGCCTCCGTTTGCTCCTGTGCCAACGCTGCTTGCCAGACGCGCTCGGTGGAGAGCCGCACTAACGTGCTCAGTCATGCCTCCCCACTCTGGGCCGTGTTCTGCCCCTGTCACAGAGTGCTTAACTCCTGGGCCTTTCCTTCACTTGGTGCTATCCTGTTCTTCATACGGGAGTCCCTCCTGCTGTTCGGTCGTTCATCTTTGGTCGCTCTTTGCTTACCTACCGCAGAAGTGCCTCCCGTCTACTCCCCCTTTTTATAGGAATTCTAGGACATGACCGGAGCGTTGACGCGCCAAGGTTTTCGGCGACCCGAGCAGCGGCCCTTTCTTGGGCGGCCACCCCCGACGTACGGGTGGCCGGGGGGGCGGCGGCGCAGAGCGCTTACCAGTAATGAGCATACGGGAGACGACATCCACCGCAGCGGGTAACTGGCGCAGCGTGTTCTTGGTCGCATAGCCGCCCTCGCCCAAGACCCGCATCCGCCACGCTGGCAGTTGGACCGCCACAAAGTCCACGATCTACCGGGCCAGCGCACTGCGCCTCTGAGAGGGCACGTGCAGCTTGCGGGCCTGCGCCGCTGTGAGGGACAGCGACAGGCCACTGGGGACACTCCCCTGCTGCCCCGGCCAGCCCGGCACGGGCACCCGCCTCTGCCCCCACACGAAGGGAAGGCCCCGCACCGGGCGCTATGCCTGGCGGGCTGAGCCGGCCCCGTTGCGCTAATGGCCCACGCCCTCGATCTGGTACCCTGCCTTTTTCTTGGTCGAGTCATCGACCCTCAGCGTGATCGGCACGTCCTCGGGCACCCACCGCGCCGCACAGCGAATAATCCGCGCCCGTCCCTGCGGCGTCAGCGCTGGGACCAATTTCGCCTCGTTCGTCTCGCCATCCGCCGCCGTGGCCATCGCCACCGCCAAGCCGCTGCGCAGCTCCAGCGCCACCAACGCCTTCCCGCCTAATACGCCGCCTTTACAGCCCCACAGCACTTTGAGCCGCTTGGCGGCTCCTCCTCGATGCCGGGGCAGAGCCGAACCGCCTGACCCTGCACGGGGCGTCGCCATTGATGCTGGCGGCGGTGCGCGGGTACCCCGACGTCGTGCAGGCACTCCTCGAGGCGGGAGCTGATCCTAGTCTGGCGGGAGCGGAAGGCCTGACGCCGCTGATACTGGCAGCGGCAGAGGCGAGGGTCGAGGTCGTGCAGATCCTGTTGCGGGCGGGAGCGAGTGTGGCGGCCCGGGATGATTGGGGACGGTCCGCGAGTGACTATGCGATCGCCCGTGGCCACCCCGCGGTGGCCCGACTGCTCCAGTCAGCCCCCCAGACACATGATGACTGAGCATGCACGCGCGGTCGCGTCTGCAGATCACAGAGATCATCACAGGGCCCACTGACCCTGTCCATCGCTTTGTGTATCTGATTGACTGATAGTTGTATACTCTTTGCGCAGAGTCTGCTAAGAGGGAATATCTACAGTTCCCTGTTCGCTCGATAAGAATGACCCCACAAGGAGGTGTCCTATGTGCGATGTATGGGAAGAAGAATTCTT
>CAZCWX010000589.1:0-16685 GCA_964502465.1 uncultured Enterobacteriaceae bacterium | reverse complement strand
GTCGCGACCGCCATCGCGCCAAGCAAGACCGAGCCAACTGGCCCACCACCGCCACCGTAGCCGACTTCTCCGAAAAAGCGCAGTGCCGGAATACCCAAGTTTGCGGCAATATCGATTTCACTATTGTTGTCCATGCCATACTTGGCGATGCCGTCAATGTCAGATGGCTTCAGTCCAGCATCAGCGATTGCGTTCCGAATCGCCTCGACGGCCAGACTCATTTCACTCCGGCCAGAGTCTTTAGAATATTCCGTGTGACCGACGCCAACGATGGCAGCTTTGTCTTTCAGTGTTTCCATACTCACCCTCCTCGGGCAGGATTAGAGCATAGCGACTGCTGTTTTGCCACCGCTGGATACTGCCTGGGTCTTTCACCAGGAATATTTGCGCTTCCTCTTCCAGAATGGGAGAATAAGAAAAATTTGCAGAGTCGGCCGGCAGATGAGCGGATCAAAAACCGAGCCCGAAGAATGGCAAGGCCAGTTGCCCTAAAGATGCACCCACAAGCAGCGTACTAAAGACTACTTCTTGACTGCGTTCGGCAAAGGTCTTTGGTCTTTCTGGTTCGTCTTGGCTCTCAGCAATGACCTCACTCTGTTGCAGCACAGAGTTATCCCACTCTGGGGCGTGGGTGAAAAATGGATCATCGAAAGGATCGTCTGAGTCCGCGAACCAATCGTCCTGTGGGGAATCGTGCCGATGGGCACTGCAGGCAGAAGACAATGCCAGCGCAACCATGAGCACCACTATCCACCGGTATTTTCTCCATCCACTCCACATCATCCACCTCCATCCCGAGAAGGTCTCCCACACATAGGTGAGCGATACCATAGAACGACTCACAATACCAGGGAGAGATTCCTTCCAGGAGTCAAGCGCCGTAAAAGACGCCCCAGCAGAGCGTCTCTACAGTAAAACCAGTAAGGCCAAAACACAATCCTTACGGCGCAACGTTGTTGTCAACATTGCAACCGATACCGTTGAGCACCAGGTTACCACCAGGATTCGCAGTCGCGGTGTTCTGCAGGATATTGGCCGGACAGATCACCGCAATTCCTAAGCCGATGGTGTCGAGTACCGTGTTCCCAATCACCGTGCCACCAGTCGAGCCGAACAGACCAGTCCCGATATTTGCCCAGATGGTGTTACCCGTCACTGTGCTCCCCGGTCCAGCCGATAGACCGATACTCAGTGCGCTGTTGCCGTTGGCACGCACGATCGAGTCTTTCATCGTACAAGCTGTTGAGAGCATGACACCGAACTGAAAGTTCCCCTGGACAATCAGGTTCCTCGCCAGGCTGCCAGCACCCAGGAATAACCCCGTGTCCGTGTTATCCGCGATACGGACATTCTCTACCACGTTGCCGTTCCCTCCCAACGAAACGCCAACAGCAAAAGCTCTGACTGTGCCATTGCGGACCGTCACATTGTACACCGAGGCACTGGAGGTAATCCCTCGCCCGGTTCCAGACCCGTTGATCGTGAAACCCTCAAGATCAAGGGTCACGTCGCTGGAATTGATCACCAGACAATCCCCCCCTGACGAGAAGAGGTTCTTCACCAGGACGAAGGTCGAGCGGTCCCCGACCTGGATGGTCTGACAACGATCGATGGGTTTCACCCCGTCGCCAGCCCAACTGACGGTCACCCCACTGATAGCCCATACCAAGACCGTGCAGATTATCATTCTTCCTTTCGCCCACATTGTTCTCTTCCTCCTTTCCATAGCTTCAGGTATAAAGCCCTTCTTCTATTTGTACCAAAGTGAAAGCTCCGAACGCAAAGGTGCAAGGATTCTTGCGAGTGGCAAACAACCTGGTCTATGCTGGCCACTAAGGAGTACTGTCTTGTGAAACCAGCTCGTGTCACAGAGGCGTTCCGTCATACCCCTGAAGCAAAAGGCTCCGAAATCGATCGTCGTTCAGCATTCGAACGCGACCGGGCACGGATTATTCACTCCGCAGCCTTTCGCCGTCTGCAAGGGAAAACTCAGGTGTTTGGTATTTATGAGGGAGACTTTTTCCGTACCCGTTTGACGCATTCCCTTGAAGTGGCGCAAATTGCGAAAGGGATCGCCCTTAACCTTGGCGCAGACCCGGACTTGGTCGAGGCGATCTGTTTAGCTCATGACCTGGGGCACCCGCCCTTCGGCCATACTGGCGAATACCTGCTGCACGAACTGATGCGCCAGTATGGAGGTTTTGAGGGCAACGCCCAGACGTTGCGGATTCTGACGCGCCTTGAGCGGAAACATCATGCCTACGAAGGTCTCAACCTGACGTACCAAACCCTCGATGGGGTGCTGAAGTACAAAACCTGTATCGATACTGCCGCAATCGCTACCACACCGGATGGACCGGCAAAAGGGTTCTATACCAACGATCGGGATCTGGTTGAGGCCGTTATTCGCTATACTGGCTCTGGCTGGGAGCGCAGCTTCGAGTGTCAGATCATGGATGTCGCCGATGATATCGCCTATTCCGTCCACGATCTCGAAGATAGCCTCAAAGCCGGGTTGATTACCGCGACTGACTTCCGTCGTGTGCCGCCACGACATGTCATCCAAGCTGTGAACGTCAGATTGCCGCCTCTTGGTCGCCAGGTGAGTGATGAAACCGTACACGCGGAATTGGTGCAAATCGTCGACCGCTTAGAATATCAGGAACGGACATCTGGCCGGGCCGCTCGCAAGATGCTCACCCGTGACCTCATCCACGAGTTTGCCAGTGCTGTGGCGATCCAGCCCGATGGCCGGATTGATGCGGCATTTCCCAGCCGGGTGCGCATCGAGGTGCTCAAGGCTTTTGAATCCTACAAGGTCATTCACAACCCACGGGTAACAACCTTAGGTCATAAAGGCAAAGAAGTGCTCCGCCGCTTATTTGCTGTGCTGGACCAAGGCCGTGAATCGATTGGTTTGTTTCCCGACGATCATGGTGAGGATTACGAACGCGCCCTCCTCGACGGCGATGAGCTTGCTCGCAAGCGGGTGATTTGTGACTTCCTCTCTGGCATGACCGATTCTTACGCCATGCGTTTTTACAGCCGTCTGTTCGTGCCTGGTGAAGGCAGTTTTTATGAGATGTTGTGAAGGCAGCAGCCAGCTATCAGCAATCAGCTTTCAGCTTTCGGTAGATCCGTATGCATCGAAGAAGAAATTTTTAGCTGGTGGCTGACTGCTGACAGCTAATTGCTCCTTTATCGTAGCGCCACATTCGGATCGCTGAGACGTGGCAGGGTGAACCACGCTTCGTTACACATTTCCATTTCCTCTGCATCAAGGGTGAGTTCAGTCGCTGGAAGCGACTGACGAAGCTGCTCAGGTGAGGTTGCGCCGACGATTGGCGCCGTAATGTCAGGCTGAGCCAATACCCACGCGATGGCAACTTGGGTGAGCGATTTGTTGCGTGCGGCAAAAAACTCCTGTAGTTGGGCTACTGCCGCAAACTGGACTTCTTGCCAGTAGCGTTGACGATAGATCGCTCCGGCGCGGCCAGCTAAGCCGAACCGCGTATCGGCCGTTGGTTCCGCGCTGGGTTGATATTTTCCGGTCAGAAATCCACCAGCCAGCGGGTTGTAGGGAATGACACCAACCCCGTAACGCCGACACAGCGGCAGCAATTCATTTTCAATTTCACGAAACAATACATTATAGCGCGGCTGCACACAATCAAACCGGGCCAGTCCAGACTTATCACTGATCCACAGGGCAGAAGCCAGCAACCACGCTTGAAAGTTTGAGCAGCCCAGGTAACGCACCTTGCCCTGCCGCACAAGGTCGTTCAGCGCCTGGAGAGTCTCATCGATCGGCGTATCCATATCTGGCGCATGTACCTGGTACAGATCAACATAGTCAGTCTGCAACCGGCGCAGACTCCCTTCGATGGCCGCAAAGATGTGTTTCCGCGAAAGCCCTCGCTCATTGGGTCTGCGCCCCATCGCTCCCCAACACTTGGTGGCCAGCACGATCTGCTCACGCCGTCCCTTCAGCCATTTGCCAACAATTTCCTCAGTGCGGCCCACCAAGTCGAGCCCACCCCCTACCGGGTAGACATCGGCAGTGTCAAAGAAATCCACGCCCGCTTCCACTACTGTGTCCATAATGGCAAAGCTCGTTGCTTCATCACATTGCCGACCAAAAGTCATCGTTCCCAAGCAAATCTCTGACACCTTCAGGCCGGTGCGTCCCATGCGTTTCGTTTTCATCGTCATTCCTCCTTCTTGACTGTGTGGCTCATAGCCTATGGCTTATAGCCTATAGCAAGAGTAGTTCGCCAGAGAGCGAAGCCGTGAGCGAGCCATAGGCTATATGCCAAGAGCTTTTCTTGCCCATCGCATCGCATAGTGGTAGTGGACAAGGAAAGGAGGGAATGCTTATGAGTGGACCGCTCTCAGGAGTGCGCGTGCTTGACTTCAGTAGTGTAGTCACTGGCCCATTCTGCACCATGCTGATGGGGGATCTCGGAGCCGAAATCATTAAGATCGAGTCTGCCGGCGGCGATATCTTACGTCACCTCAATGTCACCTTCAAAGCCGGCGTGGGATCATGGTTTATTAACCTCAACCGCAATAAAAAAAGCATCCAACTTGACCTCAAACACCCTGAAGCACGAGCGACGCTCCTGCGTATGGTCGGCCAGAGCGATGTCCTCGTGCAGAATTTCCGGCCCGGCGTGATGGAGCGGCTGGGGCTCGATTACGCCACGGTTCGTGCCGCCAACCCCAAAATTGTCTATCTGTCAATTTCTGGCTTTGGCGCTGAGGGACCCTATGCTCAAAAGCCGTGCTATGACCCGGTAATCCAGGGTATGTCTGGTCTGGCTTTTGTGCAAGGCGGCAAAGAACAGCCGGTCTTCGTGCGTATGGCACTGGCCGACAAGATGACCTCAATGAATGCCATCTACCATATCTTAGCCGGACTCGTTGCGGCTGAAAGGCAAGGCGTCGGACAGGAAATCAAGCTCTCGATGATAGATTCACTGCTCTCATTTGTTGCTCCCGACTGTATGTTTGGTTACACCTTTGTGCCGGATGACGAGTTCCGCCATCTCTCGATGTCTGACGCTGCGACGCAACCAATGCCCACGAAGGATGGCTATATCGTCGCCGTTGCTGCTACCGACGACCAGTGGGGACGGATGTGCCGGGCAATGGGAAAACCGGAATGGGTGATGCAATACCCGACTCCGAAAGATCGGATCAGTCGCTGGCAGGAGATTCTTGCAGGAATCAATGTCGTGTTTCCACAGAAAACATCCAAAGAGTGGCTTACCATCTTCGAGGCCGCTGATGTGCCGTGTGGACCGGTCTATACATTCGACGACGTGTTGCAAGATCCGCAACTCGCCTTCAATCAGACCTTCGTTGAGTACGATCACCCTGTTGCTGGTCGCGTCCGTGGGGTCAACGTACCGGGCAAGTTTAGCGCGACCCCAACCACAATACGGCACCATGCCCCGGGGCTCGGTGAGCACACGCTGGAGATTTTGCGTGAGTTTGGGTTTACGCCTTCTCAGATCGCTGCACTACTCGAAGGAAAAGCCGCGACTCAAGGGCAGCAGCCACATGAGAACGGGCACCCCTACGAGGCAACCGCCTGAGCAGGTTATGTCCTCTCTGTGTTTTCTCGCCTATCTTGTGTATGATCCGGCTCGCAACGGAAGCTCTCTCGCGTCAGCAAGTTGTTGTCTCTCAAAGGAGGAAGACGTATGCAGCAGAAAGGAAAATCTTCGGCAAAAGTGGTACCGATGCGGCCGCGGGCAAAAGCTGCTGGCAGTGCCCTCGAACCGCGCCAGGCAAAAGCTTTGCACCAGCAAGATACCGCACATTTGGTCCACGGCTTTGTCCCGTTGCAGATGCACCAGAAAAAAGGTGTACCGATTTTCATCAAAGGCCAAGGAGTCTATCTTTGGGATACTGAGGGCAAGAGATACATCGACGGCCTTGCCTCCCTGTGGAACGTGCATGTCGGCCATGGTCGCAAAGAAATTAACCGTGCAGTGGCCGCCCAAATGGACAAATTGGCGTTCGCGCCAACCCTTATTGGTCCAACTTCAGTTCCGACCGTACAACTCGCTGCCAAGCTGGTCAAGATCGCCCCGAAAGGGTTGACTCGGGTCATTTTCACCTCGGGAGGTTCGGAGTCGAACGAGACCATGATTCGTCTGGTGCGGGCCTATTGGCAAGCAAAGGGCCAACCAGAAAAAGTGAAGTTTGTGAGCTTGAATCAGGGATATCACGGCTCTTCCAGCGGGGCCGCCACTCTGGGTGGTATTCCTCTCTTTAACAAGCAGATGGATCCCGGCCTGCCTGGGGTCCTGCATATGGCACGCCCGTACTGTTATCGCTGCGAGTTAGGCAAGACCTATCCCTCCTGCCAAGTTGACTGTGCAGATGAATTAGAGAGAATCATCCAACGTGAAGGTGCCAACACGATTGGCGCGTTCATTGCGGAGCCGATTCAGGGTGTGGGTGGAGTGATTGTTCCCCCGGCTGAGTGGTTGCCCAAGATCCGCGAGATCTGCTCACGACACAACATTCTCATGGCTTGCGACGAAGTCATTACCGGCTTCGGTCGCACCGGTGCCATGTTCGCTTCTGCCGGTGCCGGCGTGACCCCTGACATCCTGGTCTCTGCCAAAGGGATCACCAGTGGTTATCTGCCGCTCGGAGTGGTGCTGTTCAAAGAAGAGATCTTTCAAACATTCCTTGCCACCGGTGATGACTACGCCTTTTGGCATGGGTATACCTACACTGGCCATCCTACTGTGTGCGCAGCTGGGCTTGCCAATTTGGAGATCATCGAGCGAGAAAAACTCGTGCAAAAGGCACGTGAACAGGGGAAATATTTACAGAAAAAACTCGTGACTTTTCGTGATCTGCCGATCGTGGGCGACATCCGCGGTCAAGGTCTGATTGCTGCGGTCGAGTTGGTCAAGGATAAGGCGACCAAAGAGATGTTCCCGGCTGATATGCAGATTGGCCGTCAGGTATGGGAAAAGGCCTTAGCCAATGGCGTGGTGACCCGCGTCGCTGGTCCGAACAGTATCGGCATCTGCCCACCGCTCATTATCACCCGCGAGCAAATCGATGAGTTGGTTGACACTCTCCGCAACGCCATCAACGAAGTGGCTACAGAGATTGAAAGTGGAGAGTGGAAACGGGCGAGTGGAAAGTAACACACAGCAGGAGGGCAGTTCTCTGTGACTGCCCTCCCGAAAGATGTCTTCGCCGCAAGAAGCAAAAAATCACCAACCCAATCCGAGATCGCCCAGAAGAGAACACGCTCACGTGCCACAGGTTCCTCGCTCCCGCAAATTTGCCTATGCCGTTGGCGACATTGGCGTCTTTGGTTGTATTACCGCGATCAACTCCTATCTGATGTTCTTCTATACCGATGTCGCACTCCTTGGCGTGGGTTTAGCCGGTTTTGTGAAGGGGCTCGCACGTTTTTTCGATGCCGTGAGTGACCCTGTTGTTGGGTACTGCTCAGACCAGACAAAGACACGTTGGGGTCGGCGGCGCCCGTGGATCCTCGGCGCCGCCCTTCCCTTCGGGCTTTCTCTTGTGCTCCTGTTTCGTCCTCCTGAAACTGATAATCAGCAAGTCCTGTTTGTCTATTTTCTCATTGCCTATCTGGTAACCTATACCTTCCTCACGATGATTCTGACGCCATACTACGCCCTCGGCGCCGAACTCTCGTCCGATTACCAGGAGCGGACACAAATTGTGGCGCTGCGCACTCTCTTCGCCAATATTGGTGCAATTTTGGGAGGCTTTCTTCCGTTCGTCGCCGCTCGGTATGACAATCTCCGCACCGGCTATGCAGAGGTCACGCAACTCTTTGCCGCAGTCGCCGTTGCCGCGGTTCTACTCGTGCTGTTTGCCCGCGAGCGCCCGAGTGTGTCTCAGCACTCCACCGCCAGTATAGGGGACTTTCTGCATGGTTACGTCCTCTGCCTGCGGAATCGTGCCTTTCGTCAGTTGGTTACCACCTTCTTCGTTATGAGCCTGGGAGGTGGACTCAACCAGGCAGTGGCCGTGTATGCGCTCATCTACTGGCTCGGCTTTGCGCCACAGGAAGTGGGGATTATTATTCCGGCGTATCTTGGTACCGCCTGTCTCGCGTTGCCGTTTTGGACATGGCTCTCGGGTCGCATCGGCAAAGACGTTGCGCTGAGGCGACTGCTTGTGTATGAAACGGTCATCCTCAGCATGATTTACTTTCTCATCCCCAGCAAACCGCTGGTATACGCTTTTTTGATGGCCGCTGGGTTTGGAGTCGCCGGCTTCATTAACGCGTTCTCGCTCCTGGCAGACATTCTTGACGCTGATGAGCTTGAAACAGGGACGCAGCGAGGAGGGGCGTTTTTTGGTTTTTGGACCTTTTCGGTGAAAGTGGCGTGGGCTGCAGGGGCGGTGCTCGTCGGCTGGATGCTTGCTCTCGTTGGCTACGTTCCCAATGTCGAGCAAACACCGCTCGTCATCGAGACCATGCGTTGGCTATACGGTCCAGCCCCTGCCCTGTCCTTCGTGGCTGGCTACTTTTTCTTCCGTGGCTTTCCGCTCACCCGAGAACGCCTGAGCGAAATCCAGGATGCACTCGCCCGCCGCCGGGAAGTGATGGGCACGACGCAGCCAACCTGTCAGGTTCGCTGAAACGTTTTCGATCTCTATTAGACCCCACAAGATTGACACACCGCGCTGTCATCCTGAGCCCCCTTCGACCATGCTCAGGGCAGGCTTCGGCTGTGCTCAGGATAAACTCTGCGAAGAGTCTCTCGGTCAGACCTGTCCTGAGCCTAAATCAGGCCACAAAACATTCATACATTTCATAACTGAAAGTGAATGAATCCCCCTACCCCCCTTTACAAAGGGGTAGCGCAAAGCGCGGGAGGATTGCTGTCAGGGACTGTGCCAAGCTCATGTGCTCGATTTAGTCGAGTGATTCTTCGCTACGCTCAGAATACCGATATGGTTCAGGCTAAGAAGTGAAGTATACCACAGCCATGAGTTTCGAATTTAGTTGACTATAGATCTTCTACAAGAGTAGAGTTCCAACTGACCAATTTTTTGGTCAAGGAAAGGAGATGCTTATGGCCCTGACTCTCCCTATCTCCGAGGTAAAAGCGCGTCTGCCTGAGTTAGTAACTGGGGTAGAAGAACGTGAGGAGGAAATTGTGGTCACCCGTAAAGGGAAGCCTGCCGCCGTGTTAGTCAACTACGCTGAATACGAGCGACTAAAAGAAACTCTCGATATCTTAGGTGATCCCGTCCTCATGGGCCAGATTCATAGGAGTCGACGGTTCTATGCTAAGGGTGGAAAGGGACTGTCCTTTGAACAGGTGTTTAGCGAACCACTCCAATCAGCGAAGAGGCAGAAGAAGAAGTGACCACCTTCCGGCTGGACATCCCGCCGCATGTCGCAGAGACGATCCGACACCTGCCGCCGGATTTGAAGCGCAGCATCAAGCATACCTTGCGGGCTCTCAGTGCGGATCCGGGGTCTGGTGAGCCCCTCCGTAGGGAACTGGAAGGGTTGTGGAAATATCGTGTGAGGCGATTTCGCATCGTCTATGATGTAGATCGAGAACGTCGGGTCATCCGAATCATGGCGGTTGGCCATCGACGCGGGGTCTACGAGGAGGTGACTGAGCAGCTCCGACACGCTAAGTGACTATCCGAATAACTGCTCATTAAGCGGCGACCCTCCCTGCGTTTACCCTTCGACAAGCTCAGGGCGAACGGGTGAGGTGTGGCAATCGCTGAAGATTTTCCGGTCGTGCTGAGTCTGTCGAAGTACGATATTCTCCTGTTCCTGCAGCCTGCTAGAGGGCGCTTCACACCTAAGGAAGAATAACTCTAGCTGCCAGGCAGAGCACGTGCTACCGTTGAATTCATAATGTCACATGGGCTTGAAACAGGATTCATTCTAGACCGTCGGTGGTTCTGGTTGCGAGGCGAGATGGAGCGATCAAAGCGTCCTGCTCTTTTAGCACTGGCTCGGGTCTTCGCGGAGACGGGAGTGCCCTACGCGATCATTGACGGTGTCGCTCTTCAGGTTCACCAGGTCGAACCACGCACAACGCTCGATATTGACGTCGCCGTGGCTGCGTACGGTCAGCTCCCTCGCGCTCAGCTCGAAGCGGCCGGTTTTACCTGGACTGGGCGTTTTAGTCATTCCGAGAACTGGATCGGGCCGGACGGTACGCCTATACAGTTTACCGATGACCCAGCTCTGGTGGAAGCGATCACGCGTGCTGAGGAGACCGAGCTAGAGGGTGTTTGCCTCTCTATCATCAGCCGCGTTGATTTATTGCACGAAAAGCTACGTGCCGCCTCTGACCCAGCCTGCCGCCGCTCGAAGCGTTTACAAGATCTGGCTGATGCACAGGCGCTTCTCGAATCAACCCCGATATTGGAGCAGGAACTCACTGCCGAAGAGCGTGTCTTGCTCGACCAGTTGCCACGCTAGAGAGTAGACTGAAGGGGATCAAGCTATGAAAAAGACAGTGTCAGCAACCTCCCTCGTGCAGCAGGTCAGGCGGTGGAGCTTCGATTGGTGAAGGAATGCTTCTCTTCTTCCTACCTCGCCGTCTTTCTCGATCTGCCACGCGCTACCGCAGCTCCTGAATGACGTGGGTGGCGAAATCGGCGACCTCAGGCTCTCCTCCCGCTATCGCCACCTGCTTCACGCCCATCGCTGCCAT
The DNA here is from genome assembly GCA_964502465.1 of uncultured Enterobacteriaceae bacterium. GTDB lineage: Bacteria > Desulfobacterota > Binatia > Bin18 > Bin18 > CAZCWX01. The sequence continues at coordinate 5,976 of CAZCWX010000589.1, read as the reverse complement.
TTTGCGCATGCGTTCTCGAACCTCCTCGGACGTGCCAGTCAGGGTGGTCTCTTTGATCATTCGCTCGGTTACCAGCGGAGCATGCTCTGGCTTAAACTCGACGCAATACCCCGTGTAGAGGTCCAAATGGCGCGTCTCGATTGGAGCATTCGGCGTGCGGTAAGCATACTTAAAGGCCATGAGATTATCGCGAATGTCCCCTGGCAGTTGGTAGGGATCTGTCACTGAAAGGGCAAAAATGTTGCACTCCGAAGTGACAAACGGCCCTACGGCCTGCTGAAGGTCCGCCAGACTCTCTCCAGGTTTGGTGAGGTGGAAGGCGGTAAGGACCAGAATATACAGGTCTTCCAGCCGTTTGCCCGCACGTTCGGCACCACGCCGAACATGACTCAGAGTGTACCCGAGCAGACTGTCGCCGACCGTCCCAAACAGGATCACACCGTCGCCGATTTCTCCAGCCAGCTCCAGTGTCTTCGGCCCACTGCCAGCTATGTATATCGGGATCGGATTCTTCAGATTGATGAACCCACTGTCAGGATTGAGAAACGTAACCATGCGCCGTCGCTCACCTTCCTGATACGGGACGGTCTCACCGCTCAGCAGCCCGCGACACACGTCCACATGGGTGCGCAGTTCCACCAGCTTGGCCGCTGGCATCCCAAGGGTCCGTCTCGCAGTATTACCCGTGCCGATGCCCATAATCACCCGCCCTGGGGCAAGCATGTTCAGGGTGGCAAAGTTACAGGCAGTGACAGGCGCGATGCGCGAGCTGGGATTGGTAACGTTGGTGCCCAGCTTGATCGTCGTGGTCTTGGTCGCACACAGGGCCATGCACTGGTAGACATCGGCCCAGACCATCTGCGAATCGCCAAACCAGGCATGGGTAAACCCCTTGCTCTCGGCAACCGCCACCTCTTTGTAGCTCTCCACATGGGAGAGAAAGATCACACCGAAATCCATCGCTTCCTCCTTAATCGAGTAGACCAGAAGGTTTCTGCAATCGCTGCCGATCCACTCCTGCGCCTACTTGAGCCGCTTTACACCCCCTCGACCAAGACCAGCTCGGTGTCGGAGCCGCCTTGCCGCAACTTAATAAGAGGGGCGTACTCCGGGTCCTGGTACCATGCACGGGCTTGTTCCATAGACGGGAACTCAAGCACCACCATTACACTGGGAAGTGGCGCAGAACCTTCGAGCGTTTCCATCTTCCCCGCACGTACCAAGTACCGACCACCGTACTTTTGGATCAAGGGCTGAATCTTCGCCCCATACTCGGCCACCCAGGATGGGTCCCGCATCTGCACTCGACCGATGATATATGCTGGCATAATTGTGTCCTCCTTCATGTACAATATGTTCCAATAGCAATGACATCGTCGTGGTCGCCGCTCGTTCACCTACACAGCCTGGTGCCGCTAACCACCTGCTGTCCAACCGTTTTCTTCGCTCTCGGTCGGAAACGCAAGTGGGCGGTGATCACGTGCACGACTGCGGATCTATGGCAAGTAGTCCTTCGCTACTTTCTCCAACTCACGCTCGGCATTAGGACGATCGAGGACCGGCGCCAAAATTAACCGGTGCGCCCCGGCTGCCGCATACTCCTCTAAAGCCCGCTGGGGATACTGCGGTTGCATCTCGGGTTGTTGTAAAAACGTCACCGAGATCTCCAGGTCGTTAAAGTTGCGGCCTGCCTCGGCGCATAGCTGTTTCATCACGCCGAGATGATACGCGAGATCCGCAGGCGACAGCACGGCCGGCATCCAGCCGTTGCCGAGCGCTACGGTATCCTTGACGGCGCGTTCGCATTTCCAGTTCAGCCCTCCCGCGCCGATGAAGATCGGTGGATGGGGCTTCTGCACAGGTTTGGGATTCGCGAGCACCGGAGGGAATTTGAGAAACGTGCCATCGTAGCTCGCCTCTGGCTTGGTCCATAGCTCCTTCATGGCGCGCAGGTAGTCGCGGGCGATGGGCCACCGTTGCCGAAAGTCGACACCCATGATTTCGGACTCATCCGCTTGCCAACCCGCACCCACGCCAAAGAGCACGCGACCGCCGGAAAAGTAGTCCAGCGTGGCCACCTCTTTGGCCAGCGCCAAAGGATGGCGTTCCGGGACCAGACAGATCGCTGTCCCGAGCTTGAGGGTTTTCGTCACCGCCGCTGCCATACCTAACAACACAAACGGGTCGGGGAAGCGCGTATAGGGGTCAGGGATTTTTCCATCCAGCGCGGGATAGGGCACCTTCATATGCACCGGGATGATGGCGTGCTCTGGCACCCAGAGCGACTCGAACCCGAACTCTTCGCATCGCCGTGCGGCGGAGACGGGCTCGATCGTCTTTTCTGACAGCATGGCGAATATACCAATTTTCATGATTGCCCCCTCCCAAGGAGTATTATCGACTTTCCTTCATCCAGTCGGCCATGCGTTCGGTTATCATTCGGATCAGCGGCATTGGGCCTACGGCTCCTCCAACCACCAACGGCTCATGTCAAGCTCGATCGCATCAAAAGGCTCTGCACGGACGCTTTCAGCTCCAACATGAGAACTGACAACCACCCAGTGTTGGCCTTCTAAACGATAGACCTCTAACGTTTGCAAACTGGGATGAATAAGCCAAAGGTAGCTGACGCGTTCACGCGCGTAGACGGGCATCTTCCGCACTCGATCGATACGTGCGGTACTTGGTGACACTACTTCACACACCCAATCTGGCGCTAACTCACTATATGCAACGTCTCCGAGAACGGGCAGGCGCTCTCGTCGCCATCCGGCAAGATCGGGAACAAGGATGTCTGCCCCTAGGTGCAGCTCGGGTTCAAAGAGTATCCACCAGCCTCCTGGCTCGCCAGGGCCGCCAGACCGCCGATCAAAGGGATCAAGATTCCCTCTGATAGCAGAGGTCGCACGTGCATGCCGAAATGAGGGGCGCGGGGATGTCACTAACTCCCCGTCAATAATTTCAGCGATGAGGATATCGGGAACCTTCAAGAGATCCTCATACGTTGCCTGACGTTGCGCTGTGCTCATGGGCGTGACCATAACATGGCTCCTCCACAGGAAAAAGCCGATGAGCAGGGGAGCCCCAAGATGGACTAAGGATTGCGCTGTGTTTTTCTTCCGATATTCAAAACGTCATCAACGGCTTGATGATATTCTCTTCCCTCGTCTCCAGCAGCAGTCACGTGTACGACGGCGAGGTTAGCCCCCGCATCTGCTTGGATCCTCGGGCTGAACTCAGACTCCGAGCTGCCTGAGGAGGAGCGCACCATCGAAGTAGACGCGTTCACCGGCTATTTTTTCTTCCCCGTCAAACGTGAAGACTGCACCTACGGGGATATTAAAGGACCGCCCAGTCGCCGGCACCCCCTGCCACTCTGCCACGTGCGTCCCACTCATCATTCCTTCAAGAACGACTGCCTCTTCGCCGGTATGCAGTGCGGTAACGGTTGCCCCCAGGCGACGGGCCATCGCTATTGCCCGCAAGCAACAGGCGAAGTCGCTGGAACTGCGGGCGACGATGAGCTTGGCCCGACTGTGGCAGCAACAGAGCAGGAAGCAACAAGCCAGGCAAATGCTAAAGGAGATCTACAACTGGTTCACTGAGGAGTTTGATACGAAGGACTTGCAGGAGGCGAAGGTGCTGCTGGAGGAGCTGGCGTAAAGATGAAGAGCGCGCGCTTCTTCCTCTGTAAGTACTCTAGTTTGACCCGCAGGACGACAGCAATATGCTTCAGGCTGTCGCTTCCCACTCTTCTCGGAAAACACCTGCTTGTCTCAGTATGCGCGCCAACAGGTCTGGACTTATGTCTCTTTTATGAGGATTGGGCAAAATTAATCGTCGATTGTTGCGTACCAGAAATTCATGACGGCCGCCGGAAAAAGGACCGCCAAATCCCAACATGAGGAGTCGCCTCACTAGATCACGACGAGAAACTGGCGAGAGCTTACTCATCTTTTTTTATTGAGCCACACGTTGAGGGATAATAATCTTCACGTCACCAAGCGGAGGGATTTCATAACCTTGAGCCACACTAAATAGGACCCAATCCTCCAACGCTGTAACCAATCTATCCCGGCACTCTTCTAGAGTTTTTCCTGTTGCCCATACCCCTTCTATCTCTGGGATTTCTCCATAGAAAGGTTCTTCATCGTCGATGATTTCATAGTGGGCACGTTCCATACCCGCATGCAGATATTCAATCACCATGCAGTTACTCCTTCACAGATGCCATAGACGAACAGAAAAGCAGAGATTTTTTCATCGGATCGGCTTCGTGTATGCTTTGCACCCTACCATGCCGCTTCAGCGACGACAATTCAGTGCCCTCTGCAGGTGCTTGCTCCCCTCAATAACAACACAAATGCGTAAGTATAGATTGTTCAGAACTCCGGCTCAGCACAACCCAAGCGCATAGGACGTGTTGTCGTGGTATGTTCCCTCTTATGTATCTGAGTCTTCTGTCTCAGCGACTTTTCTGCTTCTTGCTCGCTTCCCTCTGGGTGCTGTTCTCGCCTCTTCCTCCTATGGCAGCGTATGTCGCACATCTGCACCTCGCCCACCTGAAGGGCCACGGCTGGCAGGTGCACGAGGCGCAGCTCAAGGTTATCTGGCACTCTGCAGAGCAGATCGACGTGCAGCTCGTAGTCGCCTCGTTGCAATTACCCCCTCCTTTGGATCAAATCAAAAGTCTGAACGTCGCCTGTGCCCATGCCTCGATCCACGACACTGTCATTCGTTGTGAGAGTGGCACCTTACAGGTGCAGACTCCATTGCTTGAGCAGAAGCCGATGCGTCTCAGTTTTCACTACCACCATGATTCTCGTGCAGTCCGTTTCATGCTCAACAATGTCGGACTTGCCGGCGGCAGCATCGATATCGAAGGGCGGTTCGAACAGCCGCAGTGGCAACTCGGTTTCACAGCGAACGCTATCGATGTTGCCCAACTGTCACAGCAACTGCTGCTCTTCCCTCAACTCAGGTTTTTCCCACGAGAAGAGATAACCAGTGCAGGCACGTTGACTGTCAATGCCCACATGTCTGGGCAAGGAGAGCAAGTGCAGACTGTTGAGGCGAACGGGACTTTACAAGATCTCACCTTTGCCGATCGTGAAGCACGATGGGCAGGGGAAAAACTCACCACCAGGTTTGCGGTCAAGGCAACAGAACAGGGTGATCAGTGGGATCTCCATGCCGATTTACGGGCTCAGCGTGGGCAACTCTATATCGAACCGGTTTTCTTGCCCGTGTCTGATCACCCGCTTACACTTACTTTCACGGGCAGTTGGCAACCCACAACCGGGCATGTCAACCTGACACAGATCCGTTTTCATCATCCCGGCGTCCTTCAGGCCGCTGGCCAGCTCCAGCTCGCGACCCAAGACACCGTGCAACTGACAGCTGCGCGACTCCAGGTCGCCCCGACCCCGCTCAGCAATCTCTATACAACGTACCTGCAACCTTTTTTGATCGGGACATTTCTTGATGCGCTCGCTACCAGCGGCCAGGTCAGCCTCTTGCTTGACTACCACCAAGACAAAGCAAGCTCTGCCACAGCAACGCTCGATAGCGTAGATCTTGATGACCAAAAGGAGCGCTATGGACTGCACGGCCTCACTGGTACGTTGGCTTGGACGAGTGAAAAAACACCCCCAGCTCCCTCGCATCTCAGTTGGCAAGACGGGCACGTGTATAACCTGCCCATTGGAGTAGGTCGGCTTGCTGGAGAGGCGCACGGCGATCGCGTCCACTTACTTGAGCAGATGACCATTCCCGTCCTGGACGGTGGGGTGCAGATCGATCATTTTCTGCTCACGCACCTTGGCACCCCGCAGTTGCAGTGGGAATTCGACGGGCACCTGACACCAATGTCGATGGAAGCGTTTAGTCAAGCAATGGGATGGCCGATCTTGTCAGGGCAGCTCTCCGGAACGATCCCGCATGTGACCTATATTGATGGTCGTGTCACGGTCGATG
>CAZCWX010000588.1:0-24642 GCA_964502465.1 uncultured Enterobacteriaceae bacterium | reverse complement strand
CATTGCTGCGTGTTGAGCCGTACAAGATCATGCTTGGCCATTGCTACCGCTGCCGTACTGTGGTCGAGCCGTTCCTGTCGACTCAGTGGTTTGTGCAGGTGAAACCGTTGGCTGAAGTTGCCCTTACCGCTGTAAAAGATGGGAGGACGCAGTTTTTCCCGACCCACTGGGAGAAAACCTATTTTGCCTGGATGGAGAACATCCGTGACTGGTGTATCTCGCGCCAGTTGTGGTGGGGGCACCGCATTCCTGCCTGGTATTGCGATGCCTGTGGGGAGATGATCGTCTCCCGTGAAGATGTGACGGTATGCCCTAAGTGCGGTTCAGAGCAGGTGACCCAGGAGACTGATGTGCTCGATACCTGGTTCAGTTCCGGATTATGGCCATTCTCGACCATGGGATGGCCCGAGCAGACTGACGACCTCAAGACGTTCTATCCGACTTCGACCTTAGTGACTGGCTTTGACATCATCTTTTTCTGGGTTGCTCGCATGATGATGCTCGGACTCAAATTCATGGGCGACGTTCCTTTCCGTCATGTATACATCCATGCCTTAGTGCGAGACGAGCGTGGGCAGAAAATGTCCAAATCGAAAGGCAACGTAATTGACCCCTTAGAGGTCATGGCCACCTACGGCACCGACGCGTTGCGTTTCACGCTGACTGCTCTCTCTGCTATGGGCCGTGACATTCGCCTCTCGGCTGAGCGCATCACTGGTTATCGCAACTTTGCCAACAAAGTGTGGAATGCCGCACGCTTTGTTCTGCTCAATGTTGAAGGGAAAGAGGCAAGTCATGAACAACCGGCGCTCACAGGTCAGGGGGATACACTCAGTCTCCCAGATCGCTGGATTTTGTCCCGTCTGCAGCAGACTACCCGTGAAGTCCGTCAGGCCCTGGATGAATACCGTTTTAACGATGTTGCTGCTCTGCTGTATCAGTTTATCTGGCATGAATTCTGTGACTGGTATCTCGAATTGAGCAAGATCGCTTTGGAAAGTGCTGATGCTGAGGCGCAAGCGCGGACAAGAACGATACTGGTCACGGTGCTGGACGCCATCGCACGACTCCTCCACCCTTTGATGCCGTTCATTACTGAAGAGATCTGGCATGCTTTACACGGAGATCAGACCGAGGACAGCCTCATGGCCCAGCCCTATCCAGTCTTTCAGCCGGATCTCGTCGATAATGAAGCGGAGCGTCACATGGGGCTGTTGATGGAGGTCATCCGGGCGGTGCGGAATATTCGGTCGGAGATGAACCTGCCACCCGGGCAATCGCTCACCAGCATCGTCATTGCGAAAACGGCCAGTGTCGAAACGCAACTCCGTACGCATGAGGCGTATGTGCGCCGTCTCGCTCGATTGGGTGAGATTCGCTACCAGGCTGACGGTGAACGACCGCGCGGTGCGGCTTTGGCAGTGGTTGAGGGCGCAGAAATTTACATCCCTCTGGCTGGTCTTGTGAATCTCCAAGAGGAATTGAAGCGGTTAGAACGTGAAATCGGGAAAGTCGCTAACGACCTGGCTGGTGTACAACGCAAATTGGCAGACGCGAAGTTTGTCGAGCGGGCCCCTGAAGAAGTCGTGGAAAAGGATCGTGAGCGTGCGGCCCAGTTGGATGAGAAGCGTCTGAGCCTGGAGAAGAGCTTAGAACGCCTCCGGCAAATTGAGGCGTGAGGCTATGAAGAGCAATCAGCAATCAGCGGTCAACAGTCAGCGCTGTGTGAATTGCAGATGCAAGATCCCGAGAGATCTGGTCTCGTATTCTGCATTCTACATTCTGCATTCTGCATTTTGAACTATGCACCCTTTCGATCATCCTTCTGTTACTCGTCTCATCGCTATGGCCTTAGAAGAAGACCTGGGCCGTGGAGATGTGACCACGCTTGCCACCATTCCACCTGACTACCCGGCGAAAGGAAAAATTACCGCCAAAACAGACCTGACGATTGCTGGGTTGCCGCTGGTCGAACGCATTCTTCACGTGTTTGATGTTACGACTGGTTTCCGTGGACTTGTAGCGGAAGGCAGTACCGTGCAGAAAAGCGAGATTGTCTGTGAACTGTGGGGCAATGCTGCTACTCTGTTGAGTACTGAGCGGACGATGCTGAACTTTCTCCAACATCTGTCCGGAGTCGCGACCTTAACGCGGCGGTTTGTCGATGCAGTAGCTGGCACACCCTGTAAAATTATCGATACTCGCAAAACCTTGCCCGGGTTTCGTCTGCTTGACAAATACGCCGTCACTCAGGGGGGAGGGGTCAATCACCGTATGGGCCTGGACGACGGTATCCTGATCAAAGACAACCACATTGCCGTCTGTGGCGGAGTTGGTGCTGCGGTGCGCCAGGCCAGAAACCGCGCTTCTGCATTGCTGCGCGTTGAAGTCGAGTGTACCACTCTCGCCGAAGTGCAGGAGGCACTCGACGCCTGCGCCGATATTATTTTGCTTGACAACATGACGACCGTGCAGATGCAGGAGGCCGTCCATTTTGTCGGCGGGCGGGCGTTGCTTGAAGCATCAGGCAATATGAGCCTGGAACGGGTGCGTGAAGTCGCGGAAACCGGGGTGGATTTTATTTCGGTCGGTGCACTGACTCACTCTGCGCCAGCTGTAGATCTCAGTATGGCTGTGGCTATGGAAGTCTCAAGTCCACGTTCCAAAGTCTAAAGTCTGGAAGTACAAGTCACGCATTATGAGTGACCCTGTGGATCTCGATTTCGCTACCCTCACGAGCCGACTACAAACCCGGTTGCTCGGCAAACCGCTGCATTTTTTCCTTACCCTCGATTCGACCAATACCTATGCTGCGCGCCTGGCCCGTGAAGGGGCGCCTGAAGGGACGGTGGTGATCGCTGACTCTCAGAGTGGCGGCAGGGGGCGTTTGGGGAGAAGTTGGGTCTCACCACCTCAGGTGAACCTCTATCTCTCCGTCATTCTCCGCCCACCAGTATCGGCTGCGGCAGCACCACAATTAAGCCTGCTGGCCGCGGTCGCAGTGGCTGAGACTATTACGCACGAGTATGGTCTCAGGCCTGCAATCAAATGGCCGAATGATGTGCTGGTGAGCGGGAAAAAGGTCTGTGGCATCCTCGCTGAGATGCAGACCGCTGCTGAGACACTCCGTGCCGTTATTATGGGAATCGGGGTCAACATTAATGCACCGCTCTCGGCTTTTCCTGAAGATCTGCGGGACAAGGCTGCCTCTCTGTTCCTGGTGAGCGGCCAGCCAGTGAATCGGAGTGTTTTCACCGTTTCCCTGCTGACCCATCTTGAGAAATTGTACATTCTGTGGCTAGAAGAGGGCTTTCCGGCTCTGCGGTCGGCTTGGGAACGTCATGCGGCTGGCTTAATCGGCAGGCAGATCACCGTGATAGCATCAGAGGGGACCCTTGCGGGCACGGTACTTGGGCTCGATGCTGATGGGGCTTTGCTCCTGCAAGAAAAACCAGATACTGCTCCCCGTCGCCTGCTTGCTGGTGATATAACCGTGGTAGGAGGATATGAACACGGAGAAAGTCATGATCCTCGTCGTTGATGTGGGGAACACCCATACGGTGATTGGTCTGTACCAAGGCAAAAAACTCACGCATCACTGGCGGCTTCTGACGGAAGCTGAGCGCACGGCTGACGAGTATGGGGTCTTACTGCGCAGTTTGTTTTCTGCCTCTGAGTTAGCGTTCTCTGCGGTCAGAGGGATCACGGTGGCGTGTGTCGTCCCGCCGATGACGAACGTCATGGAGGAACTGGCACACAAGTACTTTCATGCGAGTCTCCTCATCGTCGGCCCAGGAGTCAAGACGGGCATGCCAATCCTGTACGATAATCCACGCGAGGTTGGTGCTGACCGTATTGTCAATGCTGTGGCTGCCTACGAGCGCTATCACGATGTGACGATTGTGGTGGATTTTGGTACCGCCACAACTTTTGACTATGTCACTGCGGCTGGAGAGTATCTTGGTGGAGCGATCGTGCCAGGGGTGGGGATCTCGCTTGACGCACTCTTCCATAAGACAGCGAAACTCTACCGAGTCGAACTGGTCAAACCGCCGAAAGTGGTAGGGCGGAATACCGTCCACGCGATCCAGTCCGGTATTTTCTATGGATATACGGCTTTGGTCGATGGCATGGTCGATCGCATCCAGAAGGAGCACAAAGTCAAGGCGCGAGTGATCGCAACCGGAGGCTTCGCGAACCTGATTGCTGCAGAGTCGGTGACGATAGAGGAGGTCGATGAATTTCTGACGCTAGAAGGACTACGAATTCTTTATGACCGCAACCAGTGAGAAGAACATTTTCAGCTCGCAGAAATAAGCTAAGAAGAAAACCGAGTGATGAGGCCTGAGTAGAGGGGAAAAAGCAAAGAAGGGCACTTAGAGCAAGGTTTCATTGCCAATTTTTGCCAGTGCTCTGTGTAGAGGGCTGATTGTTAAACGCTATATATTGAGGGGGAAACTATGGCTGTTGACGACGTCCGCCGTATGAGACCAGTTGGCCTTCTCGGCGAAGGTGGTATAGGCAAGACCTCTTTAGGGGAAGCGTTGCTGTATGCTGCTGGTGCAACCACCCGACTAGGACGGGTTGATGATGGGAGTTCAGTGTTCGACTTTGAGCCTGAGGAAATACGGCGCAAGATTACCCTGTCAACGGCTTTTCACACCTTGGCCTGGAAAAGGCATGAAGTATGTTTGATCGATCCTCCGGGGTACGCAAATTTTCTTCCTGAGGCGCGCTACGCCATGGAGGCGATGGCAGGAGCAGTGTTCGTTGCTGGACCGACAGGCCAGCTCAAGGTCGAAAGCGAGCGGTTGTGGGGGTGGGCGAATGACCTCAACTTGCCACGCCTGGTTTTTCTTTCCCGCATGGACCGAGAAGAAGGCACACTCGAGCAGGCTATCGGCGGGATCAGCAAAATCCTCGATGCCAAATTGGTCGCCGTGCAGGTGCCAATCGGAGCCCAGGCGAACTTCCGTGGTGTGGTCGACCTGCTGTCTATGCGAGCGCTCTTGTTCCAAGGCGATAACGGTGCTGTCCAGGAGCAAGACATTCCGGTGGAAGTCCAGGCCGAAGTAGATGAGCATCGTGAAAAGTTGATTGAGGCTATTGCCGAGCTGAACGATGAACTCCTCACCCGCTATCTTGAAGGCGGAGAGATTAGTCCGGCAGAACTCAAACAGGGATTGCGTGAGGGGGTGATTACGGGGCGCATCTTTCCGGTATTATGTGGTTCTGGGTTAAGAGCGGCTGGGATACAACCGCTCCTTGATGCGGTTATCGATTACCTGCCATCCCCTGCTGACTGCAAAGCGAAGACAGGAGAACATCCAAAGACCCATGAGGAGCTCGAACGCAGTCCTGATCCTGCCGCGCCATTTGCGGCGCGGGTATTTAAGACGCTCGAATCGCCGACTGGCCGCCTGTCCGTGTTCGCGGTGTGCTCCGGCAAGGTCGAGAGCGACTCGGTCGTCTACAATGCAACTCGCGATGGAAAAGAACGCTTAGGGCAATTGTTTCGTTTGGACGGGAAGAAGCAGCAGCCAGTCCCTGCAGCGGTGGTTGGTGAAATCGTCGCCGTTGCCAAACTCAAGGACACCCATACTGGGGATACCCTCTGCGACGAAAAAGCGCCTAGCGTATTCGACCGACTGGTGGATTTTGCACCGGTCATCTCCTTTGCCGTGGGGCTCAAATCCCGTGGAGACGAAGAAAAAATTATGGCCTCTTTGCATCGCCTGGCTGAAGAGGATCAGGCGCTGAAAGTCGATCGTGACCCACAAAATAACGATATTCTGATCTCCGGTGCCGGGCAATTGCATATCGAGGTGATCGTCGAGAAACTCAAACGTCGATACGGAGTTGAGGTCGAACTCAGGTCTCCAAAAGTGCCCTATCGGGAAACCATTGTGGGCAAGGCTGAAGCGCAAGGTCGCCTCAAAAAACAGACCGGTGGTCGAGGGCAGTTTGGCGATACCTGGATTCGCATCGAACCCTTATCGCGCGGGAAAGGGTTTGAGTTTGTCGATGAGATTAAGGGCGGTGCGATTCCTCGACAATACATTTCGTCCGTAGAAAAGGGGATCGTCAACGCACTTGCTAAAGGATATCTTGCTGGGTATCCGATCGTGGATATTCGGGTTGCGCTCTATGATGGATCGTACCATGAGGTTGATTCCTCTGATCTGGCATTTCAGATTGCTGGGTCGTTAGGCGTGCAAAATGCGATCGAGAAGGCTCGGCCCGTGTTGCTGGAACCGATCATGACCGCAGAGGTGTCCGTACCCGAGGAGTATGTTGGTGATATTACCGGTGATCTCAACCGCCGTCGCGGCAGACTGCTCAGCGTTGACGCAAAAGGCAATACGCAAATTATCAAAGCTGTGGTTCCGATGTCTGAGATTCTCTCCTATGCCCCGGATTTACGTTCGATGACCAGCGGTCGTGGCACGTTTCATATGGAATTTTCTCACTATGAAGAAGTGCCGCACCACTTGGTGGAAAAGATTATCCAGGAGACAAAGCAGGCGCAGGCTGAACACGCACGTTAGCCCGAATCGGCTGGGTGAATAATGAGTTGCGGTATGCTGGTATACTGATAAAAATAGTTTCACTGTGAAAAGTTTTCTCGTCGAATGGCGCCAGAGAGATGGCCATACTGACGTTGACAATTGCAGGGAGCCTATATTACAGTTTGAATGTTTTGCTTCTTTCAGGGAGGGTCGTTATGGAAGTCAAAGAAGAAGTCTTGATCCGCTCGTTGATTGACACCGATCTGGAATTGCGCAGACATTACGAGGAACATTTGGAGCTGGAGCGGCAATTGGCTGATCTGAGGCAGAAACCCTACCTGACGGAAGAAGAAGAGGTCAAACAAAAGCGGATTCAGAAACAGAAGCTAGCTGGCAAAGACAGGATGATGGAAATCCTCGCTCGTCACCGTCAGGCCGCAGCGTAAAAAACCACAGTCTCTCCGACATCGTGAGAAGCCGGGGAGGGATGGTGCGATGGGAAGGCATGTCCCTCTTCTTATCTTATCTGAGGTCCGCCCTATCCGAGTCATGAGGGTTCATGCGTCACATTATCTCTATCCTTGTCGAGAACGAATTTGGGGTCCTGGCCAGAGTTGCTGGCCTCTTTAGTGGGCGAGGCTTCAACATTAAAAGCCTCACGGTCGCCGAGACCCTGGACCCAACGATCTCCCGCATCACCTTGGAGACTATAGGTGATGACCAGATCGTCGAGCAAATTACCAAGCAACTGAACAAACTGGTGTGTGTCATTAAGGTCGTTGATGTTCAGGATGCTATTCATGTTGAGCGCGAAATGGCGCTCATTAAAGTCTCCGCTGATGAGCGCACCCGCAGTGAGGTGCTCAACATCGCCAACATTTTTCGCGCGAAAGTCATCGACGTTGATCCCCGTTCGTACATTATCGAGGTGACAGGAGACGAGGAAAAAATCGATGCCATTCTCAATCTGCTCAAACCCCTCGGCATCAAAGAGATCGTGCGCACGGGGAAGGTGGCGATGCAGCGTGGCGTTCAGGTTCTGTCCGCATCTACCCGCAATGAGCCTGTGGAACTAAAAGGGAAGGCAAAGGAGAAGGCAGCATGAACATTTACTATGACAAAGACGCGGATCTGTCCCTGCTGAAGGGGAAAAAAATTGCCATCGTCGGCTATGGCAGCCAAGGCCATGCGCACGCCCTTAACCTGCGTGATAGCGGTATGGACGTACGGATCGCCCTCAAAAAAGGAGGTACCTCCTGGCCCAAAGCCGAAAATACTGGTTTCTCTGTGAAGGAAGTGTCCCAGGCTGCGGCCGAAGCGGATATCATCATGATCCTAACTCCTGACGAGGTCGCTAGCGAGATGTATGAGTCTGATATCCGCATGCAGCTCAAACCTGGTCAATACCTGGCCTGTGCACATGGCTTTAATATTCACTTCAAAAAGATCGTGCCTCCCGCCGATGTCAATGTCTTTATGGTAGCTCCAAAGGGACCTGGGCACTTACTCCGTAGCGAGTTCGAGAAGGGCAAAGGAGTCCCGTGCCTGATTGCGGTAGCCCAAGACCCCGCAGGCAATAGTAAACAAGTGGCGCTGGCGTATGGGTCCGCTATTGGCGGCGGCCGCGCTGCGATTTTGGAAACGAACTTTCGAGAAGAGACAGAGACCGATTTGTTTGGTGAACAATCGGTTTTGTGCGGTGGCCTTACTGAGTTGATGCGGGCTGGCTTCGAAACGTTGGTTGAGGCAGGGTATGCGCCAGAGATGGCCTATTTCGAGTGTATCCATGAGATGAAGCTGATCGTTGATCTGGTCTACGAAGGTGGCATCTCCAATATGCGGTATTCGATTAGCAACACCGCCGAATACGGTGATATGACCCGTGGGAAAAAGATCATCGGCAAAGAAAGCCGGGAGGCGATGAAGAAGATCTTGGCAGATATTCAGTCTGGCTCATTTGCTGATGAGTGGATTACCGAATATCGTGCAGGCCTACCGCATTTTCGTGAACTGCGACGTGAGGGAGAGCACCATCCAGCCGAACTGGTTGGAGCCAAACTCCGGGCGATGATGCCGTGGCTCCAGCAAAACCGTCTGGTTGATAAGGCAAAAAACTAGATAATAGGCTGAAGGCTATAGGCTGAAGGGAGGGGCCCTGCGGCCTGGAGCCTGAACCTTGTGGCCTTTCATACATAATGCACTTTGCCCGCGAAGGTTATCCCTATATTTTTGGACTCGGCATTGCGTCGTTGGTGTGTGGTCTCGTCGGCTTGAAGACGCTCGGCTTGCTCTTTCTCCTGCTCGCCCTGTTTATCGCGTTCTTTTTTCGTGATCCTGAACGGCATGGTCCAAGGGATGACCGGTTGATTCTCTCTCCTGCCGATGGCCGAGTGGTGACCGTCGAAAAAAATATCCAAGAAGAGCATTTCCTAGCCGCGCCCAGCACCCGGATTGGCATCTTTATGTCTCCTCTTGATGTGCATGTGAATCGGGTGCCGGTCTCTGGCCGGGTAGCCACTGTCCAGTATCAGGCTGGTCAATTTCGTCCGGCTTTCGCTGCGGACGCCACTGAGGTGAATGAGCGGAATGCGGTCACGATTCAAGATGACCAAGGTCGCCGCGTGCTCTTAGTGCAGGTCGCTGGCATCCTCGCGCGACGAATTGTCTGCTTCCTGAAAGGCGGTGAACAGGTGCATCAGGGAGACCGCTATGGACTGATTATGCTAGGTTCTCGGGTAGACCTCTATTGTTTACCAGAGACTCAAGTGAAGGTGCAGGTCGGTCAACGAGTCAAGGCTGGGGAAACGGTGATTGGGGAGTATCCGTGAGTTCTTTACGCAACAAGATCCGGGTACTGCCTGGACATAGACGCATGCCTCCTTCCTTACGCATGTCGAGGGGAGTGTACCTCCTGCCCAATCTGGTAACGACTGGAGGCTTGTTCAGCGGTTTCTATTCTATTATCGCAACCTTCAAGGAAGAGTATCGGCTCGCGGCAATCGCCATCTTGGTGGCTCTGGTGTTTGATGTCCTTGATGGCCGGGTCGCGCGTATGACAAAAAGCTCGAGCCGATTCGGTGTCGAGTACGATTCGCTTTCCGACCTTGTGGCTTTTGGCGTTGCTCCTGGCGTGCTGGCATACCGCTGGGCACTCGAGCTCTGGGGAGTCTGGGGATGGTTGGCTGCCTCTCTCTATGTCGTCTGTGGGGCACTGCGGCTGGCTCGATTCAATGTGCAGGTTGAGGTCGCGGATAAACGCAGCTTTGTTGGGCTGCCGATTCCGGCAGCCGCAGGAGTCATAGCGACGACGATTTTGATGTATTACTTCCTTGGCGGAGAAGGAGCCACAACCAAACACATTACGCTGCTCTTGCTGATCTATGCTCTTGGCGGCCTGATGGTCAGTACGATTCCATATTTCAGCTTTAAAGAGCTGCCACTTGGTCGCCGCCAACCGTTTTGGATCTTAATCCTGGGTATTATTCTGATCCAGCTCGCTATTGCTGAACCCCAGCTGATGTTGTTCAGCGTTTTTTTCTTCTACGCGTTATCCGGCCCGATTCGGGCAGTGATGCGGTTAGGGAGGGGGACTTTGCAAGATGAGGACCCCGGAAGAGATCTCGCAAATCAGCCGCAACAACCTCGCACCCTTGACAACAATAAGAAAAGTTCGTTATAGAAGAGGGCCATGGACCGTAAAGTTTCTCTCGGATTTTCGCTAGCGGCGCCAGGCCTGCTTCTGGGCCTGCTACTTAGCACCCCGCCTGGTGGGTCCGAGGGGAGCGTGTAAGACACAGCAACCTCTTGGAGGCCATGGGCGGGAATAGTAGCCTGTGGCCTTTTCTTTTGTAAAGGGCTGCGGGTAATCTCGCAGCCCTTTTTGTTTTTTGACTATGTAAGGAGGAACGTATGGAACGGGAGATTGTGAAGATTTTCGACACCACGCTGCGTGATGGCGAACAGTCCCCAGGTGCGACCATGAACATTGAAGAGAAAGTCATGGTCGCCCGGCAACTGGAGAATCTCAACGTGGATGTCATCGAGGCCGGATTTGCCGCTTCCTCGGAAGGGGACTTTGAATCGGTGCGGCGTATCTCTGAACTGGTCACCTCCCCCATTGTCCTGAGCCTCTCGCGGACAAAAGAAGGAGATGTGGTACGGGCGATCCAAGCGGTAGAAAAGGCCAAACACCCGGGCGTTCATATCTTCATCGCCACTTCGGATATTCACCTCAAGCACAAACTTATGATGAGTCGCCAAGAAGCTCTCGATGCTGCGGTCTGGGCCGTCAGCTACGCCAAGAAATACCTTGACTACATCGAATTCTCTGCTGAAGATGCTTCTCGGACTGACCTGGAGTATTTGGTGCAAATCTTTGGCGAAGCGATTAAAGCCGGGGCAGTGACCGTCAACGTTCCCGACACGGTTGGCTACGCTATCCCCCATCAGTATGGTACCCTCTTCAAGTTCTTGCGAGAGAACGTTCCTGGAGGCAAGACCGTGACGTGGAGCGCACACTGCCACAATGACTTGGGCTTAGCGGTGGCCAATTCTCTCGCCGCAATTGAGAACGGTGCCCGCCAGGTTGAGTGTACGATTAATGGCATTGGTGAACGTGCGGGCAACACTTCGATGGAAGAGGTGGTAATGGCACTTAAGACGCGGGAGGATGTGTTTGCCCACCTCAAGACCAATGTGGTAACGGAACAGATTTATCCGTCCAGCCAGTTGCTAGCACAGATTACTGGGCTTGCTGTGCCAAGCAACAAACCCATCGTTGGTGCTAACGCGTTTGCCCATGAGGCGGGCATTCACCAGGATGGGGTACTCAAATACAAGCTTACATACGAGATCATGCAACCCCAGGCGATCGGTCTCGATAGTAATAAGCTGGTCCTGGGAAAGCACTCTGGGCGACATGCGTTTGTCGACCGGCTGAAGCAACTGGGCATCGAGTATACCGGTGTGGATATGAACAAAGCCTTTGAGCGCTTCAAAGCTCTGGCCGATAAAAAGAAAAATGTCTACGACGAAGACCTGATTGCTATTGTGACCGAAGAGACCGTGCGTCTGCCGGACAAGTATGAATTGATCTATCTCAATGTAACCTCTTCGAGTATGGCGGTCCCGTATGCGACGGTCAAAATGAAGGTCAATGGTGAGGAGTTCACGGACAGTGCCTCAGGCGATGGCATGGTGGATGCCTGTTACAAGGTGATTGCGAAAATCGCTGGAATCGAGCCCAAACTCGAACGTTACTCGGTCAAATCTATTACTGGTGGCACAGACGCCCTTGGGGAAGTGTCGTGTATGATCAGGGAGAACGGAACGTCGGTGAATGGTCAAGGTTCGCATACCGACATTATCATGGCCAGTGCACAGGCGTTCGTCAATGCGCTTAATAAATTGGCCCATCGTGAGCGTTATGGCCAGCAAGCTGGCTTGCATCGAGAAGGACCCTGAGCAGTCTAGAGTCTAGGGTCTGGAAGTCTTCAGTCAGTCACCTTGAGAGGGTCCCTCTCCCCTTGGAGGAGTGGCCTGTCCTGAGCCCTTCGACTATGCTCAGGATAAACTCCGTCGAAGGAGACAGGGTGAGGGGGCGTATAACGGAAGCGAGGAGAAACAGATGGTGTACAAAATAGCAGTCTTTGCTGGGGATGGCATTGGTCCTGAGGTTGTGAGCGAAGCACTGGAAGTGCTCAAGGTTATCGAAAAACGGGTTAATCTGAATTTCGCCTGTGAACACGCTTTGGCGGGCGGCTGTTCGATTGACGCGCATGGTGTGGCATTGACCGATTCTGCGCTGCGTTTAGCAAAGGAGAGTGATGCAGTCCTCTTGGGTGCTGTGGGAGGGCCAAAGTGGGACGATCCGAAGTCATCCGTACGCCCCGAGCAGGCGATCCTCGCCTTGCGTAAAGAACTCGGCCTGTTTGCCAACCTCCGGCCGATTCAAGTGAACCGCCATCTGGTGAACTCTTCGACACTTAAGCCTGAGGTTTTGGACGGGGTAGACTTGGTTGTGGTGCGTGAACTGACTGGAGGGGTTTACTATGGGAAGCCCAGCGAGCGGAGAACCGGTGCTGCTGGACGGGAAGCGGTTGATACGATCTTCTACACCGAAGGTGAGGTAGCGCGGCTGATGCGTGCCTCATTCGAACTCGCACGCAAGCGGCGCAAAAAGCTCACATCCGTAGACAAAGCCAACATCATGGCAACGTCACGCATGTGGCGTGAGGTCGCACACGAAGTCGCCAAGGAGTATCCAGACATACAATACGAGGATGTTTTGGTAGACGCCATGTCGATGCACCTGATCCGCCGCCCGCGCGACTTCGATGTGATTGCAGCAGAGAACATGTTTGGTGACATTCTCACTGACGAGGCTTCAATGCTTGCCGGTTCGATGGGGCTCCTGCCCTCAGCGTCTCTTGGTGAGGGCAAGCACGGGCTCTATGAACCTATTCATGGAACCGCACCCGACATCGCTGGTCAGGGGAAGGCGAATCCCCTTGCGACTATTCTGTCTACCGCGCTGATGCTCCGCCTCTCATTTGACCAGGAACAGGCCGCACAGACGATTGAGAACGCAGTCGATGCTGTCTTAGCAGACGGTTACCGCACAGCCGACATCGCTCAACCCGAATGCCGCCTAGTCGGCAGCAAAGAGATGGGCCGCTTGGTGCGCGAAAAACTACAACAGTAGAGTAACGACTGCGGATTCCAGCAAGATTCCCTCTCCCCTTGTAAGAGAAGGCTAGAATCGTGTCTCGTAAGTTCATGAGCAGGGGTGAAAGAAGCCGCTGCCGCTTTGGAGTGCGCCGCCATGAGCAGCGCTGTGGTGTCAGCCCTACCAGAAACGTGGCGCGCTCCGCGTGCAGGCAGAGCGGCGTCAGAGCCGCCGTAGTCCAAAGAAGGGCAAACCGCTGGCCTGTCTTGTTAGCTTAGAAGGACAGACAACGTCCATATTTGTGGATAGCTTGCCTGCTTTGTCTCTTGACCGGCTTAACGCAAGACAGATCGAGGCTCTTGCCAAAGGAGCGATGAGCGGAACCAGGATCGCCGGGACCGCCGCTTTTTCTTAAAAAGAAAGAGTGGAGCGAAAACCAGACCGGCAACAAACCCTCCGAGGTGGGCTCCCCAAGCTCCTCCCGGCAACTGACCTCCCTCAAGAAAGAACGCATACAACCCGAGGAACACCTGCACCAGCAGCCACACTACCAAATAACACGCGGCTGGCACCTGGACAAGCCGGAATGAGAAGATAAGCGGGACGACAGTCAGCACCCGTCCTGTTGGGTAGAACACCCAGTATGCACCAGCGACAGCAGCGATTGCTCCGCTCGCCCCAATCATTGGTGTGTGTGCAGACGGCGCGATGCATGTCTGGACCAACACCGCCACTATACCACCCAGGCAGTAAAAGCAGAGATAACGCACGGCCCCAAGACGGTCCTCTACGTTGTCCCCAAAGATATGGAGGTACAACAGGTTACCAAACAGGTGGAGCCAACTGCCATGGAGAAACATGCTGACCAGCAAAGGAGTTAGTCCTGGTACCTGCCCTAGTGCTAAGGTATGGAAAAAACTCGCCGGCACCCACCCGTAGGTGAGCACGAACGGCTCGATGCGGGTTCCTAATGTTGTTTCATAGATGAAAAACGCGAGGTTGGTTCCGATGAGGGTGTAGTTGACCATCGGAACACGCTGTGGCGGGATTGTGCTATGCACTGGAATCATATAGGCAGCTCCGTACAGAACGAACGGCAACCTCCCGTATACCCTCCTCGCACTTTATCCACTCCATGTACCATTGTTCCTATGAGTTGTGGAACGTTGATAATTCACAAGCCTCTGCTTATAGCACCACCGTGGAACCTATGATAGGGGAAGTAGTGATATGCCAATTTACGAGTACCACTGTCAGAAGTGCGGCAAAGACCAGAGCCTGCTGCTGCTCACTCAACGCGACACCATAGCTCAGCCGCGTTGCCAATATTGTGGTGCTCGTCGCCTCGCTCGACTGCTCTCACGTTTCGCGTACCATCAGAGCGAAGCTGCTCGACTGAATGATTTGGATACCCGCACACAACGTGATGAATCATTCTATCGAGATTCCCGCAACGTCGGACTGTGGGCGAAAAAAAGAGCAAAGGAATTGGGGGCGGATCTCGGATCGCAGTTCGAAGAGACGGTAGAAAAAGCCCGGAGTGGGAAGATACTTGATGACCTGTAACAACCTTGTCGGCCGTCGCTGTGCGGGTTGTGTATGATCCGCGCGACAGGATACTTACTCTGGCGCCTCTGCCGTATTATCTTTGGGATTGCCCTGTTGATATTGGGCTTGGTGCTCAGCCTCCCTGGTATTCCTGGACCTGGGATCGTACTGGTTGTCCTGGGCTTCGGCATTCTCAGCCATCATTTTCATTGGGCGGAAAAAATACACAGACGATTGAAAGAAGTATGGCAGGAGGTTCTCAACCGGTATAATAAAGACTCATCCGCGAAGAAGGAGAACGATCATGAGTGAAAAAGACCGTCTGGGTACAAAGCTGCGAGACAAAGAGAAAGCGGAAGAAGATCGGTACTTTGCTCAGCGTGACCGCGAGTTAATCGAGAAACTCAAAAAAGAGAAAGAAGCCGCAGAAGAAGCGGATCAGCGCCAGCAACTCTTAATGCGCTGTCCGAAATGCGGTGTCCAATTGAACACCATCCAACACCGTGGTGTCACCGTCGAGGAATGTCCATCCTGTCAAGGGATGTGGCTTGATCGAGGAGAATTGGAAATCCTGGCACAGCGCGAAAACGAAGGCTGGTTGACTCGTTGGCTCCGCCGCAATGTCACACACAACGACTAGTGACCGCTTCGTACTGCTGTTCTCCAGCGAAAATCTCAGAAAAGGAGGTAAGCCATGATTAAGTTGTATGACTTTCCGATGTCCCCACGAGCCCGCAAAGTCAGAATAGTGCTGGCAGAAAAAGGGCTCCAATACGAGAAGGTGACGATTGACATCACCAAAGGCGAGCAAAAAAAGCCAGAGTACCTGGCGGTCAACCCCTATGGCAAGGTACCAGCGCTGCAGGACAACGGCACCACGGTGTATGAGTCTACCCTCATTATGGAGTATCTGAACGACAAATACCCCAATCCGCCACTGCTACCGACCGATCCAGGTCAGCGTGCGCGAGCGCGTATCCTCATGCATTTTGGCGACACCCAATACGATAGTGCTCTAGCGACGATCGTAGGGGAAGTATTCTTTAAACCCAAAGGACAAGGTGATCAGGATGTGATCGCCAAAGCGAAACAGGATGTGAACGCCTGCTTCGAGCGCTTGGAAAGAGAGCTCGGGAACAACGACTATCTACTTGGCTCCGGCTTTACTCTGGCTGATGTCTGTTTTGTTACCTGGGCACCACTCTTCAGTCCGCTCCAGGTCGAAGTTCCCAGCCAGGGTGCCAGGGTCACCGCCTGGCTCAACCGCATAAAAGAACGGCCGAGCGTGAAAGCAGCCGGCTAAAAAGAAAATGCGGATTTCGCACCTTTTATTCCGCAGTCCGCCTTCTACAATCAGCAAGTGAACTATGTTTAGCGGTATCATCGAAACAGCTGGAACGATCACCACGATCGACCACACCACTGAGGGAGTACGGCTCACATTGACTGCTGGAGTCCCTCTTGCGGAAATCGCTCTTGGTGAAAGTATCTGCATTAACGGAGTCTGCCTTACTGTCACTGTGATAAGCGATACAGCGCTGAGCTTCGACGTGTCTGCCGAATCGCTGAGACGCACGACCCTGGGAGACTTGCAACCAGGTAATCTCGTCAACCTCGAGCGTTCGTTGCGCTTGAACGACCGCCTGTCTGGTCATCTCGTGTTTGGCCACGTCGATGGCGTTGGGCGCATTGCGGCGATCCAGCCAGAGGGAGACTCTTTCCTGTATACCTTTGAGGTTCCCGCAGAATTAGGCCGCTATCTGGTAGAAAAAGGTTCCACCGCAGTTGATGGGATTAGCCTGACGGTTTTCCACTGTCAGCCGACTGCCTTCACCTGTGCCATCATTCCTCACACATACCAAGTCACCACCCTCCATGCCAAAAAACTAGGCGATCGCATCAATATCGAGAATGATATGCAGGGGAAATATATCGAAAAATTTGTCAGTGAAGCCGTCGCCGGATTCCTCTCTGGACCACTGCAAGACTTGCGGCATGAACTCGCCGCGCTGCGTCAGCAGATTAACAAGTAGCTTTTAGCCATCAGCAATCAGCTTTCAGCCTGATACTCAGGAATGTGCCCTTTTATCTTTCTGAAGCTGGCTGCTGATTGCTGACTGCCGATCGCTCGGATATGAAAAGGGCACTACACTGCCAGAGGGGACACGTATGGCGCATATCGATGCCACAGCCATCATTCAACAAGCCAGAACAAAAAACCGCCTTTTGCTGACCGAAGTTGAAGCAAAGGCGCTTGTAAGTGCAAACGGAGTCGCAGTTGCATCCGCGCACCTTGCACAAACCCGCGAGGACGCAGTCGCGATCGCCCAAGAGATTGGTTTTCCTGTCGTGCTCAAGATCTGTTCGCCTGATATCGTCCACAAAAGCGATGTCGGTGGAGTCAAACTCCATCTGTCTTCTCCCGCAGCAGTCAGCATGGCCTTTGATGAAATCATGAGTGCTATACAACGGGCGCATCTGCAGGCGACCATTGATGGCGTCTCAGTACAATCGCACGCTCAGCCTGGTATCGAAGTCATCATCGGCTTCACCACTGATCCACAGTTCGGCCCGATAGTCATGTTTGGCTTAGGTGGCGTGCATGTCGAAGTCCTCAAAGATGTCTCCTTTCGCCTTGCTCCTGTGAGCCAACGAGATGCTCGAGCAATGATTCAGGAAATCAGGAGTTTCCCCCTGCTGAACGGCTATCGCGGTCAGCCATCGGTGGATCTCGACGCCCTTGAACAGACGCTGCTTCAGGTATCGGCTCTTGCTGAAAATCATCCAGAGATCAAGGAACTCGACCTGAATCCCGTCTTCGCGTATCCCCAAGGTTGCCTCGCTGCTGATGCGAGAATCGTTCTCCACGCTGAAGGAGAGGTGAGCACTCCACGACCACTCTCTACGGCCACCCGAGCGACACTCGATCGCGCGTTCAATCCGCAAGCCGTGGCTGTGATCGGTGACAAAAAGGCAATGAACTACATGTGGCTGCGCAGTCAGAGTACCTTTCAGGGTAAGCTCTACTCGGTGCAAATCGACGAACGGGAGTTGCCCGGCATTCGTGCTCTGGGAGTGCCCAATTACCCGAGTCTGGCAGAGATTCCTGATGAAATCGATTACGTCATGACCGCCGTACCTCGCCAGATCGCGCCCCGTATTATCGCTGACTGTGCTGCGAAAAAAGTCTCCGGGGTGATGCTTTTCACTTCAGGATTCTCGGAAATTGGCGATGATGAAGGGAAACGCCTGGAACAGACCATGGCCGATACTGCCCGCGCCACTGGACTGGCGCTGATTGGTCCGAACTGTATGGGGCTGTACCATCCTCGTCTTGGCTTACGGAACTACCCGGAGTTACCCACGGGCGAAGCTGGCACGGTTGGCTTCATTGGCCAAAGCGGAACGCATACGATCACGTTCAGCCTGGCAGCACCGAACCACGGCATTAAAATCAGTAAAGCCGTGAGTTTCGGCAATGCTGCGGTGCTTGACGCCAGCGATTATCTTGACTACCTGGCTACCGACGACGAGACGCGCATCATCGGTATGTATCTCGAAGGTGTCCGCGAGGGGCGGCGTTTCTTCTCTCTGCTCCGCCAAGTGACTCCCCACAAGCCGGTGGTGATCTGGAAAGGCGGAAAAAGCGAGGCCGGACAGCGCGCCATTTCTTCACACACTGGTTCTCTTGCCGTCCCCTCAGCGATTTGGGAGCCACTGGTACGGCAAGCCGGAGCGATTCCAGCCGACAGTTTCGATGAGATTCTCGATGTCATGAAGTTACTCTTATTGGCGAAACCGACAACCGGTACTGGTGTCGGACTCATCGCTATGACCGGTGGACCATCGGTTGTGATTACTGATGCATTCGAAAGAGCTGGGTTGACCGTGCCACTCCTCAGCGATTCCTCATATCAGGAGTTATCTTCATTTTTTACGGTGATTGGCGGCAGTTTCCGCAATCCGCTCGATTCCGGCCATACCACCGGCATGGGCCAGACGAGCCACAATCTCGAACGGTTACTCTCGATTCTCGATCGGGACCCCCATATCGAGGCTATTGTCATGGATACTGGCGCGGGATTAGTGGCTGGGCAGTGGCAGGCTCATCCTCAAACCTTAACTGCGCTTCTCGATACTCTGTCTGATTTCGCTGTCCGTTCGGCCAAGCCATTTTTCGTTGTCCTGCAACCCTTTGCGCGCGAAGCCGCAATCCTCGATGTCCGAGAGCAATTTCACAGGCGCAGTATCGCAACGTTTGCGACCCATGAGAGAGCAGCCCGGGCTCTCCGTCTGGCGACCGACTATTGGCGTTTTCATACGAAAAAACCGAGCAGTCACGTTGCGCCGCAGGAGAAAAACCCTTAGAATGACAACATTGATTGAGAGAGGGAAATGTTCATGCGCGGGAAAACAATGTTTGTCAGGATTGCCTGGGGGCTGGTAGCCGGTGCGCTGATGGCCATCAGCGTCGCATGGTTCGCCGGCACGGTGTACCGAGAAGGCACTTTGCTTGCCCCGTTCGCGGCTCTCGCACTCGCGCTCATCATCCCTTTCCTCCTGTATGAAGCGCCAGCGAAACGGCTCGTCTTTGCCTTACTCACTTCTTCATTGCTTTCCGGGCTCTCCTTGCTCACGTTCAGCCTGGGTGGCCAGGCCACTGGACCCACGGTGTTTGGGCTTGTGTTGGTGTCACTTGCCATCCCGGTTGGGGCTGACTTAATCTTACAAGATTTCGGCACCCGGCTCACGGTCCCCTCCCTCTTTTCACGCAGCGCGGTTGCCTCGTTTCTGGCGGCAGTGTTACCCCTTAGTGCCTGGATCATTGCCCATGAACACTCGACGGCGGTCAAGGAAGACAGTGCACTCATTCGCAGCGTCGCTCAGAACGTTAGCCCACATGGTGACACGATCGTGTTTGAGCTGATCGATCCCAGCCAAAAAGATAGGCTGAAAAATCTTGTTTCCGTACGTACGAGAGAAAAAACCTATAGCCTCTTTGACGCAGAAGTTGAGTCTGTGGTGGAAGAGCGCACAGTACGCCGTAAGAGTAGCAGACAAAGCGAGAGCACAGTGCTCAGCCAGGAGCAGGCTGAACGTATGCGCATCATCCTGAGCCTTCAGGGTGCACCAGCCCCGGACGATATTATTCTCTTTTCCCATCGTGGACCAATCACCACGGGTGAACTCAAAGTCTCGCTGGAGAAAAGGAATCCAGGCTAGCATCTACCGCCCAGCTTCACACCGCACTCTCCTTTCGTTCACCCTCTCTCCTGCTGAATGCGGAATTGACCTTCCTCTAGCGATACGATAGCAGAGGGAGCGGCAACAGGAGGATTGCTGTGCACTCCTGAGCCGAAGTCGGATTACCAGTAAGGAGGAAGACGATGACATATATCATCACAAGGCTGTGCAGGGACTGCGTCGATACGGGCTGCGTCGCCGTATGTCCGGTAGACTGTATCTATGAATACACCGGCAATGATCGCGAGCAGTTCCCTAATCAGCTGTACATTCATCCGGACGAGTGCATTGACTGCGGAGCATGCGAGCCGGAGTGCCCATGGCAGGCTATTTTCGAGGAAGTGGCAGTCCCAGATGTCTTTCAGGAGGACACCCCTCTTAACTACGCGATGAAAGACTATGCAGATGACTTCAAAGTAGCTCAGCATAAAAAAATAGCGCATCCCACGGCTGACGAAATTGCCGCCAACAAGCAGAAATGGGGCTGGGCAGGCTGAAAACATGGAGTCCATTGTGAAACGGGGACGGGGAGAAACGGGGAATCGGTGAACCCCCTCTCCTCCGTTCTCCGTTTCTCCAATTCATCTTCCAATCAATCCCAGCCCCTAGCCCCTTCCCTGCTCTCTCCGCAGTTCCTCTTCCACTAACACCAGCCGGTCATTGCCAAAAAACATTGAGGACCCATTGACGAAGATAGTCGGCGTGCCGAACCCGCCACGCGCGATCACCTCGTCAGTGTTCACACGGATGCGATCCTTGTACTCTTGACGATTGATTTTATCGAAATACTCGTCTGGAGTAAGGCCGACCTCCGTGATGAGCGACCGGAGCACGTCATCGTTGCTGATATCCTGATCTTTTCCCCAATAGAATTCAAAAACGCGATAGCTATATGGCATAAACTTACCTGGATGCTCCAATGCTACCAAGGCTCCACGCAAGGCTTTCACCGAGTTCACCGGAAAGACGCTAGGGTTTTTGATAGTCAGACCATAGAGCCGTGCCCAGTCTTGCAGATCCTTGGCAGCATACTTGGCCTTGGCTGGAACTCCTCGTTCGCGAAATTCATAGACTGACGGATTAGTGGTATTAAAAATGCCGCCCACGAGGATCGGTCGCCACTCGAGCGTCGCGTTATATTTCTGGCAAATTCCCTCAATCTTGGTAAACGCCAGGTACGTCCAAGGACTAGAATAGTCGTAGAAGAACTCGACCTTTGCCATTACACTCCTCCTGTTATCATGTTCATGTTTCAATTACTCCTTACGACCGAAGAAAATCCACCACTATGCGGTTGAACTCCTCTGCATAGATGATATGCACGTTATGTTTTCCTTCAGGGAAGACGTGTAACCGCGCGCCCGCAATACCGTGGTGGAGCACATCGGCATGAAAGCGTGGGACAAGCGGATCTTTCTCCCCCTGAAGAATCAACGTTGGACAACGAATGAGGTGCAAGCGTTGCCGACTCAACTCACCGCCCGCTTGGTAAAGTGCCAGTTGCGCATCACACCAACGTGCCCAGAGGTCTTGCAACTCATCTCCATATATTGTGCTCATCGCCTCGACCATACGCGGCGACCACGAAGAGAGGAAGCGTGTTTTCTCATACCCTTCAATATCTTCAGGAGCGACATACGCATTGCCACCCCAAATGACGAGCTTGGCAACCTGGTGCGAGTGATTCAGTGTCAGGAGTTGGGCAATCACCGCACCATCGCTCCAACCACCCACAGCGTATGACTCACAACCAACTGCTGCCATCAGGGCTGCACAGTCTTGGGCATCTTGCTCGTAGAAATCGAACGGAAACTCACGTCCAGGTGGGCGAGATTTCCCATAGCCACGAGGATCAAGAGCGATGACTCGTAGCCCATACTTCGGAAGCTCTTCGAGCTGAGGACCGAAGTCTGACTGTGCGGTGCCGAGCGCCCCAGGGATCAATAAGAGCGGTTGACCCTGCCCACGGTCTTCATAGTAGAGCGTGACACCTCGCACCTGTGCGTATGGCATTGTCCCTCCCTGTGAAGAATTGGCCCTGACAGATAGCATGATCCGAGAAGAGAGAGAACCCGGTGTCACCCTTGCAGAAGCAATCAATCTCTGCCACAAGAAATTGGTACACAACGCAGCTCTCACGGAGAGAGGAATGAACTCGCATGAGAACCATCGGTCTGACTGGCGGTATTGGCTCAGGCAAAAGTACCGTGTCGCAGATATTAGCTGGACTTGGAGCGTTCGTTATCGATGCCGATAAGGTTGGTCACGAGATCTACCTCCCAGGAAAAGAAGCCTGGCGACAAGTCACCGAGACATTCGGTCGCGATATTCTCGCCGCCGATCAGACCATCGATCGCAAGAAACTCGGAGCGATTGTCTTCGGCAGCGATGAAGCGAGAAAGCAACTCAACGCCATTGTCCATCCCTTAATGTTCAAAGACATCGAGCGGCGCATCAAAGCAAAGCGAGCGGAAGGATTTACCCAGCCGATCGTCGTTGAAGCGGCAATTCTTATTGAAGCGAACTGGCTGCCGCTCGTTGATGAAGTGTGGGTAGTCGTCACTGGCAAAAATGCCGTGATTGAACGTGTCGCAGCTCAGCGCGGCCTGTCGGCAAAAGACACCGAAGCACGTATCACCAGCCAGCTCTCCGACGCGGAACGTCTGCAACATGCCAATCTCGTGATCGCGAATGATGGTTCTCCAGAGGACCTCCACAAGACGATTGCCGCAGCGTGGAGCCGGATAGCCCAATGAAAAAGCTGAGTGTCACTGGAATCATCTTTGACGTTGATGGCACGCTGGCAGATTCAGTCGGGTTTTTTTATGAAATCGCTCTGGAAGTCCTAACGCTTGCCGGAGCCCCGCCCGTCCCCAAAGAGCAGGTCTATGAGTTAATGCGCCTAGGCGATGCGGCTCCTTTGGAGAAGCTCTTTCCCCTCGACTATCCAGATCCTGCCGCGACCCTCAAACGCATCGTTGACGGTCGCATGCACGAATGGATGCAGCGCTATCATTACGAAACCCAACCTGTTCCTGGTAGCGTCGAGCTTCTGCATGACTTGCATGCCAGAGGACTACGACTCGGCATTGCCACATCCTCAGGCCGAGCGCTGCCGTTTCTCGATCAGTGGGGGGTGCGACAGTTGTTTCGTGGCATCATCGGTCGTGAGGACGTTGAGAGTCGCAAGCCCCATCCTGAACCAGTGATCAAATGTTTGGGTCTCTTACAGCTCGACCCGCACGAAGTGGTGTACATTGGCGATTCGCCAATCGACATTCGTGCAGGCAAAGCTGCCGGATCCTACACGGTTGGCGTTCTAACCGGCACGAGTCATCACGAGGCACTGCACCCGGAAGATCCAGACCATATCCTGGAGAGCGTCGCGAAACTCCGTAGTATTCTTCATTTGTAACTGCAAATGGTAGGGAGGAAGGGGTCACTAACGACCAGAAGAACCATAGCATCGGTGAACATGTTGCTGGTGGCGTCCGGCGCCCCGCGATGTCAAACTGCCTATAGTAATATCAATGTATCTTGGGTATAGGGTGTCACGATGGAAAAGCAGACCTTAGACAAGTTAGCGGTAGCTCTCAAGGCAGTGGAGAAAGATCTGTCTGAACGGGTAACGGAGTTGGCGGCGAAGAGTTCCGACGGACGGCTCTCGCAGGAAGAGAAAGCAGAGTATGAACAAATCGTGCGCCTCAACGATCTCCTGAGCCTGCTTAAACTCCAGGCTGAGGAGTATTGGGCTCCTCGTATTGCCTCATGAACCTGTCCGCGCAAAGGCGAGCGCGGATACGGCGTCGCGCCCAGCAAGCCTGTGAATACTGTCACTTACCACAAAGAGCCTCTATTCTTCCCCATCAGATCGATCATATTATCGCTCAACAGCATCTGGGGGCAGATGACGAGAACAACCTGTGCCTGTGTTGCCTGCGGTGTAACCTCAAGAAGGGCCCCAACATCGCATCGATCGACCCCAGAGCAGAGAGCGAGGACCACATCGTGCCTTTATTTCACCCGCGAAAGCAGCGGTGGCAAGAGCACTTTCACTTGCGAGAAGATGGTCGCATAGAAGGCGTGACTCCAGAGGGTCGAGCCACCGTGCGACTGTTGGACTTTAACGCTGAGGAAAGGGTGCAGTTGAGAAGGGCGCTAATGCGGCAGGGCTGGAGACCATAAAGCAGCTGCAGTGCACGGCGTACCTAGGTGCTTTCCCTCGTCTTCTCGTCTTTAGGGATGAAACAAAGGACAGAAGGCTTTCCAGTCAGGTGAGTTCCTCCAGCAGCACCTTCGCCTCTTGCAGATCCGTCGTATCAAATCCTTCGGTGAACCAATTGTAGATCTCTGCCAGCATCTTTTGCGCTTGTTTTCTCTTCCCCTGTTGCTGCCACAACCGCGCCAGGCTCACCGTCGCGCGCAGTTCTAGCGACTTCGCCTGCTGCTGTTGAGCGATCTCGATGGCCTTAAGGAAACATGCTTCGGCTTCCGCCTCCGCTTCTAATTGCGGAATGCGGAATGCGGAGTGCGGATTTTCGACGCTAGACCCTAGACGCGAGACGCTAGACTGAGCAAGCGTCAGCTCGCCCTTCAGGCGATAAACTTCAGCCTCCCAGATACATTCTCCATTTTCAGCAACAGCGAATGCCTCCGCCAGCACAGCAAGCCCTT
>CAZCWX010000587.1:0-3836 GCA_964502465.1 uncultured Enterobacteriaceae bacterium | reverse complement strand
AGCGACTAGGCAGCGGGGAAACGTTTTCCTCGCTTGCTGCAAAAGGTACGGTTTTTGTGTCGCCGGAACCAGTCATGCAATTCGCCAACCAGACGTTCCCTACTCCGAGCAGACGCATTGAGATCGCCTCGGCGCGCGCCGAAGCGGATGGGCATCCGCGCGTGCCGTTGCCACTGGTTGATTCGAGACCCGGCGTGGGACGCCTTCGGCTCTTGTCGCCAGCCTCACCGTGGCTCTTGAATGATAGTTTTGCCAATGTGGAAAAAATTGCCGTACGTATCGGACCGGCTACGGTTGCTGTCCATCCGTTGGATGCCGCCGAACATAATCTGACCGAGGGGGATGAGGTCGTTCTGTCTAACGAAACCGGACAACTGCGCGTCTATGTCACACTTTCGGCGGACCTCCCGCGCGGCGTAGCGTTGTCGCATAAGGGCCGCTGGCCAAATCGTGAAAATACCCGTTCAAACGTGAACGTGCTGAACCCTGGCCGCAAGGCAGACATGGGCGACAGCACCGCGGTACACAGCATTGAGGTGTCTATGACCGCCGTGCCGCGAAACAGGCGAGGATAAACGGCGAAAGCCGAAGCAATTCTTGATAGAGAGTTTAAAAGGTTTGCTTCTGCGTCACAACTCCCAAGCGAGCCAACCGCTCAAATCTGTTCCTTGTCTTGCTTTGCTCCCGGCTATGCACAATACTTGATGAAATTGCTTTTCTCTGGGCGCGAAAAAGGACTGAATTTTTCTAGAAGAGTCGTGCCTGTCCAGAAAATGCTATGTCATCAAAAGATGGGCGTCCAACTAACCTCTCCGCAATTGTCTCCAATATAAAGACGGTTAGCAGACGTTTTCCTTATCGGATCGATCTCCTGACCGGCATCAGTGGGGTAACATTCGAGGAAGCATGGGGGTAGCCGTGAGAGAGGGAGCCTCTCTGACGTCGATATCTTTGTCATTATCAGCCTCCAGGCCGGCCGTACGGTCTTCCAGTCCTGAATCTTTGCCGAAAATCCCAGTGACGACCGGCCCAGGCGATATCCTTGTTTACCTATTGTCCCTTGACATAGCCCATGGCCTCTGCAATGAAGCCGTCGCGCACGCGCATCAGGTTCACGCCGCGTACGGAATTGCTCTCGCCCTCGCCCCAGCAGTAGCGCCATCTGATAATCGCCCGGTCCCCAGCCGCGAATACCTCCTCGAGGTTGAAGTGCGTGCCCGGCTCGACCGCAAGTCCTTGCCAGAGCTGAATGCACGCCTCGCGCCCGACATACCGTGCGCCATTGGGAGCCGGGACCGTATTTTCGATGATGCAGTCCTCTGCAACCAACTCTGTCAATGCCGCGGGATTATGATGCTGAAATACCTCGTTAAACCGTCGCATTAGCTCTGCTGTCTCCTGGGACTGTGCGCCAAACTCTTTGTTCATGATCCGCTCCTTCTTGTTGTCTACGCAACGATCATCAGCTACGGGAAGATAACCGCGTGTTCGCGGTTCTACGGAACCGGCTCTTCTTTGCTAAAGAGTGACTTGCTCATTGCCCTCCTCCTTTCGTTGTCGCATTCGGCTGCTTTCGCCGTTTGCGATATCTACTTATATGATTAAGTACGTTCGTTGCCCGTCTCAATTACTTGCGAGGTAAAGCGACCTCGAGCTGACAGCTTGCGGAACGGCTCACTGTTTAGACTGTCGAGCCGACTGCCGGTTTCGTTCTTGTCACGTGCGACGCCGATGCGCGCGTAGTCGAGTGGCCGCTTGCCGTCGGGATCGCCATACCAGGTAAGGCTCCCAGCGCGAATGAGCAATTCGACCAGCGCCAGCAGAACACGGCGAGGTGCAGGTGTGAGTGGCGGAAGTTTCAGCGACGAAGGCCGTGCCCTAAATCGGAATACACGACATTGGGATACTATTCGTAGCCGTGTGGGTGGGTAGACGCTAGAGTCGTGTGTACGAATCTATTGCATCCTGGTGTAGCGCCGCTGAGGCGGGCTATACGTCACCGAGCGGGTTAAGCATCGCCGAATACCATGTTCACATGTTCTTCATATGCTTGGAGCGTCGCCTCGGTCTCTGCGTCAACCGGATAGAAGACTTCGACGTGCAGTTCCTGCAG
Organism: uncultured Enterobacteriaceae bacterium; assembly: GCA_964502465.1. Classification (GTDB taxonomy): domain Bacteria; phylum Desulfobacterota; class Binatia; order Bin18; family Bin18; genus CAZCWX01. The sequence goes on along the minus strand of CAZCWX010000587.1, from coordinate 1,723 downwards.
CGTAACATCATGCGGCGTCGCCACGGTCGTCACGGTGCTGAACATCCGAGCGATCTTGCCGTCCAGGTTCAGCTCCATCGGAAGGATCAACGTCTGCGGCCCCTCAAGATCAGGCTCACGCCACCGGGCTGGAACGCCAGGATAACTCAGGATATCCGCAATCAGTTTTTTCAACGTGTCGTCGCGCGCCCACGCCAGCCGGCGATACGCCTCATTCAACAACGCTTTGGCGATTGCCTCCCAGTTCACAATGACTCTGCGTAGGCCGTCAGGGTCGAAGAGGAGATGCAGCACGTTCAAGCGCGGCGGCGCCGACACGCGCAGAGGGAATAGGCCAGTGGGCTCTTTGCCCAGAATGACCGTCAAAAATCGAACAAAAGCGGCGTTGGCCATGACGACGTTCCAGTGACGATCATGAGCAATTGCACTGCGAGGCTCGTTCGACTTCAAAATGATCTCGACCACCGCACGCACCTGGGTCATTCGCGGGTCATCCAAACTGGTCTCGCCGTAAATCGGTGCATAGCCCGCCGCGAGGAGCAAGATGTTACGTTCGCGCAACGGCACGTCGAGCACCTCGGACAAGGTCAGGATCATTGCTCGGCTCGGCGCGGCTCGTCCGGTTTCGAGAAAGCTGATATGGCGGGCAGACACCTCTGCCTCTAGCGACAGTTCGAGCTGACTGAGATGGCGCGTTTCGCGCCAGCGACGAAGCAACGGTCCGACGCCATTCGTCTCTATCACTGCTCCATGCTGGTTTGTTTCCATGGGCGAAACAGTACCACTCCGAAATGAATTGAGCCATTACTTGTGAGGTAATGGCTCAGGGACAGTAACCTGCCAATCAGGAAACTGGCGGCGGTTTGGTAAAAGGATGACGCCGCCGGAAGGTGATTCCTTTGCGGGTCATCGACTCCTCTTTGTTGCGGCTCTGCAACCTCACGTTGCATAGGCGAGCCTCTGGCAGCAATTGCGGCAGACTGGTAGCCGAAGCCTGCCGCGATCCTTATAATCCCTGTATGTTTCAGAGAGTATATCTCCAGCACCGAAGTAGCTTGCGCACCTTCAGTATTTCCCTAAACAGGCTCCTGTTCCTCACGCTTCTGCAGAACCCACAGGCCTCACAACAATTGCATAGAAAACGGGTTCAGTAGCGCTATGAGCCGACCCGTCCTCCTCAGCTGCGAGGCAATTAGCAAAGCTTACGGTTCTCAGTCTCTTTTTACTGGCCTCTCCTTCGGCCTCCGCGAGGGGGACCGTGTCGGCCTTGTCGGCCCCAACGGCTCGGGAAAATCCACATTCCTAAAAATCCTCGCCGGGCTTGAAGAACCGGACAGTGGGACACGGGCGGTACGAAAACTTGCCCGTATTGGCTATGTCCCCCAGGAACCCGAGTTTCCCCCCGAGCAGACGGTGGAAGCACTTCTCTATGAGGCGCTGAGGAGCGACACGCTCGACGACTTCGACAAAACAGGGCGGATTGCGGTGACCTTGGGACGCGCGGGGTTCACCGAATTCCATCAGCTCGCGGGAGCCTTGTCGGGAGGATGGAAGAAACGCTTGGCCATCGCGCGTGAATTAGTGAAGATTCCGGATGTCTTGTTGTTGGATGAGCCAACCAATCATCTGGATATAGAAGGCGTCCTGTGGCTCGAAAGCCTCCTCCAGAGCGAGTCTCTGGCGTGCTTGGTCATCAGTCACGACCGATATTTTCTGGAAAATG
>CAZCWX010000586.1:0-9718 GCA_964502465.1 uncultured Enterobacteriaceae bacterium | reverse complement strand
CCGGTCCTCCTGTTTTTGCGTTCCGTAACCTTGCCAGTCTTCCCGGTTTGTATTTTGCTGTTGGGAACGGTTGCTCTGGAGTTGATCTTGCTGGGTCTGACGGCTGGACTGCGCCTGGCCGGCAGACGATTGGCGCGTCTGCTGATTCTGTGCCGTAGCGGCTTGACGGGTCTGTTGATTCTGCGTCGCAGTGGACTGCCTCTGGCTGGCAGAACCTTGCGTACTCTGCTGCATCTGCGAGCGATTGGCACCAAGTGAACCGCTACTGGCGGCACCGCTGCGGGAATAACTGCCCGCACTGGACGAACGATTGGCGCCAAGTGAACCGCTACTGGCGGCGCCGCTGCGGGAATAGCCTCCGCCGCCACCACCCCCACCTCGCCCACCTCGCTGCGCTTCAACCTCCGCTACGGTAAAGACGCCCATGCACAACAGTGCCATCCATACGGTGTGCCGTATCCAGGTTTTCGTTCTCATGGCTGTCCTCCTTTCTATTGTTGTACTCCTGCATCAGGATCCATGCCAGCCACAAACTGAATCCGCATCGCGCCTTCAGCAGGTGTAAAAGTGAAGAGTGAATCCGGAGTCTCAGGCGAGAAGTTCCAATCGTGAAAATCCGTCCGGAATTCCGGCTGCCCATTGGCGTGTTTATAGGTGATGACCAGCCGGCGCAGCAGTGGTTGCTCTCCCTGCGCTATCCACACCTGGGCATCCGTCATGTCGTTACGTAAGGCGAGATGGTCACAGCGCACTCCTCCGAGTGTCGCTTCTTCCACGTAACGCGCCTCACTGACCCGGTCTTTTAAGGATGTCGGCAAATGGTTCGTGAAGAGCTCTGCCATGGGGAGGGGCATCTGCAGATCCCGAGTGAAGTAGGCAAAGGCGGCGTCCAGATCGCCCGTCTTCTCAGCAGTGGCGTACACCTTCTCATCCAGCCCAAAGAAGGCGATCTGCTTCCCATCGAACCGAAAGCCGCGCCGGGTGCCATCGCGATCGACGATATCCACCCTGATACGATCCGGACGCTGCACGGTAATCGTGCGGGTCGCGCCGAATTCCAGCTTCTGGCCCCAGTCCTGCATGATATCGTAGCTAATGTCCGCCTTGACGCTGAAGCGCTGGGCTTTCGCCAAAAACTCGGCTGCCTTCATCAGCGTTGACATTGCTTTCTCTTGGCTTGGAGACGCGGTCGCGGCGGATTGTTGGGCGTAGCCTGGCGTTGCGGCCAGCCACAGGGCAAACCCCATAGTGATGATGTTCCACCATCGTACGTACTGCATGTGATACCTCCTCTTAATAGGTTCTTTTGCAAAGAGATTAACGATGAGCAGGTGCATCTCCAGAGCTAGCCCCCTCCGAGTCGTTGAGATGCTCGCCCAAGATCCGTCGCACTTCTTCGATAGCTTGCGGATGGCCTTGCACCGAGTGGCCGAAACGCACAATCAGTTCCGATTCCACCCCCTCAATATGGGCGCTGTCATAGGCCACTATGCCATCATTCCCTCCGGAGAGCGGCCCCTCACCGAGGACAGGGATGATGGAATGCGCCGTGATCCCTTCCGCCACCGGAATTGACGCCAGGGTTTTGATAAAGGGGTGCGAGGGATTCATGTTATCAACGCTGGTCGGCAGTTTCTCTAGCTGCTGGGTCAAGAGTTTGCCCTGGTTTTGCGTCATGATGGCCAGGGTCCGCTGAGTGAGGTCCCCCGGCAGCGTCACCAGCCATGAGGAGAGACGGCCCAGGCGGAGCGCGGCCTGATAGCTGCCCCGGTGCGGCGTGGAGATGAAAACCACACGTTTGACAAATGGCAGGGGTGTGACGAAGAGCGACCGGCGAAACAACTCCCGAGTCTCAGACTCCATGGTGAGGTCGTCAAGGGGAACTTTGCTCAGGTTATCCCAAAACCGCGTGCCGCTGTCGATGGCGGTGAGCTTAGTCAGTAACCCGCCCTGACTGTGGCCCATCACTACCAGGCGTTGCAATGCCGGGGCCTTGCCCTCGGGGTCTAATTCCTGCACCACATGCCGCAGCGCCTGCCGTAACCGGCCGCCCGAGTATGCAACAGGGTTGCCGGTGTCGTACATAAAAAGCCAGATCTGGTAGCGGCCACGCAGGCGCGGATCCCCCTCTACTTCATTGATCAATTCTGCCCAGCGGGCTGGACTGGAGGCGGTCCCATGCACGAGGACAACCGGAATACGGTCGAGGCTGGGGGGATGCAGGAAGAGGAGCCCGTCTTGCGCCCGCGTTTGAGGAATGTACGTACGGAGTACATCGCCGAGGAAGCCAGACAGCTCGAAGGCGTACACCGGCGCGCCTTCGAGCGTGTAGGCGAGGGCGGCGGTGGCATCGAACTCCAGCGGCTGTTCGTGGCCATTCACGGTCACGGTTTCCACTTGATCCGGTGTGTACAGTTCAAGCTGGCCGCGCACAGCGCCGGTGGCGAGGCTGCGTCGTGGTGCGTCACAACGCAAGAAGGCTGTGACCGGCACCTTAAGACGGGGGGGAATGCGGTTCGCTCCCGTGACTGCAGGCCCAACGGTGGTCCCGGCCAGGCTCGCGGCCAGCGGTGCACCAATCCCAGGCCGCCGGTAGCGGTTGCGCAAGCCGCGCACGGCCAGGTCGGTCGTCGGCACAAAATGTTCTAGCTGGTAGCCCGCCCAAGAGAACTCCGTGGACGCAAACTCGAGGTCTAGCACCCCAAAGGGGAGCGTGTACCGGCCGGACGCCAGGACAACTTCGTTCTGGTCGGGCGAGAACAGCCCTTCCGTCAGCCCACGATTGTAGAGATCGTAGGCAAGACGCAACCGGGGATCGGACGGGTCAAGTACACCACCGTCCGGCTCGTCCGGGAATAAGAGGGCATAGGCATAGACCGCGGTGGCGAGGTAATAGGCCTGGGCTTGATCCTGCTGGTGTGGGCGTCGTGCCGATGAGCAGGGTTGCCCTTTCCGTGGCCGGCATTGGCGGTTATTCCTGGGGTGTCGTTGGCTGTTCTGTTCAGCATAGAGGAAGGACAGTTCGGCTAAGGCAAAGAGGCGATTGTTGAGCCGATCGGGATCACTGGTGGACTGTAGGCTGGCATGGAGTGCCACCAGCGCGGCCTGTGGATCGTCATCAAACTGTGCGTGGAGGTCGCGGCGCGACAGCACTTGCAGCGAATAGAGGCTCGGAGTGCCAGTCGATAGCACGCTGGCAGTCAGGAGATGATGTGCTTCCTTCGTGCCCACCCGCTTCACCCCGACTGGTGTGGAACAGCCTACTGTACAGGCAAGAATGAACAGCAGGACGGTGAATCCGAAAGACGACCGACGCACTCGCATGTCTACATGAGGTTGCATGAACAAAACCTCCGCTACTAGTCAGCCAACATAATTTAATTCCGTTCGGCCTGAGCGTACCCTGAGCTTGTCGAAGGGGAAGTCGAAGGCCGCTCTTCGACTTCGCCGCTAACGCGGCTACGCTCAGAGCGAACGGGTGAAGAGGGGCATCTCAGAGTTTATCAACAGTATCACTTTATGGTCGAGCGGAGTTCTACTTCACGCTATACCCGCGTGCATCCATGCACGCACTAAACGCGCGTTGATATTCTTGCTGCTGCCCTTGTTGCTGTTGCTGTGCAGCTTGTTGTTGTGCGGCTTGCTGCTGCTGGCCGTGCTGCCGGCCGCGGGCTCCTCCCAGAATCCCGCCACCGGCGGCACCCATCGCCGCACCCTTCCCAGCATCCCCGGCAATCGCTCCCATCGCCGCACCCGCGGCCGCTCCTCTCGCTCCCCCTTTCAGCGCACCACCTGCCGTTGCCCCCGCCTGACTCCCCTGGCTCTGTGGCGGTGGGGGACTCGACGGTGCGCTCGGATTATAACCCGTCATTTCGGCAGCTGTGTTATGGCACTGCAGCTCGTCTTGTTGTTGTTGTTCCGGGGGCTGGCCGCGCTTCGGAAAGACATACATCCCAGAAACGCTGCCACCCTGCGCCGCCGCTATCTCTAGACTCATACACACGGCGCCGATTGCGCCGAGCCATACCACCATGTTTTGCTTGTGCTTCATCTCCGTTCCTCCTTCTGTGTGCTTGGATTCCCCTCTTCTCAGATGAAGAATCGCGGTTGAGAATTAAGTACCTACTGCCGTCGGTTCAAGTATAGCCCTCGGTGGTTCAGATTACGGTTCAGTTTTCTGCTCGCTTCAACCTTCTATCCCTGGCAATCCGTCGCGAATTTTCCGCGAAAAATCCAGGTCGTGATCCGCCGCCCGCGCACGGCCGTTGATATGGCTGCGCACCTTGAACTCCGCAAACGGGAGCCTGCGGTCTACGGCACCAATATCATACGCCAACTCATCCATATAGCCATTGGCAAACAGTTTCCAACTCCACCACGATCGTGCGGCGTAGGGTCGGGCAAGCCGATAGATGCCCGTCGTGCAGTTCTCCGTCAAGGCATTGTACCAGGCCGGCTGGGCAGCCAACTGGTTGATATCTCGGAGGTATTGGAGAAACACCTCACGGCCAACTTCGCGCGGCCCCTTCAGACGATACAGGTACACGTCTTCACCGCGATAATTCGTGCGCAGACGCACCAGATCGCGCTCATCGCTAATGATGTAGATCAACTCATACTGTTTGAAGAACCCCTTCAGAGCAGAATATTCCTCATTCTTTTCTTTGCGAGTTTCGATGGACATCGCGACATACCCTTCCCCCTCAAACCCAAAGCTCATGATGGTGTGGGCAATCAGCGTCGGCCCCCAGTACGAGAGAAACAGGTCAACGGTCTGCAGTTTGGAGAGATGAACAGTTTTATCGTAATACCGCGGCGTGAAGTCGGTCTCGCTGCGGTACTCGTTGTTACGGATATTATGAATCGTGACGGAGTCTCCGGCGAAGGTGGCGTACGGCAGCACTGCCACGTCCGGTTGCCAGTCGCGCTCATGGGAAGGGGGAATCGCCAGCCACCACCAGACAATGCCAGCGAAGACCACGAGGCACCCGACGATGGCCCAGCGACGCGGACGAACGAAGAGTAGTGCGATCGCCGTCCCTAATACAAACGCGCTGCTCAGCGCCGCGCGAACACCAACAGAGGCGAGATCTGAGTAATAAATGGCGAGCGCCCCCCAGATCGTCATGCTGAGTAGCATCACGCCGACGAAGACGCGAAGGACAACCCGCCCTACTCTCCATGTGGGCTTCATTACAGAGTGAACCTCCCTCCTTCGGTCGTGTCACGCAGTCAATTATGTAGACGCCCGAAGGACCCCTGGTTCTCACTCACGTTGGCAGCGGTGATGGCAAAGTCGTAGACGAAGACCCGGCTCGGGCGTAGCACCGGCCCTGCAATCTGCGGCTCATACTTCGGCTGGACCACGGTCTGCGCGCAGCCCCCCAAGGGGACGACCAGCCCTGGCACCAGCAGGTTCCACCAGCTTCTGCTTACCTTCTTCATCCTTCCTCCTCCCTCGGGTTTTTTTGCTGCTCATGAGGGTACATAGTGCCTCGGTTCAGGGATACCCCTTAACGGTTCAGATTGCGGTTCAGTTTCTGGCGTGGCGCACTCCAAAGCCTGACGGCTTCGTGGCCACCAAGAAATGCAACAAAGACTCACATTGCAGTTTCATTTGGTACAAGAAAACAAGTAGCACTTTAGTTGGGAAGTGCTGATGAATGGGCCTCAGGTGCAAACACGGAAGGCAAGAGGGTACCTTGCCAATAGGCAGCAAGCACTTGGCGCAACCGGGGCTCCAACCTAACCCCTGTTGCGCAACTTTGCGTCAGGTTCATCCAGTGGGCAAAGGCTACCTCTCCGGCATCCGAGCGCGTCTGGAAGTTTCGTTTGCGCAACATCACCGCCGCCGGCCGCAGGTCCTGCTCCGCCCCACTTCCGGGTCGCCCACGAAGGCCCAATAAGCATAAAACTCTTGCTGCAAGCGCCCTGAGGTTCCTGCGCGGTTAACCTTCCTGGAAACAAAAAGAGCGTGAGGAGCAACACGGCCTGGAAGAGCTTCTGTAACGAAAATCTCATACGTCGCCTCCGTCATCTCGATTCGTAGCAACGCGCCATACAGTGAAATCCTTGCTAGCGGATGTAGTAGAGCAGGGCATTGGGGCTAAACTCGCGCGGATCGACGTCCTTAGAGAACCGGTACATGTTCCGATTGTTATCCAGCCCAGTGGCGAGATACCGACGTTCTTTGAGGTCATGGTACACCTCAAGGGTGCTCAACAGCACCGGCACCTCGTAATAGTTCACCATGTGGGCTTCGGCCACGCGCCAGAGCTGGCCGTCGTGGTCGTAGCTCTCCGCGACCACGATCTGCCAACTGTCTTCGTCTACATAGAAGGTGCGGCGTGAGTAGATATGCCGCTGTCTCGGCTTCAACGTTCCTTCGACTACCCACACGCGATGGCGTTCATAGCGCGCCAGCTCCGGGTTCATATGACCTTGCCGGAGGATATCGCTATAGGTGAGGCTGTCGCTGTGGAGCCGATAGGCGTTATAGGGGATATAGAGTTCCCGCTTGCCCACTAACGTCCAGTCGAAGCGGTCCGGAGCGCCGTTGAAGAGCCCCAAATCGTCGAGGGTTTGCAGATTCTCCGTGTTGGGGACAGGATAGTCATAGGCCGCGTATGGCACGCGCACGACCCGCCGCAGCCCCCGACTATACGTCCACGCCTTGCGGGGATCATGCGTCTGGTCGAGGGGTTCGATGATCAAACTCCCGTTCCCTGCCAGCAGCTCGGGTTGGATGATCTTCGATTTGAGGGCGAGCATGACGTTGGGGTACGCCTCCTTGAAGGGGGTGACGTGGGGAGACCCATAAGGGATGCCAACCTCTTGCTCGGCAAGGACCACCCCATAGTTGCCCAGGCGCGTCACGGCGGCGGCGCCGTTGCTGCGCGCCACATGGATGCCGCGCCAGCGCAGGTTATGGTTCCAGATCACTTCAACGCCGCTCCGGGGGATGGGAAAGGGTGAAGTGATCGATGCATGCAGAACCCCGCCCTTGCCTTCGACGATCACCTCGGCCGTGCGCGCGTTGGCCTTTGCTGCTTCGTAGACCCATGGAGGATAGGAAGCGGAGCGTCGCGTGGGATAGACCAGCATCCGCCAGGTGTCGGGATAGGTCAAGAGCAAGGCTTTCTGGCCTTCACTCAGATGGGCAGCGTGCTCTTCGACGTTGGTGGCGGTAATAGTGAAGAGGATCGCATCATCGGGATACGGGTCCGGATGATGATCTCCAGGCTCGTAGCCTGGCGGCGGCTCGGTGATCCCACCCGTCCAGGGCGGAATAGTGCCTGCGGCGTTGCCGGCTCGCTCAGCGCCGAGGGGCGTCAAGTCTGCTTCGAGCCGAGCGGCTTCTTCCGGCGACACTTTGGCGAAGGCGGTGACTGCCACGAAAGTGGTGCCGAGGAATATCAAGGACCAGCCTAATAGCTTCCAAGTGAGTGCCAGCGGCGCAATCGATGCGAGGGTCACGGCCGCGAGTTGGAAAAGCAGCCCGCCCAGCACGGGCGAGAAGTCCGCCGGCTCCTGGAGCGCCTCTTCACTAAGTGCTGACGTGTGGGATGTCATGTGTAGTCTCCCCCGCAATTTCTATACGCTGTGGATACGCAGAGCGCCATCGTCCATTGTTCGGCGCAGGTCTCCTGACCCCGCCGAAATAGCCGACCGCAGGTCTGCGGTGTAGCATGGGATTCCTATAGTTTAGTCACGTTTCGTCAGCGAGAAGGCGGAGGCCTTCCAGGGCGGCTCATCCAGGTATAATCCGCGTGCTTGCAAATCGTTGCCCTCGCGATCATAAATGGCATGAGCAATCATATCCTCAAGTCGCCAGTGACTGTTGCCGAGATCCGTGAACGGTAGCCGCACATAGCACTGACTCTGGTTGGGCGCATAATTCACTGTCACCACCAGATGCTCGCCACTGGGGCCGTGCCAGGCACAGACCAGGAACCACTCCCAGTCAAACCCCAGCTCGGCCAGGCGGTCAAGCTCAGCGTCGGGAATGTCGTCCAGCGTGGCCGGCCGGCCCAGCTTTGGGGACAATGCCGTCAGCCAGACACGGGTATTGATCTGATAGAGGGAAGGATAGTAGGGGAATGAATCGTTTGCTTTGTGTAGAGTCATTGCACGACACCTTTGTTTGCTTTTCGTTCCCAGGCTCTGCCTGGGAACGAGCGAGTCGCTCACTGCCCGGAGCTGCCGCCAGCACCCTCCAACTGGCCACTCTGCGCCAGCTCCACTTCCATGCCCCCAGCCTTTGCGCCGAGTGTGAGGAACTGCGCGGCCGTGCTGGTCGCAAACAGATGCTGTGTTCGGCGGTCATCGGTCCTCCCTTTCTGTGGTTAAAACGGTAGGTCAAGCAGATATTTATAATGTCCGGAAATCGGTTCAAGATCGCTCTCTTCGGTGGGGTCAAACGATTGGCGATGGCCCCAGGGATTTTCGCCGGTAGGCAAGAGCCAGAAGTTACCGTCGGCATCCCGCACCACCCACTGCTGGGATGACTTATCCACAAAGAGCGCTACCATTTGCTTCTTTACAGCGATCATATTTTGTTCCTCACTGAACATGCTCAGCCAAGCAAACATGCGACGCCGATGGTTCATCCGTACAAAGCTGCCCTGCCATGACGAACAGGTTCGCTTGAGGCCATGTTCAGGCTGCTTTGGTCCATACCACATCTTGCCGCCCTCCGTCCCATGCAGTGGATAAATCTGAACCACTCTGAACCGCAAACGACAAAAATTGAACCGGCGTTGTGATGTACCTGAACCCCGTACTCAGATAGCTTTTGCAGAAACCATTAGGGGAGGAAGTGAATGAAGCCGTCGCGCAAAGCTCGTCCACCAGAAGAAGTCGAAGATATCCGCACTGGCCTCGGCGTGGAAGCGCTGAAAAAGGCGTTCCGGGACAATTTATTTTATGTTCAAGGTCGGCACCCGCGCACGGCCACCCGCAATGATCTCTACATGGCGGTTGCCTACAGCGTGCGCGATCGTTTGTTGCAGCGGTTCATTACCTCTCTGGATAAATTGTTCCAGCAGGACGTCAGAGCCGTCTGTTACTTTTCCGCCGAGTTTCTGCTTGGCCCGCACCTCGGGAATAACCTGCTGAACCTGGGGATCACCGAGGCGGCCCAACAAGCGCTCGCCTCGTATGGGATAGAACTGAATGAGGTGTTAGCGCAGGAAGAGGAGCCGGGGCTGGGGAATGGTGGTCTCGGACGGCTCGCCGCCTGTTACCTTGATTCGCTGGCAACGCTCGGCGTGCCGGCGATTGGCTACGGTATTCGCTACGAGTTCGGCATTTTTGATCAGGAGATCCACGATGGCTGGCAGGTCGAGCGCACGGACAAATGGCTGCATCTTGGCAATCCCTGGGAAATCGCCCGTCCTGAAAATTCCTTCGAAGTGAAACTCGGCGGCCACACCGAAGCCTACCACGACGAGAGCGGTCGCTATTGCGCACGCTGGACTCCCGCGCGAGAGGTCAAGGGCGTTGCCTACGACACTCTCATTCCCGGCTACGACGTAGACACCTGTAGTCTGTTGCGCCTGTGGAGAGCGGAAGCGGCGGAATCTTTCGACTTTACCGCGTTCAACGTGGGAGACTATTACGGTGCGGTCGAAGAGAAAATGACTTCTGAAAACATCGCCAAGGTGCTCTATCCCAATGACGAAGCGCTGCAGGGCAAACAGTTGCGCCTCGAACAACA
>CAZCWX010000585.1:0-3651 GCA_964502465.1 uncultured Enterobacteriaceae bacterium | reverse complement strand
ACCGACAAGCACTTAGCGAGCATTGCTCTTCAACAACAGTGTTCCCGTCGATCGCTCCGCAGACACTTCGCGGTTACATATCCGATGCGCGAACAATAGCCCCACGATTCCCACGCAGTCCATGAACACATCTCTCACGCTGGGGAATCGGCCCGGCACGAAGGATTGATGCCACTCGTCCGCAACGGCATAGAGAATGGCGAGGAATCCAACAACACCGTAACACCAGAGAGGGATGGTTTTTCGCCATTGTCCATTGCTCAGGCTCATGAGCATGCACCAGGCAAGACCAGCAAAAAGGGGAATGTGCAGAAAGTTTTGCAGACGCTCTGGGATAAGAGAGAGCCCTCCCTGTGCACTATCCGTACCAGGAAGATGAGAGAGGATAAAAATGCCCATGAGGTACGCCAGGGTAGCAACTATGTATTTGGGATGAAGCTTCATGGCTGTTTTCCACCATCCTTCTCTCCCCCCTTTTCAGAGCCAGCATTGAAGAAAATGTTCTGGACTGAACTAAAGCGAACCTGCTGAAAAAGCCGGGCAAGTTTCGCTTCCTCTCGCCGGAGTCCGACATAGTGACGAAAGCGATGATGCCAGGGCATAGGCGGGCGCGGCTGGTCTGGGTCCAGCTCCCAGGGATGAAAATAAAACATCACTGGCTGTTTCTCAGTCAGATTCACCTGCTGGATACTGTAACGAAAGAGCGCCACCGGCAAGAGGCGAAAGTATCCACCTCCGCCAATCGGGAGGTTCACGCCGAGCAGCCGTATTGTCCCGATGGGAACCTCGACCAGCTTGCCGTTTTCGTTCTCGCGGATTTCGTAGGGAAACCGTGGTGCTTCTGGAGAGCCGTAGCGATCATGAACGATGGGGTAGATACTGGAATCGTAGCGGAATCCTTCCTGCAAAAGAATATCGTAGGCCCACGCCTGTTCAGGGTGAATCGAGTAGTTCGGCGCACGGTAGCCGATCACCGGCTTGCCGCTAAGGTCCTCAAGGGTTGCCTTGGCGCGCCGTACGTCAGCCCGGAATTCGTCAGGCGTTTGTCGAAACACCAGTTCGTGCTGATAGCTGTGACAGGCGATTTCGTGCCCCTCGCTGCTGATCCTCTTAACCAGGTGAGGGTGTGCTGCAGCCACTTTGCCGACCGTAAAGAAGGTCGCGTGTATGTTGTGCGTACGAAGAAGCGTCAGCACGCGTTCCACACTTACCTCGACCCGGTTCGGTAACTGCTCACGCTGCTCGGCAGGAACGGCAGCTTCAAACTCCATACCGTGGTAGTATTCTTCGACATCGATGCTGAGGGCGTTAGTAATCATTGCCAATAGCCCGTTCACCCTCTCCCTAGCCCTCTCCCATCAAGGGAGAGGGAAAATCCAGTACTCCTGGGTCTTCCTTCGAAAGTGTTGTGTAGTCAGCCCACGAGAGGAGAGGAAATGTTCATAATGGATCACAACCGAATAATTCGCCCAGCTGGAGCAGTCAGTCCACGTGTGGCATTGCGGGTATCCACCACGAAATCGGCATGCTGCACAACCATGGGATAATCAAACTGGCGATGGTCGGTCAGAATCATGACCGCGTCGCTCTCACGCACAACACGGGGATCAGGTTCAACTCGCTGGACGCTTACCCCCTCGTGAACCAGGGTCGAGACAAAGGGATCGGCATAGACGACTTCGGCACCTTTGCGATGCAGTTCAGCAATCACATCCAGTGCTGGAGACTCGCGGAGGTCGCCAACGTCACGTTTGTACGCGACTCCGAGGATCAGCAGCCGAGACCCTTTCACACACTTGCCACGGGTATTCAATCCATCGGTGAGGAGTTCGATCACGTACCGTGGCATACTGCGATTTACTTCATCCGCCAGCGCGATGAAGCGTGCTTCATAGCCGTTGAGACGCAGTTTCCAGGACAGGTACATGGGATCGATGGGGATGCAGTGGCCGCCGATTCCCGGACCAGGAGAAAAAGGCATGAAACCAAACGGTTTGGTCGCCGCTGCCTCGATCACTTCCCATACGCTCACCCCCAAATAGCTGCACATCAGGGCAAACTCATTGGCAAGGGCAATATTGACACTGCGGAAGGTATTCTCGTAGAGTTTCGCCAGCTCAGCGACAGTCGGGTTTGAGACTTCAAATACCCGATCGACAATCTGGCTATAGAGCAACACCGCCATGCGTGCACATGCAGGAGTCATCCCACCGACTACTTTGGGAATATCGCGGACCTGGAACTGTTGGTTTCCTGGGTCGATGCGTTCAGGCGAAAACGCGAGGAAAAAATCCTGGCCAACCTGCAGTCCACATTCTTCAAACAGCGGGAGCAGCACTTCACTGGTTGTTCCTGGATACGTTGTACTTTCCAGCACGATCAACTGGCCAGCGCGCAGCCGTGCCTGCACTTCGGAAACGGCTGATAGGACAAAGGAAATGTCAGGATCCTTGGTTTTCCGCAGTGGGGTTGGCACACAAATGATGATCGCATCGCTCTCGCCTAAGACGTCCATCTCGGTCGCTGCACGGTAACGACCTGCCGCCAGGAGACCACTGATCATATAACTTTCGACATCAGGGATATAGGATTCTCCACGATTCAGTGTCGCGACTTTCTCCGTGTCAAGATCGATTCCTGTCACGCGGAACCCCGCCTTGGCAAACTCCACCGCCAAGGGCAATCCCACATATCCCTGTCCGACAACCGCAATGCGTGCGGAGTGTTCGCTGATTCGTTCTTCGAGCTTCATGTGTCTCTCCTCATTTTCCTAGCAAAGACCTACCTGTGTAGTGAGCAAGGTTATGATTTTTCAGACAATCTGGAGATCACCGGATGAGAACGAAGCAGCTTGAGGTTTTGTCCGCTCGTGCTCTTCTTCTCCGGTTGAGGCCCCTCGGTGGTAGGCGTACGCACTTCGCTGCCACGGCCAAGCAGCACAATTTTCACCGTATCAATCAGGATGCGCAAATCGAACCAGAGAGAGACATGTTTCACATAGTACAGGTCATATCGCATCTTTTCGGTGACATCTTCCTGGCTGACAGAATAGCCATGCTTAACCTGCGCCCAGCCGGTCATGCCTGGCCGCACCGCCATTCTTAGATAGTAGTAGGGAATCTGATCGATCATCGTCTGGATGTTGAGCGCCATCTCAGGACGAGGGCCCACCAGGTCCATATCGCCACGGATGATATTGACAAACTGAGGCAATTCATCGAGGCGCAGTTTCCTCAACCACTTGCCCACCCGCGTAATCCGCATACTCTCATCTCGCTGCCATACTGACTTTGTCTCCTCTTCAGGAGACGCTGGGCGCATGGTGCGAAACTTCACCAACCGGAAGAGGCACCCATCGCGCCCGGCGCGCTCTTGTATAAAGAAGACGGGTCCTGCCGAATCACACTTGATGGCGAGAGCGATGAGAGCCATGAGCGGAGCAGTCAGCATCAGCCCTATGACCGCTACGGTCAGGCTTATGACCCGCCGGATGACCATTTGCCATTTCGCCACCTCAAAGTCACGAGAAAAAATCAGATAACTTGGGGTGAGACTCTCAATCGCCAGCTTGCCAGACAGTTGTTCGTGGACTCCAACCCCCTCCTCTACTATCACCCCGCTCATGCGCGCGTTGAGCAGGTCTCGCAGGGG
>CAZCWX010000584.1:0-28571 GCA_964502465.1 uncultured Enterobacteriaceae bacterium | reverse complement strand
TAATCGCCGCTTTGGCTGCCGCATAGTGCGCATTTTGTGGTCCGCCCTCCATGCCTGCAACGGAGGCGGTATTAATGATCCGCCCCCATTTGGCTTCAATCATGTCCGGAATCACAGCCTGGGTGCAGAGAAAAGTTCCTTTCATGTGAATGTCGAGCATGCGTTGCCATTCTTCAAGGGAAATATCGAGGAAGTCCTTGATCTGCCCAATACCAGCATTATTCACCAAGATGTTGATCGGCCCGAAGCGTTTCCGGGCTTCGGCGACCATTGTGTCCACTGCGTCTCTTTTGGCAACATCCACCCATACCCCCACCGCTTTCTTGCGCCTCGATGTGCCATTGATTTCGTTCGCTACCGCCTCGGCCCGGCGTTGGCTGAGGTCAGCCACCACTACTCGTGCCCCTTCTTGAGCAAACAACTGGGCGGTCGCCTTTCCTAGTCCTGAGCCCGCACCTGTGACGATTGTAATTTTTCCTTTGAGTCGCATGTCAACACCACTTCATGTACGAGCCACCATTCGGGCTCAGAATCTGTCCAGTCACAAATCCCGCCTCTTCGGACGCGAGATACGCCACAGCGTAGGCAATATCTTCGGGTTTGCCAAATTTACGCATAGGAATCGTCTTCAGCATCCGTTCAACCCAGCGCTCCGGACTTTGCCGGACCATCGGTGTATCGATCACTCCCGGTGCGACGGCATTCACGGTAATCCCGGTACGAGCCAGCTCGCTCGCCATAGCGATGGTGAGTCCGGCAATGCCAGCCTTCGCCGCGCAATAGTGGGCGAGTCGCACCCCACCGGTGAACGCACCCATTGAGGATGTACTAATTAACCGCCCCCATTGACGCTCGCGCATACCAGGTAAGACCGCCCGGAAACAGTGATAGGTCCCATTCAAGTGGACATTAAACATACGATCCCACTGCGCCTCAGTGATCTCTGTGAACGGCATCTGTTCGGCAATGCCCGCATTGCTGAAGAGAATATCAACACGCCCAAACTCGCGCTGTGTGCGTGTCACCGCCTGCTCAACGCTTGCCAACTGTGCAACATCAATACCAAGCGCGAGCGCTTTCCCGCCCAGACTGGCAATCCCGTGGGCAGTCTCTTCCGCCCCGGCAAGATTCACATCACAGATGACCACGCTGGCCCCAGCTTTTGCGAGCACCTGCGCAGTGGCTCGACCGATTCCCGAACCTGCTCCCGTAAGCAAGGCGATTTTTCCTTCGACTCCTGCCACGTTACCCCCATATCTCAATTGCGGATGATTGATTGGCGCTTGCGGAATGGCTGCGCTGCTTGTGCCTCTCTGAGCAGGAGCGAAGGAGCCTAGATTCAGATGAGTGAGATTCTTCGCCTGCGGCTCAGCATGACACGATCGGCATCACTCCTCGGTAGCCAACCGCTGTAGCACCCGCTCGCGGAGTTTTTCTTCATCTACATCAATCGTCAGTTCCCCACTGCCATCGACGGTAAAGCGGGCTTGCTTATCAAATTCTTGAGCAATCTCGGAGATTAATCCGTTCAGGTGTTCTTTTCCCGCTGTACTCTGTGCGAGTTTGTCTTTGCATAGTGTGCGAATTCTTTCGACCACGCCTTTATGTTTTTCGATGTAGAACATGGCGTTGCCGATCACACATTGGCCGTATTGCCAGACCTGGTAGGGACGACCGTCGCGTTCCCATTGCAGGATACGTTTTGGTGGGACACTGAAACGCTCAAGTTGCTCACGCACCCAGAGATCTTCAGGATCAGGGTCCTCTTCACAGAACATTAAGTTGATGTGCTGCATACCATCAGGCTTGGGGTAGAATTCGATTCTCATTTTCAGTTTCCTCTTTATTGGGCTTTGGCCTGAATCCCCTTGCGAGTGTGCCACGACACAGAACACGAACAGCCTGAGAGGAAGGCACCCCAAAAGCAGAAGGGGCGGCCCGCAAACCGCCCCTCTCACGAATTACGGTTCTGTCCGTAACTCCACGACGTTGCCATCAGGATCTCGGACGAACAGCACAGGGGCGTTGCCGATGTGAGGTGGAGGCGTAAATTCGTTGAACGCAATTCCCTTTTCCGTCAGTACTCGTTTTGCCTCCTCAAAGTCTTCGACCTGAATAGCAATATGGGTTCCTACTCCCGGGAATCCTTGGGCAGCCATTTCATTGCGTTGGCCAATGATATGCACCTGGGTGCCGTTGCACTCGTACCAAATGCCCGGAATTCCGCGAATCTCTGGCCGCGGAATTTCCGTGAACCCTAAGACGTCCCCGTAAAACTCCCGGGCTTTGTCCACATCGAGGACTGGCACTCCAGTGTGGCGGACTGATTTGAGTTTAATCATCGCAGACCCTCCTTTTGTGTAAGGTTACTCCAACAAAAAATTTGTTACCGTTTGAACGAACGTCTCTTGCTCTTCCAACATGGGCAGATGCCCGGACTTTTCTAGGGTGACCAGCCGTGAACCAGGAATCGCCTTGAGAAATGCTTCCCCATACACGGGCGGCACCAACTTGTCTGACGCCCCCCACACGATCAGCGTGGGCGGTTGAATACGATGGATACGTTTCTTCAGAATTCGTCCGCCGTGCCAGGCAGGCCAACATGATATTCGGTGATGGCATCAGCCCATAGGCGTTCGCGTGATGTTCGTTGACGATGACGCCATCAAATCCTACCCGATCAGCATATTCCAGTTCATCAAGGTATTCGTTATAGAGTTCATGCCCTTTCACCGGATCGTACAACTCGCTGGGAACGTCGACCCACACACTGGGATATTTGTCTTTGAAGTCCTCAGGCAGATATTTGTATGGCATCAAATGGAACCAGTGGCTCTTCATACACGCGCTCTCCTTTTGCGGTATTCAGACCATTGCCTCTTACCAGTGGAATTTTTACCAGTCAGGTCTGACTGCGACAAGAGGCACGGGACTCTTTACGCCTTCGTCAACACCAGGTTTCCATATGTATCCCGTTGCACTGTCCATCCCGGCGGTACCACCACCGTCGTATCTGGCTCTTCGACAATCAGCGGACCAGCTCTCTCGCCCACAATATCCGCACGGCGCGAAATAGCGGTTTCTTGTGTCCCAAACGTCGGGCCAAAGTAGGCACTTCGAGAAGAGCCTTTCCCCTGGTCACTCCCATTGGCCGCACCGCTCACCAGCTCAGTGAAGCGTACCCGCCCAGCTGACGCGAAAGCCCGCAGTCGCAGGGTGACCAACTCAATAGCGTCGTCACGGTCATAGCCGAACGCGTGCCGGTGCGCTGCAGTGAAAAGCTGAGCCAGACTGCTTCGTAAGTCAGCCGGTTTTCCCTCAGTGGGAAACGGCAGGGTCAATTCAGAGACTTGATAGCCATACTTGAGATCGACCTGCCGTTCGCACCGTATCGCTTCGGCAGTGACACCTTCGTGTAACAGTTCCGCACGTGCGGACGTTTCCAGTTCTTCATAATGTTGCATGATCGCTTGTGGATCTACAGTATCCAATGGTGAGGCCACACTGCGGATATAGTCATGGCGATAATCAGCCAGCAGTAAACCCAACGCACTGAACAGGCCTGGAAACAGCGGCACCAGCACGCGCGAGATCGCTAAACTTTCAGCCAGCGCCGCAGCGTGAATCGGCCCAGCACCGCCAAAGGCGAGGAGCGTGAATTCACGGGGATCATGTCCGCGTTCGGTAGAGACAGCACGCAGCGCTCGCATCATGGTCGCGTTAGCCACTTGCGTGATGCCGTATGCGGCACGCAGCACATCGAGCTTCAACGGTCCTGCGAGCCGAGATTCGATCGCCTCCCATGCAGCCTGACGGTTGATGGGCAAAGTGGCACCGGCAATCGCCTCTGGATTCATATAGCCAAGGACAACGTTCGCATCGGTGACGGTAGGCTCTTGTCCGCCACGACCGTAGCAGACTGGTCCAGGTTCGGCACCGGCACTGTGTGGTCCCACCCGCAAGGCACCACCATCGTCGATCCAAGCAATGCTGCCACCCCCAGCGCCAACTTCCACAATATCGAGAGAAGGAACACGCAACGCATGCCCTCCCCCGCCGAAGAGGCGAGTGGTCATGGTTGCCCCACCACCGATCTCCCCTCCTGGCTTCTCCAGTGGCACGCCATTTTGAATCAGGCAGGCCTTTGCCGTTGTCCCACCCATGTCAAAAGACAGTACTTGCTTCAGACCTGTCTCCGTCGCCAGCCGTGCCGCCGCCAGCACCCCAGCAGCCGGACCAGATTCGATCATATACGCCGGTCGCCGCCGCGCCGCGTGAGCGGTCATGATACCGCCGTTCGATTGCATAATGAGTAGACGGCGGCTGTAGGCAGAAAGATGCTGTTCAAGTTGGTTCAGATACCGATCGACAACCGGAATCAGCGAGGCGTTAATCACCGTTGTGCTGGTGCGTTCGTATTCACGGATCTCCGGGTGCACCTCAGAAGAAAGACAAACGACGAGGTGTGGAGCAAGTTCTTTGAGCAGGTGTCCGATTTGTCGCTCGTGCGTCGGGTTCAGATACGCATTGATCAAGCAGACCGCGATGGCCTCGACATTTGCGGCCAGCAGCGCATGAATGACTTCCTGCACTTCTTTCGGGTCAAGCGCTTGCTCGATACTGCCGTTCCCCAGGATGCGCTCGCGCACCTCTCGACGCAACGACCGTGGCACCAGTGGGGGCAAGCGATCCCAGGCGACGTCGTAGATGTTAGGCCGCCGTTGCCCGCGCATCTCCAGCTCGTCACGGAATCCCTTGGTGGTGATCAAACCAGTCAAGGCGGTCTTGTTTTCAATCACCGCGTTTGAGGCAATGGTTGTCCCGTGCACAAAGCTTTCCACGTGACCGGTGGGTGCAGACTGACGCACGCAAGTGACAATATCTTCGCCAACTCGATCGAGCAGTGACAGCACTTTTGCCGTAGTCAGCCGCCCGTCATCCCCTAACACAATCACGTCGGTGAAGGTGCCACCAATGTCAAATCCAACGCGCATATGAAGAGTCCTGTGTCTAGAGTCTACGAGTCTAGAGTCATAAATTTTTGCGCAAATACATGCTCAATCCACTTATAAGAGAGGCTGTATCATCCGCAAGTTTGTACAGTCTTTCACATTCATTCTTTTCATCGTAGCCATTCCAAATTCCTCTCTCTAGACATTAGACCCTAGACTTTCCAGCAGCGTCCGCGCCGCTTGCAAATCTCCCGTTTCAAACCCTTCAGTAAACCAGCCATACACGTCCTCTACTCTGTGTCGAGCTTCGGTCCTTCTTCCTTGTTGTTGCCACAGCCGTCCCAGTCCTATCGCAGCTCGCAACTCTGGCAATTTCGCGCCTTGCCGCTGGGCAATGTCGATGGCCCGCAAAAAATAGGCTTCGGCTTCCGTTGCCGCTTGGGTATTGGATTCTGGGGGTTGGGGGTTGGGCACTTTTCCCGTTGCACTTTGTCCGTTGTCCCGTTTGAGTGTGAGCTCTGCCATCACCCGATACAACTCGGCCTCATAATACCGCTCTCCACTCCTCTGCATTTCTACCGCCGCGGCATGAAGGCACTGGAGCCCGGCATCTCTCCGGCCTGCTTGTCCATACGCCTCAGCCAGCACCACAGACGGTTGACCAACTTGCTCGATACCGACAGACCTCCAGGTCGCCAGCGCCTGTTGCATCTGCGCTATCCCCTCATCCCTCTGCCCTTGTTGGACAAGTGCCCATCCGCGGATAAACAAGCCACTCGCCGAAAAGTAGGACAATCCCTGTTCGTGCGCATACGCAATCACGGCTTCTGCATACTCCTGGGCAGCGTGCCCATCTCGTCGTAACCGGCAAATGAGTCCAGCAAAATGTAACGCAAAGGCCAGACTCGAAGGGTGTGCCAGATCCGACGCTAACGTCACCGCTTCCTGGCTACAGCGCAACGCCTGGTCTGGAAAACCCAGATGCCACAAGGTCATCGCTCTCCAAGATAGACACCCCACTCCAGGGTCTTGCATCAAAAGTACCTTGGATCGTTCTGGGCTATGCTTCTGCGGATCGTATAACGCAATGCCTTGCTCCAAGCGGGTACGCGCAGCTGCAAACTCGCCAACGCGAAACAAGGTAAACCCGAGCGCCCACAGAGCTGGAGGAAGAAAAACTGGGTCTTCGACGTTCTGCGCCAACCGGACAAACTGTCCAGCCAACTCACGAGCGGTTTGGAACTCTCCACGCACAGAATAAAACTTCCATATCCAAAATGCCGAGAGCAGTTGTGGTGAATCCTCAACAGTTTGGGCAAGATGCCGCGCCCGCGCGTAGACGCGTGCGACTTCCGGGTCTCCATAGCCTTTGATCATCACGAGGGCCATGCCTAACGCAGTATACAGCGCGAGTTCTTGCTGTGCCCGTTCCTGCGAGTTCGGTAAGATCGTGAGTAATTCTATTGCCGTCGTCAAGTGGCGCACGGCTTCCGTATAGGCAGCACGATGCACGGCTTGTTCACCAGCTCGCTGCAGATAGCACACGGCTTTTTCGCTATTGTGACTCTGCGTGTAGTGATAGGCGAGTTCACTATAGTAGTCTTTCAATCGATCCGCATAGAGCGTCTCGATGGTCTGTGCTGCACGTTCATGGAGCGCTACCCGGTGTTCGCTCAAGAGCGACTGATAGGCAACGTCTTGGGTCAACACATGTTTGAAGGTGTATTCCAGTTCAGGAAACGGAGAACGCTCATAAATAAATTCGCTGTCCCGCAGACGGGCAAGCAGGCCAAGCAATTCTTCTTCAGTGAGATCGACCATGTGTCGAGCCAAGAGCAAAGAAAATTCCTTGCCGAGTACCGCAAGGGTTTGGAGCAGCGCTTTGTCCATCGCGCCCAGGCGATCCATTCGCGCAGCAATGATTCCTTGTACTGTAGTGGGCAGTTGAATTTCCGTCAGAGGTTTGGTGAAGAGAGGCACTGGCAATGGCGCTTTACCAGCTGCTCCTCGCACCAGGACCCCTTGGTCTATCAGTGCCTGGACCAGTTCTTCCATGAAGAACGGATTCCCTTCAGTCTTTGCCAAGATAAATTGCTTCAACGGCTCTAGACCCCAGCCTTCGCCAAGCAATTCCCGCAACATTGCCTCAGTATCTTCTTGTCCCAAAGGGTCGAGGCGTAGATGTGTGTAATAAGTCTTGCTCCCCCAACTATGCTGATACTCAGGCCGATAGTTCACCAGCAGCAGGATTCTTGCCGCAGGGACACTGTCACTGAGCAACGAGAGAAACGCCTGGGTTTCACTATCGAGCCAATGTAAGTCTTCAAAAATGAGCAGCAGAGGCTGATTCTGACTCTCACGGAGGAGCAGACGTTTGATCGCATCTAACAGCCGCTGTTGTCGGACCCGCGAATCCATCTCCGTCAGGGACGCAGACTCATCGAGCCCAAGCAGAGAGAAGAAATGTGGAAGTGTGTCTGCTAAATTCCGGTCGAGAGTGAGGACCCGTCCAGTCACTTTTTCTCGACGGCTGCGTTCGTCGTCTTGCGCCGACACTTGAAAGTATTGTTTGAGCAGTTCAATCAGCGGCAGGTAGGGTTGTGCAGCACCATGCGCCACACAGAAAGTATCGAGCACGAGGCCGTCTGTCATCGTCGTCAGTTTGAATTCGTAAAATAACCGCGACTTGCCGACTCCAGCCTCACCTATTGCAGCAACAATTTGCCCACGCCCCTCCTTGGCGAGTGCAAAGACTCTCTTGAGTTGCGCCATTTCATTCTGGCGGCCAATCAGACGCGCCAGCCCTCGCCGAGCCGAAAACTGCAATCGGGTTCGCAGCGGACCGACGCCAAGCAGCTCGTATATATGAAGCGGTTCGGTGACACCCTTGACCTTCGCCGCTCCCAAGGGTTTGAAGGCAAAGTATCCGTCGGTCAGTTTGTATGTGTATTCACTCGCAACGATCGCTCCGCCATTTGCCAGGCTTTCCATACGAGCGGCCAGGCTGCTGGAATGACCAATCGGCACGTAGTCGGTGTGCAAATCGTCCTTTCGTATTGAGCGCACGACCACATCACCAGTGTTCACGCCAACGCGAATTTGCAAATTCACCCCTTTTTCCGCTCGCAGTGTCTCAGCGTACTTGCGCAGGTCGTCTTGCATTTTGAGTGCTGCATACAGTGCGCGTTGCGGATGGTCTTCATGAGCAATGGGAGCGCCGAAGAACGCAAAGATCCCGTCCCCGGTGGATTGGGCAACAAAGCCTTCATAGCGATGCACAGCACCCATCATCAGCTTGAGGGCTGGATCAATGATACGGCGAGCTTCTTCAGGATCGAGATCCTCCAACAGATCCATTGACCCTTTAATATCGGCAAAAAGGGCAGTGATGGTTTTCCGTTCACCATCGTGTGCCCTGGGTTCATTCATTGCGGCTTGTACGGTCCGAATGCGGTCGGCCAGATGGGCAGGAGTCCAGTCGATTGGCGATAAGGATTGGAATCCAGAGTCTATCGTGCTTCCGACTGTGGTCTGTGGACCGTGGACTGCAGACTGCTGAGAGAAGCTCGTGCCACACTCAGGGCAGAACTTGGCAGTCGGTCTTGCCTGGTGGCCACAGTGTGGGCACACTGTGGCGAGCTTGGTTCCACATTCCTCGCAAAATTTGGCAGTCTCATTATTTTCGTGCTGACATTGCGGACATTGCACGCTTCCTCCTTACCTCCTTTTCGGTTTCGTAGGAGCGACTGCAGTGGTTGTTCCAGCCTCGTGCGCGACTCAAGTCGCTCCTACACCCTCGTCACGTTGATTTCATCCGTTCCCACGGGGTGATGCTACTACCTCAGCACCTCGCGGGATAATTCCTCTATTTCTCCGACAGCCCCGTCGCCATCGGTGTTGACCCAGATAGTGACATGGCTGACCCCCGCCCGTTCAAGATCTACAATTTCTTCACGTTTCCGAAACCGCCCAGGAAAGCCAAAAGCTAACACCTCTATCGACTGTGGATCTCTCCCTGTTTGTTTCGCCAGTTCATCAAGAGTTGCACGTCCCTTGATGATTTCCTCTACCGAGGCACGCACTGGCATCCACCCGTCTCCCCATTCAACTACCCGTTTAAATACACTCTGCGCAGTTCCACCAAGGAAGATCGGCGGATGAGGCTTTTGCGCAGGTTTGGGGAATGAACGTACCGCGGGAAAGTTATAATACTTCCCATGATATTCAGCTTCGTCTTTGGTCCACAGTTCCTTCATCGCCATGATGGCGTCTTTGGTCTGAGACCAACGGTGGGCAAAGTCGCCACCCATGATTTCCGTTTCTTCTTTGAGCCAGCCAGCGCCGATACCAAAGATGAAGCGACCACCAGAGTAACGATCAAGGGTCGCTACCTCTTTCGCAAGGAGGAGTGGGTTCCGTTCGGGGATCAGACAGATACCGGTACCGAGTTGAATAGTCTTGGTGACGGCAGAGGCTCGGGCGAGTGCGACAAAAGGATCAACGATACGGCCGTACGCATCAGGAATGACACCGTCAGCCGAACCTGGATAGCGTGAGGTATACTTGATGGGAATGACAGGATGCTCAGGCACCCAAAACGACGCAAACCCCAGTTCTTCGGCTCTTCTCGCCAGCACTGCCGGATCAGCCGAGGCATCAGTTGCGAATACAAACACGCCAACTTTCATAGTGACCTCCTTAGAAGACCTATTGCGCGAGACCTACTCCCAAAGCAGATAAGACAGAGATAGAGCCCGCTCCGCCCCTCTCTGCCTCTGTCTCGCCTCTCTATCTCATTTCTGCCTGGATTCCCGCTTGCGCGGGAATGACTCCACCACGACCTACCTCTCACATTCAAATGCCTGGTACTAGCCAGCGGCCACCGCTGGTTCTGTCCGTTTTTGCCGCAACGCGGTAGTCTTTTCTCGATCGATGGTGAAACCCTGCGGATCGATCACTACACCATATTGCTCCCGCGCGGCAGCAAGCGTGAGTTTATCATCTTTGACATCAGCCAGGACTTTTTCCGGCTCGCGCTCCCAAGGGTTACCGTGGCCGCCGGAGCCGGAAACCACATGATAGATGCGGTCACCAGGTCTGACCTCCAGGTGCATATGCGCTTTGCGCGGTAATTCCACATTGTCCTTTTCGGGATTGAGAATATTGGTAGACAATGACCCAGGAGCGCCACCGTTCATGCCATCTGACGCACGCAGCAGACGGTTGGTGCGTACCATGACTTTGCCTGGCTGCAGGAAACGCCACTGTTTGTAAATCGATAATGAACCGCGATATTTGCCAGCACCAGCAGTGTCGGGCACATAGCCAAAACCATCGACCACGAGAGGGAACTCACGTTCCAAGAGTTCGGCAGGAATGGTTCCGTAGGAACCAAACGCCATCGGCGCAACCCCGTCAATGCCATCTCTCATGGGTCGACCACCCCAGCCGCCAAAGAAAATGTCCATCACGGCAAAGTGAGAACCATCGGCTTTCTGGCCAGTGAAATGCAGCACATCACCACCCTCGCCCGGCACTGGCACTTTCTCTGGCAACGCCTGAGCTAAGGCACGAAAGAGCATATCGAAGACACGGAAGAATAACGGCGCGCGTCCCCCCACAGCCGCAGGAAACCGTGGATTCACGAGAGTGCCCAAAGGAGCAACCACGTTGATCGGGCGCACGAAGCCAACATTGGTAAGGACATCGGGGCTCACCACGCTTTTGACTGCACCATACACCGTCGCTTTAGTCATGCTGAGCGGCAGATTGATTGCTCCTCTCGCTTGCGGACTGGTGCCAGTGAAGTCGGCAGTGAGCGTATCGCCTGCGATTTTGAGTGTGAGTTGTAATGGCAAAGCCGCGCCGTCAGTGCCAAAACCGTCGTCTTCAAAGGTGTCGTTGTAGACGTATGCACCAGGCGGAATCGCACGAATCGCGGCTCGAGTGGCGCGTTCGGCGTAGTCAATCAGATAGTCACACGAAGCCTGGTAGGTCTCTACGCCATACTTATCGAGCAGCGTTTTGAGTTCCTGCTCACCACGCCAACAGCCGGCGATCTTGGCTTCCACATCGCCGAGCCATTCGTCAGAGACCCGCACATTGGCCAAAATGGTTTCGAGGAGCGCGTCGTTGCGTGCCCCTCCATCGTAGAGCTTCACGATTGGCAGACGCAGGCCTTCTTCAAAGGTCTCGGTACATTGACTACTGAAACCACCGGGAAAACGGCCACCAATATCCGTATGGTGCGAATAGGAAAGCGTGAACGCCACCAGTTTCCCCTGCCAGAATGCCGGAGCAATAATCGCCACATCCGGCATATGGGTAATACCGGCATACGGATCATTCACCACGATTACATCGCCTGGTTTGAACGAGTGCCCACATTTGTTGAGAATATAAGGCATCATCTCAATGAAGAAGGCCAACTGGAATGGCGCGGCATAGCCCTGACCGATGAGTCTCCCCTGACCGTCACACAGAGCGGTGGCAAAGTCCCCGGTCTTGACCATCGCCGAGCGACCAGTTTTCCATACTGCAATCGCCATTTCTTCAGTAATGGCCGCGAGTTCGTTCTTAATGACTTCAACCAGAATAGGGTCAAAAGCTCGGTCCACGATCTCCCTCCTCTTGCTCAACTGAGGCGCTCACCCTTACTCTTGCCCTTTCAGGGCGAGGGAGCGTCCCCTCTCCCGCCACGCGGGCGAGGGCCAGGGTGAGGGCCATTCCGTAGTAATGCCGTCCTCTCCACATCCACTTTCCCTCTCAGCACATCAACCACTACCCCATATTCCCGTTCGGCATAGGTTGGCGAAATCTTTTCATCCAATACATCCTCTAGCACCATCGCAGGATCGCGCGTGAATGGATCGCCATAGCCACCAGCGCCAGGCTGGATATGCAACAACACTGCTTCTCGCCGCACCGGGGTATCAATCAACATTTGCCGTGGCAGGTCGGTCCGAGTCCCGTTTGTACTGAGCACAGCCTGGAATGGCGTCCCGTCCTTTCCACCAGCCAAACCATACGGAACAGATTTTACCCGACACGTTCGTAACATCACCCGCCCATCGTTGAGAAAACGCCACTTGCGGTATACAGCCAGGGCTCCGCGGAATCGGCCTGCACCACCAGAATCCGGAACAAACCCAAAGCCCTCAATCAACACCGGACACTCGCGTTCGATCATTTCTGCCGGTAGGCTCCGGGTGGCTCCGCCCGCGGCCATTGGCGTCACTCCTTCGACGCCATCTTTATTCGGCCGGGCACCCCAGCCTGTGCTGTACATATCCAGCAGCATGGCTGGCACCCCCTCTTGCACTTGCGGGGTGTAGACCAGGAGGTTGATACCCCCTTCACCAGCGGCATACACCTTGTGAGGAATCGCTTGCGCCAGGGCAGCAAAGATCATATCGATAATACGCCACATCATCATCCCGCGTGCCCCCACCGCGGCAGGAAACTGCGGGTTCACCACACACCCTTCCGGCGCAACCACCTGGATCGGGGCCACCAGGCCAGAGTTTGCCGGGGCGTCGGTATCGAGAATTGAACGAAACGCCACATAGACACAGGCGCGCGTCAGATTGAGCGGTACGTTGATAGCGCTACGAACCTGGGAGTCGGTCCCTGCAAAATCGACGATGACTGAATCACCCCGAACCTTGACGGTCAGCTTGAGCTTGACCCCGGTTCCTCCGAGCCCGTCGTCCTCAAACAGGTCTTCACAGACATAGTCACCATCGGGAATGGCGGCGATACACGAGCGAATCGCCCGTTCGCTGTACTGATGGAGTTGGGCGTTACAGGCTTCGAACTTGTCCCGGCCGTACTTATCGAGCAAATCCTGCATGCCTCGTGCTCCTCGTCGGCAGGCTGCAGCCTGAGCCTCCAGGTCGCCCAGCACATCTTCTGGCGCACGGACGTTCGCAGCGACAAGATCAAGAAGGTCTTGGTTGACCTTTCCCTTGTCAAACAACTTCACTCCGGGGATCCGCACTCCCTCTTCGTACACCTCGGCACAGGCGATTCCCATGCCGCCGGGGAAACGTCCACCAATGTCAGTGTGATGTTCAACGATCGCAGAGAAGCCCACAAGAGTATCGCGCCAGAAGATCGGCATCACCAACACAATGTCAGGGAAATGCGAGACCCCACCATAGGGATCGTTGGAAACGACGACGTCGCCAGGATGAAGGTTCCCAGCGAACTTGCGCAGCACCCAGGGCATGACGCCCATGATGTAGCCGAGGTGCACACCGATAGTGAGCCCTTGAGCAATGAGCTTTCCCTGAGCATCGACGAGGGCAGTAGAAAAGTCTGCCCCTTCCTTCGCACCAAGCGAGCGGGCGGTGCGCTTCATGGTAATACCCATTTCCTCGGCCACCGCCGTGAGTTCGTTCTTGAGAACTTCAATGAGAATAGGGTCGAAGTGCTGATCCATTGGCTTTCCCTTTATTTCTGCAGCACGATGTTTCCATACCCATCAACTTCCGCTTGCCACCCCGGCGGAACCACAACGGTAGTATCAAACTCCTCAACGATCAGCGGTCCGGGCAGAGACTTTCCTAGGAGGTCAGATCGGCGCAGGATGCGAGTCTCGCGTTCTCCCATCTGTGGTCCAAAATACGCACGCCGCGCGATCTCCGGCCTCCCAGTTTCACCCGCCGTTCTCGCAAAACTTTCTCCTAACTCGCGAAAGCCTACGCTGCGAGCCGGTGCAGTCGCCTTGAGACGCACACTCACAAGCGCAACCGGATCGTTCTCACGGCGATAGCCATACATGCGTTCGTGCTCGTCATGAAACGACTTCGCCAAGACCTGCAGCAACTCCGCAGCAGCCAGCGATTCTGGTACCTTCAAGGTCAGCTCTGAGGACTGCCGCGCGTAACGCAGGTCAATCAACCGCTCCAACTGCACCTCAGCCGGACTGAGGTCCTCTCTGAATACTTCTTCCTGCACTCGAGCCACCAGGGCCTCAAACTCGCGGAGTAGTGACGCTGGATCAACCGTATCGAGCCGCCCAGGAACGCTCTGCACATAGTCATAGCGCAGATCGGCCAGCAATAAGCCAAGGGCACTGAACAGGCCAGGAAAGAGGGGGACATAGACTCGACGGATACCCAAGCTTGTGGCCAGTTCAGCCGCATGAATGGGTCCGGCCCCACCAAAGGCGATCAGGGTAAATTCGCGTGGGTCCCGACCACGCTCGGTGGTGACGGCACGAATTGCCCGCATCATGGTTGCATTTGCGACCTGGTGCACGCCATAGGCTGCGTTCTGTACAGTCAGGCCAAGCCGCGCCCCGAGGTCTCTTTCGATCGCCACATGGGCAGCGGCGGCATCGATCGGCACCGTTCCTCCAGCGATCTTTTCAGGGTTCATGTAACCCAGGACGACATTGGCATCAGTGATGGTCGGGGTTGTACCGCCACGACCATAGCAGGCAGGGCCAGGCACCGCGCCAGCGCTGTGGGGTCCTACGCGGAGCGCCCCACCTTCGTCTACCCAGGCAAGACTCCCTCCGCCAGCACCAACTTCAGCAATGTCATACATAGGCACACGCAGAGCGTAGCCTGCACCCTTACTCAGGCGACTGGCCAGGTTGATCCCAGCACCAACCTCTCCCTCTGCCGTTTCTACGGGGTGGCCATCTTCGATCAGACATGCTTTCACCGTAGTGCCACCCATATCGAAAGAGACCGCCTGGGATAATCCAATCTCCCGTGCCAGACTGGCCGCCGCTAACACCCCAGCGGCTGGACCCGACTCGATCATGTGCACCGGTCGGCGGCGTGCATGTTCGCTAGTCATCACCCCGCCATTTGATTGCATGATGAGTAAAGAAGGATGGTATTGCCGCAGTTGGGATTCAAGTTGTTCGAGATAGCGATTCACGACCGGCATGAGGTACGCATTCAGCGCAGTGGTTGAGGTCCGTTCATATTCTCGGATTTCGGGGAGCACCTCAGACGACGCGCAAACCATCATGCCGGGGAACAGTTCGCGAACCATGGTCGCAACCTGACGCTCATGAGTCGCGTTCACATACGAGTGCAGAAAGGAGATGGCGATCGCCTCAACTTCCTGAGCACGCAGAGTCTGCAGCGCTTCGCGCACCTCGTTGACATCGAGTGGGGTATCCACTGTACCGTTCACCGTCATGCGCTCGCGCACCTCCAGACGACGACGGCGCGGGATCAGCGGAGCGGTACGCTCCCAGAACACATCATACACCCCGGGGCGGCCCAGACGGCGAATTTCCAATTCATCACGGAAGCCCTTGGTCGTGAGCAGCCCGGTGATTGCCCCTTTTCCTTCAAGCACAGCATTTGAGGCAATGGTTGTCCCATGTACCAAACTGACCACCTGACTGCGTGGCTGCTGTCCTAAAGTATCAGCTACACAGCGACCCACGTCAGCGCCAACAGAGTTCGGCAGAGTGAGAATCTTATAGGTGAAGAGGCGCCCGCCGGCGCCGGTAATGACCACATCGGTGAAGGTCCCACCGATATCGAAGGCGACACGCAAGGATAGGGCAGCGGAGTTAGGCATAGTTGTCAGTTCTCAGTGGGTAGTTGTGAGGGGCAGTTTGGCAAGGGGTTCTCTTTCCCCTCGCGGGAGCAAGGGAGAAGGCGTAGAGTAAAACTACGACCACGACGGCCCTTACCCCAACCCTTCCCCACTAACGTGGGAGAGGAAGTACAAGAGATAGCAACACTATTCCTCCACTACCGCAATCGCCTCAACCTCGATGAGCAACCCATCGATAGCGAGCGCTTGGACGCCCACGAGCGTGCTGGCAGGCAAGTTCTCTTGCGGAAAGAATTGGCCACGGACTTCACGAATGATCGGGAGGTCTGCGGCTTTGTAATTAACAATATAGGTGTTCATCTTCACCACGTCCGCAAAAGTCGCCCCCGCTGCTGCCAGTGCCGCTTTCAGGTTGGTGTACGTCTGAGTAGCTTGAGCGCGCAGGTCCCCTTTTCCTACAATCTCCCCTGCTGAATCAAAGGCTACCTGTCCCGCAATAAAGACCATCTTTCCACCAGTGACCGTCACAACATGCGTGTAGCCGCGCGGCGTCGCAATCTCCGGCGGGTTCATAAATTGCTTGTCCATACCTCCTCCTTCGGCAAAAAGGGACGATTGCCAGCCTCCAGTAATCAAACAGGAGAGCACTAGCAAGAGCAGGGGACCCCTCATAAGACCTCCGTTCACGGAAAGAGGCAGCACCTCTGCACTAACTGCCTCCAGACAACCGCGCATGCCTCCTAAGGGCGCACTTCGTAATAGGTATTCAGCGGATTGTCGAAATCATGGCGGGTAAAACGCGTGAAACCAGACTCGGCCGTCATCTGACGGGCCACTGATTCGTTGAAGCCAAGCGTGCCAAGTCCCGCGCCACCTGGCTCAGAGAGAGCGGAAGACATACACCCCATCACCGAGAAGGCGTACAGCAGCGCGGTCATGGGGTTCTTCTCGAGATTCTCCTCGAACGTCGGCGCACTCTTGATGTCAGCAATGAACCAGGTGCCGTCGGGTTTCAGTGCCAAGCGGATCGCGCGGATCATTTCGGCTGGATGGGTCATGTCATGGATACAGTCAAAAGTAGTGATGAAGTCAAAACTGCCATCAGCAGGTAAGCCGTCCACCGCGGCATCATGGAACGTCACGTTCTTCGTGCCAGCCGCAACTTTATTCGCTTCAGCGCGGGCGAGAGCATGGTGAGAAATATCGTACCCGTGAAATTTCGCCTGTGGAAAAGCTTTTGCCATTTCGATCAGAGCAACGCCTGCACCACAACCGACGTCTGCGGCTTTCGCACCGGCCTGGAGTTTGCCAGCCACGCCAGCGAGTTTTGGCAGCACCTGCGGGACGAGCATAAAACGGTACCAGTTGCCAAATACCCGTTCGATCCCGCGGGCTCCTTCTGGCCCACGGGCATCGTAGGTCAGACCAATACCGGTCTTAAACGCCTCGGGCAGCTTCTCCACTACCGCCATCCGTTGTGGCAGATCACTAAAGATACCGATGGCCAGTTTGGGGCTATTCTCATCCGCCAGAAACATGGCGACCTCAGGCGACAGCTCAAAGCGTCCTTCGCCCTGATACACGATCAGTCCCGCCGCAGCCTGACCGCGTACCCACTCGCGCACCCAGCGTTCGTGGAGACCGCTCTTTCGTGCCAACTCCTCACTGGTGAGTGGACCAGCGCCATCCATGGCGCGATACAGTCCCAGTTTGTCACCCAGGTAAATCATCGCGGAAACAGCCGCTCCCTTCAAATAGCCGAAGACGCGCTCGCCACTGGCTTTGATTTTTGCTGGATCAATAGTACGTGATGCTGTAGCCATGTGATGTTCCTTCGATAACCCTCAGAGAAAAGTGATGCCCAACCGACTCTATTTGCAATGCGGAATGACCTTTTCGCCCCACAACCGGATCGACTGCATCGTCTTCTCATGGGGAATACCGTAATTTTGCATCAAACATAAGAGCTGTTCGACGCCGATCTCTTTGTACTGCTGCACTTTCTCGATGCAGTGAGCCGGATCGCCGACGATCACCATGCTGTGCTTGTCGAGATACTCGAAGGTAAATTTCTCCGGCCGGGCCTGGTTGAACTTGTCGTAGTACTCGTAACCCGATCCCTGCTGGACAAAGGTCGGGACTGACTGACCAAGCATCTCGAAAGACTTGTGGTTGTACCACAATACGCCCTCCTCGGCCTCTTCACGCGCCTCTTGGTTGGTGCGCGAGCAGTGCACGAGGGAAAACACCGCAGCCTGATTGTTAATAAAGTCACCGACCGGCCTGGCGTGGGCGCTGGCCTCTTTGTAAAGTTGCACCCGCCGTCCAACTTCTTGGAGGTTCAAGGCAAGAGTGAACGAGAGCAGCCCGAGTCCCTTCTGTCCAGCGAGTTGATGACTTTCCGGGCTGGAGCAGGCCATCCACAGTGGTGGGTGCGGCTTCTGGATCGGTTTGGGGATCACGTTGCGCGAAGGAATCTTAAAGTACTTACCCTCGTGCCCAGCAAATGGATCTTCCTTCCACATGCGCGGGATGATGGACAGCGATTCCTCCCACATGCCACGGGTATCAGTCGGGTTGATACCGAACCCTCCCATCTCGATCATGGTGGCAGAGCGACCAGTGCCAAACTCCATCCGGCCATTACACAGGATATCGAGCGTCGCCCCCATCTCAGCCGCACGGACCGGGTGATTATAGGGAAACGGCAGGAGGCGCACCCCATGTCCAATACGGATCTTTTTCGTTTTTGCCGCAATCACCCCGTAGAGGACCTCTGGGGCCGAGCAGTGGGAAAATTCGTCGAGGAAATGATGCTCAACAGTCCAGAAGGCATCGAAGCCCATCTCTTCGGCGAACACAACTTGTTCGACCACCTCGTGGAAAATTTTTGCTTCGGCCTCAGGTCCCCATTTCCGGGGAACCGTGATCTCGTAGAAAATAGCAAACTTCATCCTGTTTTCCCCCTGCAAAAAGAAAGAGAGGGTGAGCACCTTCTACCCTCCTGAACTGAGCGCTGATTACTGAAAGCTGATCGCTCTCTACATCCCACTAATCAGTTCGAGGATGGTGCCATCCGGATCTTTGAAGCATACCACACCGATCTTCGCCCCCCCTGGGCCGTCGATCTTTTTCAACGGCGCGACAAACTCTACTTTTTTTGCTTTCAGCTCTTCGTAAGTTTTGTCGATGTCGTCTACAGTGAAAGCGATGCGACAGATACCAATGTTGTTGAGCGTCGGATACGGCTGACCTTGGGGAGGGGGATCAATAAACTGCACCAGATCAAGCACAGGCGCGTTGGCATCATTCCCCAGGCGCATGAACACACCACGGAGCTTTCGTGCTTTCAGACCAAGTGCATCACCGACGTTGGGATCCTCAAGAGTGAAATCGTTTACTTTGGTAAAACCGAGGTCTTGATAGAAACGGATCGACCGTTCCATGTCTCGCACACAGATGTTGACGTGAAAGAGTCGTTGGAGCATAACTGTCCCTCCTTATGGAATGGAAAAATGGAATAGAAAAAAGCTATCAGCCTTCAGCCCTTAAAAAATGTAGGGTGGGCACAGCCCACCCTCTTACTGACTCCTGGCTACTGTTTTTACACCTGTCCCGAGCGGAGCACGTGTCCCGGCAGTGCACCCGTGTGCGTGCCGTTCTCGTACAGGGTAGTACCGTTGACCACCGTGTATTGCACACCTTGTGCAGGCATCACCAGGCGACGGCCGCCACCAGGCAGGTCGCTACGCATCTCTCCCCGCTTCTTCGAGCCAACGGTGTTAAGGTCAAAGATGGCGAAATCAGCCGCAAAGCCTTTCTTGATCGCACCGCGTTGGGTCATGCCATAGAACGCCGCAGGTTCGGACGTGATACGCTTGACCGCATGCTCGAGCGTCATCACTTGCCGATCACGAACCCAGGTACCGAGTAAGTAGGTGCAGTAACCCGCATCACAGAGCATGTCTACGTGCGCCCCACCATCGGACAGCCCCACCATCACGCGGGGGTCGGTGATCAACTCAGGAATCCGCTCTTCGTTCGCGTTAAACAATTCATAGGTATATTGGAGCTGCAGATCATCTTCGATTGCCAGATCCAAGAAGGTGTCGATGCCAGCTTTGCCACGCTCTCTGGCGATATCGGCAACAGATCTGCCAATCAGCGACCGCATCGCTGGGTTCCCCACTTCATGGACAATGGCCCGCTCCCACTTGCCAGAGAATACCTTAGGGGCTTCCATTTCCTTGCGGAACGCCGCTCGGAAAGACGCATCGCGATAGAAGTTTTTCTGCTCTTCCACTGGTCGCTGGAAGGCAGGTTTCCAGCACGGCAGATTCGCAAAGATAAAGGGGTTCCGCAGGTCGATCTGGATAATCAACGGGCGGCAGGTCACTTGCGCGACCGCTCCCTTCTTGATGAGCGGCTCGGTCGTCCGTAACGTTTCCTGGCACGCATCAGGCATGTCGTCACGGTTGAGCAGTGCCAGCCAGGTGACAGGCCGTCCGCTCTCAGTGAGCAGCATATCCAACAGCGCATACTCGCTCTCATCAACAACCGCCACACTATTGGTCAGCGCCAGTTCAATGCTGCCTTTACCTAACTCTTTGAGGACATTGCTGTAGGCTTTGAGTTCATCCCAACTGGCGTTGCGACAGGCGAGCGGACGGCCTTTGTAGCCGATGTGCTGCGCGACATTGGTGGTGGAAAAGCCGAACGCTCCGGCTGCAACGGCCTCCTTAATCAGCGCCTTGATCTTGGCCGTTTCCTCTGACGTTGCCGCCCGCTCCATCGACTCCTCGCCCATGACAAAGTGGCGGAATGGCGTGAGCGGGGCCATAAAGCCAAGGTTGATCCCGCAGCCGCGCTTTTCGGCGGTATTCATGTACTCAGGAAACGTTACCCATTCCCACTTGATCCCTTGGGCCAGGACATCAAAAGGAATCGCTTCGACGTTGACCAGATCCCACGCTGCAATCTCATGTACCTCTGGTTTACACGGTGCGATGCCAACCCCGCAGTTGCCCATCACCAAACTCGTGACCCCGTGCCATGAAGACGAGGTAATCAAAGGATCCCAACAAATCTGGGCGTCATAGTGGGTGTGGGGATCGATAAACCCCGGGGCGACAATCAGATCGGACGCGTCAATGGTTTTCTTGGCCCCGTCGGTGATCTTGCCAATCTCGGCAATTTTGCCATTGGCAACCGCGACGTCTGCCCGATACTGTGGCGCGCCTGTGCCATCAACTACCGTCCCGTTTTTAATAAGTATATCGTAAGACATTAATGACCTCCTTTGCTCTGCGGTAAGCGTTTAGCGGTCAGCTATCAGCCTTCAGCTTTTGCAAGTGGGCAGTGCCCACCCTACTGACTACTGACTACTGACTGCTTTTTTAAATGACTCCTTCTTTCTCCAACTCTGCTCTTTCTTGTTTCGTCAATTGTAATAATTCGTTGTACACGTAGTCATTGTCTTCACCATAACAAGGTGCAGCCCGCTCAGTTGGCCCTCCCTGGTTCACCGTCGCATGAGTAAAATGAAATGGTGTGTCCTTCACCGGCCACGTGCCAATCTCGCTGTGCGGCAAGGGAATCAGCCATTTGAGGTGTTGGAGTTGAGGGTCACGTTCGATCCGATCCTGTGCAGTCTGGCACACGCCAGCGGCAACCCCGGCTTTCTGTAACCGTGCTTGTAAAACGAAGGCATCTTGGTCCTTTGTCCATTCGTTGACGAAGCGGTCCAGCTCATCTTGATTTTTGACCCGCGCTGCCAATGTTGCAAACTGTACCTGCTCAGCCCAGGCAGGGTTCCCCATTTCTCGTACCAAGGCGCGCCATTCTGCATCGTCCGTTACAGCAATGGCAATCCAGCGGTCATCTCCAGCACAGCGATAGGCTCCATGCGGAGCAGCCGGTTTATACGGAGAATGATTCCCAGTACGTTGATAGCGGCGACCGTTAGTCAACGAGTCGAGAACCGCCGTCCCAGTCATATAGATACCGGGCTCAACCTGCGAGCAATCAATGTACTGCCCCTTGCCGGTGCGTTTTTTGTAGTAGATGGCGCAGAGCATAGTAAGCGCACAATAATACGCCCCACTCCAGTCCATATAAGAGAATCCCCACCCTGCAGGCGGGTACGGAGCAGGCAGGCCAGACTGTTCGGTAAGCCCGCTGACAGCTTGGGCAATCGGGCCGTATGAAGCAAATTTGACGTAGGGACCTTTATAACCCCACCCTGGTTGCTGAATATAAATAATATCCGGTTTGATCGTCTTGAGCGTTTCGTAGTCGAGTCCCCATTTCCGCATCGTTTCTGCCGTGAAGGCCTCGACGACCACATCACTAATTGCGACAATACGTTTGAAGAGCTCTCGCCCTTTCGGGTGCCCCATGTTGAGGCTGATACCTCTTTTCCCAGCATTAATATCGTTAAAATATCCGGCTCGATTGACGCTTTTGACACTGTCTTTGCTGAGGCCAGCCATCTCCATTGCCCCTGCCTTCTCAGCAACTTCATTCTTCAGCGGCGCAAATGGGGGCATATAGCGAAGAAAGTCGAGCCGATCTCGCCATTCAATACGGAGGATCTCAGCACCAAGGCTGGCTAACAACCGTGGCCCACCAGCACCAGCCAGCAGCCAGGTAAGATCAGCGATACGAACGCCTTCCAAAGGTCTCACTTCTTTCTCCTTTGGGGGTTAGGGGTTGGGGATTAGGGAGTAGTTTTTGTCTTCACCCAACCCCCGGACCCCAATCCCCACTCCCTACACAATTCCTTGTTGCTTGAGCCGCGCCACTTCCTCCCGACTCATGCCCAACTGTCCACCGTACACCTCTTCGTTGTGCTCTCCCACGAGTGGTGCACGCGGTCCAGTGCGCCAGGATACTTCATGCGGCAGCATGGGCGCACCAACATAGCTGAAAGTCTCCCCTAACTCCGGATGCTCCACTGCGGTGAACGTTGCTCGCATGCGCCACTGATCATCTTGGAGATTTTCTTCAGGCAGACGGATCGGCGCCCACGGAATACCACGAGACTGCGCCTCACGCCAAATCTCTTCCATGCCAAAGGCGGCCACACACTCAGCCTGAACCTCAGCGAAATGCCGAGCGAAGGTGAGCCCTTTACGATTATTAGCATCTTGGTAGTGATCGCTCAGCAAATCCCCAGCATGCTCTTTGTCGTCCAAGAAGTGTATGAATGTTTCGTACCCACCAGGAAACGGGTTCGGCAGCACAATCGCGTAGCGGCCGTCTTTGGTCGGGAACTGGACGTCTGCGCCAACCACTGGTTGAGCGTGGCGGCCAGTCTGGCGGTAGCAGGGAGTCTGGTTATAAATCCAATACGGCACATCGATCTCTGTACACACACTCACCGCCTGGTGAATAGGAATATCGATCATCTCCCCCACCCCGGTTGTTTCCCGACCGATCAACGCCCCCACCGTCGCAATGAAGGCCTGATTCCCGGCAATATGGTAGGCGTGCCACATCTGCGGAGCGATCGGTGGTGTGTCATACGTTCCGTCTTCTTTCGGGGTGTAGCCACAACACATCATCTGACCACCCAGAGCCTGATGAACGAGATCAGAGGCTTTGTAATCGCGCCATGGGCCAGTGCGACCAAAGGGCGTAAAGGCCAGATAGATTAAGCGGGGATTCAACTGCTGAAGGGTCTCCCAGTCTAGCCCCAGATTTTCCAAGGTGCTGAGGGGCAAGGCATCAAGCAGGACATCACTCTGCGCAATCAGCTCCTTGAGCATTGCGGTTCCTGCTGATGTGTGAATATCGAGTGTCACCCCGCGTTTACCAAAATTATAATGCCAGAAGTAAAGACTCCGGTCTGGATGGGTTTCATCATGATAGAAGGGACCGAGTGCACGCGTCGAGTTCCCCCCGGGGGGTTCAACCTTGAGCACCTCAGCGCCAGCACCAGCTAAAAGTTTGCCACAGAATTCGCCCTTCTCGTCAGCGAGTTCGAGTACTTTGACATCAAAGAGAAAACCAGTCATGCGCCTCACTGAGCCGGGAATGTTTCGATCCCAGCCTATACTCCTCATAGTCGATTGTCATTTTATAGAGCCTCTTCGCAACGCTCAGGGTAACAGCCCATGGGTGTATCATGCTGAACGATAGGTGGTTCAGGGCTGATTGCTGAGTGCTGATAGCTCATTGCTCTGTCAAACTCCCCAGGATGGAGGGCTCGCAGGCAGCCCTCCCCTCCTTACATCCCGGGGTTCCCCAAGCCACTTACGCAGACACGTCCGTGCTACGCAGCAGCTTACCCGGCAGGGTGTTCGTGCACGTTCCATCCTCGCAGGTCTCTATGCCATTCACCAGAGTGTGCAATGGACCAACGGGCTTCTGGATGAGCCGTCGCTCCCCACCAGGGAAATCGTTGGAATAGACTGGGGGATCATAATTTCATCCCCAGTTTGTCGAGATCATACATGAGTGCGCATCTTCCAGGCTCAGAGGATTTCGCCCACGGCGTACTTGTCGCCGTTGACAAAGTCGATCAGGCCGAATTCAGTCTTCAACCCTTCATCAAGGTCCGCACGATACGCTGGCAGCCGGCTGCCATCAACGATGGTACCGTTGCGAATAATGAGAGCATATTCACTCATGACACCCTCCTTTTTTGAGTGCAGCAGAGTTAAGGGGGACATTCTACGGCAACGTCTCTCTGATCTGTTGTTCTGGCTCTGAGTCCTGCGGTTTTGTTATGGTGGTCATGCCAACGCTGTTCGGCTGCAAAGTTTTACTCTTGACCACACCGAGCGCAATTGGCTTTAAGGCGGTAAAATAGTCATCTGCCCTAGTAAAACGCTTGAGCGCCCAGTGGCGCACAGCCCACGATTGTGCAAGCATCATGAGGCAATGGGCTTTGAGATCGATATCCCCAGGAGGAAATACCCCCTGCTCGGCCCCGTAGGCAATAACCTCTTCAAGAAAGTGCTGAATACGTTCTTCCCCTTCAAGAAGGCGACGGCGTTCAGCAACAGTGAGGGATTTGAACTCCTGGTATGCCAACACGGTATAGCGTCGAGACTCTTCGATCAGCCGGACATAGGATTCATAGGCCAACAAGAGCAGATCTTCTGGGCTCACCCCTTCTTCTTTCAGCCGCTCGAATTCGGCCCGCTGGTCTCGTAACGAGGCCTCTGCGCGCGTTTGGTTGCGAGAGAACAAAAAGAACAGAATTTCTTCTTTGCTGGTAAAATAGTTAAAGACCGAGCCGACACTGAGACCTGCCTTCTGAGCGATCTCCCGCACACTGGTGCTGTGATACCCGCCGTCAAGGAAGAGACTGGCTGCTGCAGTGGCAATACGCTCTCTCCCGTCTAACAGGCGTTTCTCATCCATGACCTGAGAAGCCAGTTTACGTCTCTTCCGCAGTACTTGTCCTTTCACTCGCTCCGCCCTCTCCAACAAATTCCGATATATTCTGAGTGAGTGTTCATTCTAAACCTCATACGCCAGAAGGGCGCTAGTTGTCAAGGTGAAGGCAACTCTCAGAAGAACCGGGAAATCGGGGAACCGGAGATCGAGAAAGGAATCGGCGAATCGGAGAACCGGGGAATCGGCGAATGAGGATCTTAGGGGCCGAGCAGAAATAAGTTGATCGTTCTCATAGTGTGGTGCAGGCGTCCCGCCTGCATTGTGAAGGGCAGGCCAGAGGCCCGCACCACAAGAATTGACCCAGTTATTCTTGCCCAGGTCCTTATAGTCTCCGGTTCTCCCCGTCTCCGGTTCTCCGTTTCATTCTCCTTTTACGTTGGTCGCATCACTTGCCCCGGCAATCCGCCCTGGTACACGCCCTCAGAAAACAGCACCTCTCCGCCAACAACGGTGTGGTGGACGCCGATGGCGCGCTCGATCAGCCGTGGTTTCCCGCCGGGTAAATCATTGACCCACTCGGGTGGATACAAGCCAACCGTATCCGGATCAAAGACAACGAGATCCGCATCCGTTCCGGGAGCAATTCGTCCTTTGTGCGGCTGCCCAAGAAAGGCGGCAGGTTCGGCAGTGAGCCGTCGCACTCCCTCTTCTAAAGTCAGCGCCTGGCGTTTGCGAACCCACTCACTGAGTAAGTAGGTCGGAACACCGGCATCGCAGTGTTGATCGACATGGGCACCCGCATCAGACAGACCGATGAGCACCCCCGGATGGGTGATCAGTTCTCGGACCTCGTCTGGATTGGTGTTAATGACCGACAGCGTGATCCCCATTTCCAGGTTTTCGTCAATCGCCAGATCAAGAATCGTATCGACCGGGTCACGTTCCCACTGCGCTGCGATTTCGGCGATGCTCTTGTTCAGGTAGCGGGTGTTGTGTTCGCGCTCGACCCGCACCACGTGCACCCGGTCCCATTGATTGGTAAAAATCGCCCCCCCGACTTGCAGATCACGGCGGAAGGCCGCACGGAACTCAGGCTTGCGGTACAGGGCGATCTGCTCAGCAACCGGACGGTTAAACGCCTCTTTCCACGATGGGAGGCTGGCAAAAATGAACGGGACTTTCAGGGTGTAATATTGCTGAATCGGGCGCGGGGTGACTTGCGGCGGGATACGGAACCCTTGGCGCAATAACGGCTCAATCCGATCCAGCGCTTTACGACAGACGCCAGGCATGTCTGACCGTCCAAGGAGCGCCAGCCATGTCACTGGCCGTTGGCTCTCAGTGGCCATATGAATGAGCACATCGAGTTCCTCTTCAGTCAGGACGCTGACACTCCGAGTGAGGGCAATTTCAATCACCCCACGTTGCAGGTCTCGCATCACGCGACCGAGAGCACCGAGTTCCTCTTTGGTTGCTAAACGACTGGCAAGCGGTTTGCCTTGGTAGCCGATGTGCTGATTCAGTAAACTCAGCGAATAGCCATATGCTCCAGCTTCCATTGCGTGACGGAATAGCGACGTCATGCGTTCGAGTTCTATGGCGTTGGCTGCACGTTCAGAGGCGGCATCACCCATCACGTAGTACCGGAAACTCGAGAGCGGCACGAGAAAACCGACATTTAAGGCAATGCCCCGCTTTTCGATCGCCTGCATGTACTCTGGGAAGCTCTCCCATTCGTCCCAGGCAACGCCATTCAGCAGCACTTCTTGCGGCATCGCTTCAACGTTGACCAGATCCCAGGAAACAATCTCTTTCTCGTTCGGGCGGCAGGGCGCCACGCCTACACCACAGTTCCCCATTAAGACACTGGTCACCCCGTGCCAACTAGAACAGGTCAGCAACGGATCCCACGAAATCTGCGCGTCGTAATGCGTGTGAATATCGATGAATCCTGGTGCGAGCACCAAGCCATCGGCATTGATTGTGCGGGTAGCAGATCCTACAGCTTCCCCAACCTCGACGATCTTGCCCGCCTGTACGCCAATCGAACCATAAAAGCTCGGCTTCCCCGTTCCATCACAGATGCGAGCATCTTTAATTAGTAGGTCGTAACTCATAAGTCCCTCCTTTCTTGACAGTAGTCAGTAGTCAACATTCAGTAGCCAGTAGAAAAAGTTAAACAAACCGCTAGCCAAGATCAAATCGCTATTTGACCATACCATTGGCCGTTCGTGCTGAGCGTAGCGGAAGCGAAGTCGAAGCACAAAGCGGCTGCGTTCAATTCCTTACTCACTCTTGAGGATTGTTCCTTGGTAGTGCGATGCAGGTAATGCTCTGCCCCGATCGCTTCCTACAAACACCATGATTATTCAATACGTTACGGAGCCGTGCTTGCCTGCCAGCATTACTTGGACAGCACTACCCGTTCTGCTGCGATCAACAATTCACCGTTGCTAAACCGGTCCCATCCCAGGTCTTGTGTGCGTGTGATGCTGTGGTTTGCCAAAGAAGCGCGAAGTGGAGCAGGCGTGCCGTGATCGAAGAGAATACGCATCACGGCTGCTCAGCCGCCGGCGCGTCGAGACTACGCGCCGCAAATTCCAGCACGGTCTTGATTTGTTCGGGGGTAATGTCAAACCATTCAGCAATGTCCTCGATGCTCGCTCCAGCCTCGAGGTTTTCAAAGACAATAGAAACCGGCATGCGTGTCCCACGAAACACCCACGCGCCGCTGACCTTGCCGGGAATGCTCTCCACAGCGGGGCATTGGGACCAGTCAAGAACCATATCCAACCTCCGTTATTGCCGTTATCTATTTTACCACGGACCGAGCGGGTATGTCACGACGCGAAGATGGACATATGGGCGGAGTCGTCTCAGGTCCGTTCTCTACTTAAAGCTTCAGCACCTCCACCGCATCAATTGCCCCTTGGATCTCCATCCTCGCCACTGTTGTCGGCGTTGCGTGGCTGAGGGGATTAAGAACGATTTCGAGGCAGCGGACTCTAGAATGGCGGCAGCTTCTGCCATAATACGCTCTACTCATCCTGAGCCTGTTGTGGAGGCCATTTCAGCATCTTGGCTTGTGCAACTTCCAAGACGAAATCTCGTACAAACCGGCTTGCATCGAGAATTTCGATGCCAATAAGTTCCCCCTTCTCATTCAGTTCCGCAGTGACATTCGGAGCCAGTTCCACACTCCCTGCTTCTTTCTCGTCCGTTATCGAGAGATGGAGAACATCGTCTTCTTCAAAATACATCATGCGTGGTTTATTCATGGGTATATCTCCCGCTCCGCAGACGAAGATAGGACAGTGCTCACTCGGAATCCTCTTGGTCTCCCCCTTCGCCAACCACTGTCTCAGCCCAACGGACAATCGCCTCTGCGTTTGCAACCGCTTCCTGATAGTGTGCTTCAGTCACAGGTTCAGCGAGTCCAGGATAGCGGGTCACAACCGCATACCGTGTGAGATCTTCTGCTTGCCGCACCTCTTCAGGAATCTCTTCTCTTGACTCTTCCAGTAACGTGAATAACCGAGCTAGATCGTGGACGTAAGGAAACAAGAGCTTTTTCTTGAGCAGAACAGCTTTGATCGCTTTCTCCGCAGCTTGTTGAGCGTCAAAACAGAGGTCTTCCAGGTAGGCATCAGGAATCTTGGCCTTTGCCCGAGCCAGATTGCTGCGAGCGCGGTTCAACCACTCCCGCGGATCATCAGGAGGAAATCGCTCAGGCGGCAT
>CAZCWX010000583.1:0-3789 GCA_964502465.1 uncultured Enterobacteriaceae bacterium | reverse complement strand
GCGTTGGCATGGTGATGATCGTTTGTGAGATGATGCGGCCGGGGCGGAAGTGGTCGCGGGTGACTGGTTGGTGGACACGCGCTCTCATACTGAATGCAGTACAGGGAGCCATGGTGTTCGTCGCTGGTGTGGCCTGGGACGGTTGGATGATACGGCATCGCCCCTGGTCAGCCGATAGGCTCGGCGTGACCGGTGGAGCGATTGTTGGCTACCTGGCTATCACGGTTGTCTTCTATTGGTGGCACCGCTGGCGACATGAATGCTCTTTTCTCTGGCGCTGGTTTCACCAGGTGCACCATAGCCCACAACGGATCGAGGTCATTACCAGTTTCTATAAGCATCCGTTCGAGATTCTTATCAACAGCGTCCTGTCAAGTGCGATCGTGTACTTCCTGGTTGGCCTGAGCCCAGCAGCTGCAGTCGGTGCAGTCTTGCTCAGC
Source organism: uncultured Enterobacteriaceae bacterium (assembly GCA_964502465.1). Classification (GTDB taxonomy): domain Bacteria; phylum Desulfobacterota; class Binatia; order Bin18; family Bin18; genus CAZCWX01. Next base: position 3,349 of record CAZCWX010000583.1, on the reverse strand, counting down.
GGACTTGCCGAACTCTTCTATCACTGGAACGTGCGCACCCCATACTGGCTTGGCTTCTTCTTCCAGCGTCCAGAAAGTCACTGTGTCCACCATCAGGAAGGACTGCACTCGTATAACTTTGCCGACTTGCCGCTGTGGGACATGCTTTTTGGGACGTTTCATAATCCCCGTCAGTGGCAGGCCCGTTGTGGTCTTGGTTCAGAAGGCGAGCACCGTCTCCTTGAGATGCTACGTGGGGTGGACGTGACCGAAACGCCACAACTCACTCTTGCCAGGATCTCGTCATGACGTATGCAGCAATTGCTCTGCTTATGGTTGGTCTTATGCAAATGGTTGGTGATCTCTGTGGTCTACCTGCGCTCAGAGGAATTGGGGCAGCGACCACCGCGTCGCCTGCGCCTAAGGTCTTTTCTGCGGTGCAGGGATTTGAAACATACTCGACTCGGTTCTTTGTAGAATGGACAGAGGCCGCAGGATCACCACACTCGCTCCAATTAACACCTGAAGTATACGCGCGGCTGGCTGGTCCGTACAACCGACGGAACGTGTATGGTGCTGCATTAGCGTATGGACCAGTGCTGGCAACCGATCCTCGCACTCAACCGATGTTCTTGGCGGTCACAAAATATGCTCTTTGCGGAGAGGCCCCATTGCTCAAAGAACTCGGGATCGATCCGACCTCTATCGCTGGTCAGGTGCGCGTTCGTTTTGAGTCTTTGCCTGGAACGGAAATGGGCCAGCTTCCACGGGTGTTGGAGCCGGCATGCCAATGACCAACGGCTGGTCTGGTGGGCAATACAGCCTCTTCCGAGTAATTTTTGGAGCGTACCTTTTTATTCACTTTGGGCAACTCATTCCGTGGGGCACGGAACTCTTTTCCAACCAGGGTGTGTTGCCGCAGGCTTCCGCAAGCCCACTCATCTATGTGTTTCCCAACATCCTGGCGGTGTGGGATTCCCCTGCCTTCGTGACAGCACTGTTAGTAATGGCTGCCGGAGGCAGTGTGTTTTTCGCCATCGGCTATTACGACCGTGTCGCCGCCATTCTTGTATGGTACATCTGGGCCTGTCTTTTTGGTCGAAATCCCCTGATTGCGAATCCCAGCCTGCCATATGTCGGCTGGCTCCTCCTGGCCCATGCGTGTCTTCCCCCAGCACCTTACGGGTCATGGGCTGCACGTGATCGAGTTGATCCTGTTGGCTCATGGCAGATGCCTGGCAGCATTTATGCTGTTGCCTGGATTTTGATGGCAGTGGGGTACAGCTACAGTGGGTATACCAAACTCGTGAGCCCATCCTGGGTAGACGGAACGGCTGCGGTGCGGGTGTTGGAGAATCCACTTGCCCGCCCTGGGTTGATCCGAGAGATGTTATTGTCCCTTCCTGATGGAATGTGGCGACTCGCCACCTGGGGATCGCTTGTTGGCGAGCTGGCTTTTGCGCCACTGGCGCTCTTTCGCTTGCTGCGGCCCTGGTTGTGGGGGCTCATGTTGCTCATGCACCTTTCGCTCATGGTGTTGATCGACTTTGCCGACCTGAGTTTCGGCATGGTGATGCTGCACTTGTTTACCTTTGACCCTGCATGGGTGCAACCAAAACGAGCGGTGGCGGCGACGGAGACCCTTTTCTATGATGGGCACTGCGGCCTGTGTCATCGTGCGATACGGTTCGTGCTTGCAGAAGACCGCAGTGGAGACACGTTTCGCTTTGCCCCGCTCGGCAGCGAGGCGTTCTGTACTGCCATCCCAGAGCCCCACCGAGCTGGTCTTCCTGACAGTATCGTTGTCCGTACTGCCGCCGGGATGTTGCTGGCGCGATCTGCTGCGATTCTCCACATCTTACAACGCCTTGGCGGGGTCTGGCGGGTGATTGGTGCTGTGCTAACCGTTATCCCCGCTGTCATTTTGGATGGTGCCTACAACGGAGTTGCGCGGGTGCGCCATGTTCTCTTCTCCAGGCCTGCTGAAGCCTGCCCTTTGATGCCGCCGCATTTGCGGCAACGCTTTGACACGTGATGAAGCAGGTGCAGATAAACTTTCGTGACGTTCTCCCGATGATGTGCTTGAGAAGATGGAGGAAGAACCGTGACACAACACGACGAGGGACAATCTGTAGGAGAACTGCAGCCGACGAATCAAACAGTGCTTTGGATTCTTTGGGCAGCATTGACAGGATCACTGGGAATCTACGCGCTGGTCGGATTGCTCGTACAATCAGCGTTAGCACCCCCTCTCGCTCCAGAACTGTTGTCCGTGTTGACTCCGCTTTTCGGTGTGGTGGGGTTATTGTTCTCGTTCGTGATGACCTCGGCAAAACCACTGCTGGCCAAACTCACCCAATATCAGTACCAACCATATAGTATCATTCGTTGGGCGTTGGCAGAGGCCGTGGGAATCTCCGGGCTCGTCCTCTTTTTCCTCGGCGCTTCATGGACCATCTTTGGCGGCTTTCTTACTTGGGCGCTGCTGTTACAGTTGCGCTTGATGCCAACAGCGGACGCCCAGGCACAGTTTGAACGTCTGAAAAGACAGGCCTGGATGTCTAGGACACCCCAGTCTCCTTCGCCGTTGGGCAGTTGAGAGCAAAACGCTGCGCTTATTCCTTGCGGCCAAGACTCTGATTCTTGCGCGGCCCTGTTTGTTTCTAGGTCAACTCGCGCTAAAGATAGGGTTCAACAATGAATATCCTGCGCCGCTGGCTCCTCTTCATTGCCCTTTTTCTTTCTCTTCCCCTGTCTGCTGACGCAGCTCCACTCTCCCCACAGGATGTCCCTGAGCCCCTCCAGCCGTGGATCCCATGGGTCTTACAAGGGCACGAACAGCAACGTTGCCCCTTTCTCTACAACGCCGGTGATACACGTCAGTGTAGTTGACCGTCTCGCTTAGAGTTGCAACTCGGCGCTCGAGGGGGAACGTTCGCCCAACAGTGGCTCGTGCTGAGCGATGGGTGGGTCCCTTTGCCCGGCAACAGCACCCTCTGGCCACAAGGGGTTGAGTTGGATGGTCAGGCAACAGTGGTTGGCGAACGGAATGGGGTACCGCATGTTTATGTACGGACCGGAAGTCACACGCTGAGCGGTGCCTTCATTTGGGACCGTCTACCCGAAGCGTTACCGATTCCGAAGGAGACTGGGCTTATTTCGGTGGCCATTAATGATCGCCGTGTTGATTTTCCTGATCTCGATACTGAAGGCAGGCTGTGGCTGCAAAGACGCATGGGAACAGAAGGAGAGGGCAAGGAGAGCACTGAGGACCGACTTGCATTGCGGATCTACCGCCGCATCATCGATGACATTCCTCTCCTGCTGACCACGCGGATCGAGCTTGATGTATCGGGAAGGCAGCGAGAAG
>CAZCWX010000582.1:0-6290 GCA_964502465.1 uncultured Enterobacteriaceae bacterium | reverse complement strand
ACGCCACGACAACAGTTTTCTACGAGTCCAGAAAGGCTTGTTCACCCATATGCCGAAAGCGAACAGGTATCTTTTAGATCATAAGCAATGGCCTTCTCTTGAAGATATTGTCGAGAGTACTCCTGGACTTCAGCAAAGTCTTATACGGGTATCTTTACCAACGTTAAAAACGCATGAACTGCTTCAAGCCTTGTACGACATGGATATTACAAGACATTCATTGATGCCGAGTCTTGATAATGCTGCTCAGGCTTGCTCATATACGTTAAAGCTTTTCAGGAAACCAAGGTGAAAAAACAAAACTGAGACGTCGTCTAACTTCACGCGCCACCGCATCGCTGCCCGGTTGCGGTTCTGCTGAATCTGAAAGGGTGCATGTGGGCAGCTCGCGGTGCGCTTGGGCGTTCGGCGGCGGAGGACTCCGGGCTGCGAAAGCCGCTGGCTACTCTGACGAGGTCCGCCCGCAACTCGGCGGCATGCGAAGGACAAGGCACCAAATAGGAGTCATGACATGCGATCTCACAACGACGATACCTGCCAGGAGCGCGGTCCCGGACTGCTGAATCGGCGTGAGTTTCTGCTCGCGGCGGCGGGACTGGCGTCGGCGCAGCTGCTCACCGCCGTTACGGCTACAGCGCACTCTCTGGAACTTGAGAAAGGAGGAGACAAGATGAAAACCCGAAAGCTCGGCAGCCTGGAAGTCTCGGAACTCGGGTTCGGCAACATGGGCCTGAGCGGCGGCCACTACGGTCCGGGCGTGGACCGGGCCCAGGGCATCCGTGTGATTCGCGACGCCTACGATCGAGGCGTCACGTTCTTCGACACGGCGGAAGTCTACGGTCCCTACGTCAACGAGGAACTGGTCGGCGAAGCCCTCGCACCGGTCCGCGACAAGGTCGCCATCGCCACCAAGTTCGGCTTCAAGATCGACGGCACGAACGCGTTGGACAGCCGGCCGGAACATATCCGCAAGACCGTCGAGGGAATGCTCAAGCGTCTCAGGACCGACCGCATCGATCTGCTTTACCAGCACCGGGTCGATCTCACCGTGCCGATCGAAGACGTGGCTGGTACGGTCAAGGACCTGATCAAGGCCGGGAAGGTCCTGCACTTGGGACTCTCGGAGGCGAGTGCGCGAACCATTCGCCGCGCGCACGCGGTTCAACCGGTCGCCGCCATCCAGACCGAATACTCGCTCTTCGAACGGAGCGTCGAGTTCAACGGTGTCCTGCAGACATGCGAAGAATTTGGCATCGGATTCGTTCCATGGGGGCCACTTGGACAAGGTTTCCTGCCCGGCACAATGAATGTGGATGTTCAGTCCACCATGGATCCGAAGAACGATCTGCGCGCGACGTTCCCGCGCTTCTCCCCCATGGTCATGAAGAACAACCAGCCGATCATCGAGATTTTGACCACGTTCGGCGCCAAGCGGGACGCAACGCCTGCCCAGATCGCGCTGGCATGGTTGATGGCGCAGAAACCGTGGATTGTTCCGATCCCCGGCACGACCAACATGGATCACCTGCGCGAGAACATGGGCGCGGTCAACGTCCAACTCACGCCAGCGGACGTTCGCGAGCTCGAGACGGCCTTCTCCCGGGTCGAGATCTATGGCGGCCGCATGGATGCGAAGCAGATGGCGCAGATCGGCCAAGATTGACCGGTCGATGGTATCCGAGACCTACCCGACGACACCTTGCACGCAGCGTCACGGAGGCAACTGCAATCGCCATGAATACATCGCGCTTGATTCTAATTGCGACAGCGGGCCTATTTCTCGGATTGGCGTCATGCGACAAGAACGCCCCGGTTGAGAAGGCGGATGCTTCTCGCCCGGCGAGCAGTAGAGCCCAAGTCCCCAACAATGCCACGGATCGCAGAATGACAATCACACTCGGATCGAAGACGTTCAAGGCCAAACTCGAAGACAATCCCACCGTGGCTAAGCTCAAGGCGCTACTGCCGTTGACTCTGAGCATGACTGAGTTGAACGGCAATGAGAAGTACTACCACTTCTCCACTCCCTTTCCCATGGATGCCGTCAGTCCCGGTACGATCCAGAGTGGTGATCTCATGCTCTACGGGAACAATAGTTTGGTGCTTTTTTACAAGACATTCGAGACCTCCTACAGTTACACACGGCTTGGGCGGATCGACGATCCCTCGGGCCTCGCCGACGCGGTCGGTAAGGGGAATGTCACGGTAACCTTTGAACTGGAATGAGCGGTTGGAGCAGCTGGCCGAGAAGCACGCCGAATCGGGTAGCCAGGGAGGTCGCCCTCCCCAGCCCCCACACCACCTAGCATGCTGGTCCGCACTAGGCGGTTCAGGTCGGATGATGAAGTGAGAAAGTCTCACTCAAGGCTGGGTCGATGACCTTCCGCCGTAGAGCCGTTGCCCGGTGCGGGCCTGGCTTTGTCGAGGCGGTCATCCCTCCTCCTTGTCCGTCCTGTTCGGTCCTTCACTCTGAGCCCTTGAAGGGAGCCCCGAGCTAGTATGACCTCTGCTGACTGCTGCGCCGGGGTCAGCGCCGATTGCTCGCACGCTCAGTCAATTTCCGTGGCACGCCACTTCCCAGGACGCGACGCAGCTCTCCCCGGATAAGAACGTGAGTTATCACTGCACAAGCGCGACATTTACCCGATCCCCCGGTTCACAGGACTTTGTTGTGTTGTGCCAACTCGTCCCAGGGAAGTGAGCCTTCTATGTCGTTCGTGTTCCTCGCCTCGCAGTGCTGTCGCCGGCTTCCTTCAGACCTCACCTCGCGGTGACGCCCTTGCCTTGGACTCGTAGTTATCCTCATGTATGCTTTTGCTCATGAGAGTGAACCTCCTACAGGGGACTTACACCCCACAAACTCACGCCCATGCCGGGCGTACACCAGGCGCTGCAGCAGACCAGCGGGGCATTACGGCTTTCCAGGGTTCAACTTCTCTGCCGCCCCGCCGGCTGCTGAGCTTCATCGTTGGGCGGTCATCGGAAACGTAATTCCTGTTGAAATGGGAGAGCGAACGATATGAGTGCAGCCGAAGTTCAAGCGTGCCTTACGTCAATGCGCCGAATGCGTCAACGCCTTATTAAACTGAACGAGGCACTGAAAAAAGACTATTCTCTTGCTGAGCATCCTGACTATCGTGTCGGCTACCCCGAATTGCGGGATCTCGACCTTCGAACATTGGAGGTCCTTCGTAGAACCTTGCCTGCAGATAGCGAAATTATTCAGGAATGGGACGTCCACTCGCCCGCGGCGTTCAGCATGAACGCCAACGATGAGATCGAGAATTACGAGCTAAAACTTTCAAGACTTGAGTTCGTTCTCGACATGCTTCAGTCACCTGAAAGTGCGGCCGCGAGCGGGAGCAGTCAAGTTTCACCTGCAGCAAGCACGCAGGTGCAATACGATGCCTTCATTTCCCATGCGAGCGAGGATAAGGACTCCATAGCGAGACCGTTGGCCCAAGGACTACGGGAAAAAAGGTTTGAGATCTGGTTCGACGAGTTCACGCTAACCATCGGTGACAGTTTGCGTCGCTCCATTGACCACGGGTTGGCAAATTCCCGGTATGGCATTGTCATCTTATCTCCTGCATTCTTCGCGAAGGATTGGCCGCAGTATGAACTCGATGGCCTAACAACTCGCCAGATGTCAGGACGCAAAGTCATTCTTCCCGTCTGGCACAGCGTTGGCCACGAGGCGGTTGCTCAGTACAGTCCGTCGTTAGCCGACAAAGTTGCAATTCCAACTGCTGGAAAGCCCATGTCTCGAGTGGTAGATGCGTTGGCTGCTGTTCTTAAGCAGTAGGCCAGCAGGACCGTCCTGCACCCGAGTGCGAGAGCGTTTTGGCAGGAATGGCCGCCCAGCCCGGCGCTCCAGGGGACGCGCCAAAAGCGGCGCGCCCCTGAGCTTCACCGTTAGCCAACGACAAGAAAGGTCATAGAAAAGCACAGGAAGTCCATCTATAAAGGCTGGCATGGCCGGTCAAAATCCGAAAAGACTCTACCTTGACATTTGCACTCTTTGTCGTCCCTTCGATGACCAACGCCAGATGCGCATCCACCTTGAGACCAATGCCTATTACTTGATCCTCCAAGCCCTTCAGAATACACGCCATACAATGGTTGTCTCTCCCGTGCATGTTGAAGAAGCGAATGCGATCAGTGATGTGGAGGAAAGACAAGAGATCGTAGCAGTGCTGAAGAGACTTGGAACAACGGCTGAATGCGACGTAGCAGCAGCAAGGGCGAGGGCAGAATATCTCCACGCCAGAAAATTTGGCCTAGCCGATGCTGCGCATGTGGCGTTTGCTGAGGCCACAGCCGACATTTTCATCTCGTGTGATGAGCGCTTGGTGAAGAAGTGCCGCAGAGAAAAGGTCGCGGTGACAACAATGAACCCGGTCGAATTTACTATTGCGGAGGACCTGAAGTGAAAGCCAGCGTATTTACGGACGAGGAGCAACTGATTACGAAAGCGGTAGAGGTCTTGGTCAAGGAACTCGGACCGGTTGAAGCAAGCCGGTTCTTAACCTTACCCAGAAAGAAGCGCGTGGAATCGGTGAAACGCCATCGCCAATGGCAAGCGCAATTGCAGCAAGAAGAGTTCTTTGACCGCGTATTTGGCGCACGGGCAACAGGACCTGTGAGGAAGTAAGATTTCCCCCGCTGGGGCGTTGGCTAACAAGCGCCACCAGCGCGACCGCAGCCCGCGAGCGGTTCCTGCTGAACCTGAAAAGACACGGTGGGCTGCGGCGGCGGAGGCGGAGGCGTTAGCCGCATCAACAGCAAGTAGTAGCGATAGGAAAGGAATTGCACGATGAACGAGCAAACAAAAACCTCTGCCGCCAAGCGACGAGCACAACTACGAGCAGTAGCCGAGGCGTACTTTGAGGCGCTCGCCAAGAAGGACTTTACGGCAATTCCCTATGCTGACACTGTGGTGCTGCGCGCTCCGCTTGCGCCTGGGGGTGTCCACAACCCATTGATTGGCAAGGAAGCGTTACGCACGATTTGGTGGCCCCCATTGGTACCTGCCTTGGGGACGGTACAAGTCCTCGATCATTACCTGAACGAGGCGCTGACCGCCATTATCACGGAGGCGGAGATCCACCTTGTCAATCCGAGAGTCACCTTGCGGGTCGCCGACCGGTTTACGGTGAATGCTGAGGGGCAGATTATCGAACAAGAGAATCATTTTGATCCGCGAGATGTGACTAACCCGGGATGGCAAAAGCAGACGGAGTAAGGGAGGAGCACCCCACGAACGAGCAGACTGCGGCTAACAAACGCCGTGCACGTGACCGCCGCCCGTTTGCGGATTCTGCTGAACGTGAAAGGATACGTTTGGGCGGCGGCGTGTGACGGCGGGCGTTCGGCCTCCGGAAAGGATGCTTTTTTACTGTGGAATACACCGACAGCTGTACCGGGCTGGGGAATGCGAACCTCGAGCGCGTTATCGAGGAGCTCACGGCCATCCGTGCGGAGATGGTTGCCGACGCGGCACGTTCGGCGTCACGCCTCGATCAGGTTCACGCCAACTACCGGGATAGCGCCCGGAATCTCGTCCATTACCTCGCCCTCCGACGTCGCGATCTCCGCGTACTGCAGCTCCAACTCGCCACGCTGGGATTCTCCTCCCTCGGGCGCGCCGAGTCGCACGTGCTTGCCAACGTCGATGCGGTTCTGGAAGTTCTGCACCGTCTGACGGGTTGTCCCCGTGAGCCGTAGAGAGGAACAACAGACTTCCCGGGTGGGAACCCAGGGACTTCTATGAAATACCCCGTGAAAAACCCGAGTTGCACCTTTTAGTACCTAAATTTCACCCGAACCAGCAGGGTCGATCCATCGCCCGATTCCCTCGCCGATTCCATCCCTCACACCTCAATCGTTCCTTCTCCGACAAGGATCGCCTGCCCCCAACACGGACTTCATCAATGCGGGTGTCGCGCATTCTGATCGAGATGTGAATGCGGCTCGGCCGTCCCATTTGTACGCCTTGCAGGTTAATCAGGTGCTCTGCCTGCTTTGCCGATACCACCCCATGGGAAACGAGATAACCTCCCAGTGGTCCACCCGCCCCACCAGTCGCCGGGTCCTCGGCAATGCCAAAGACCGGCGCAAACATGCGGCTGTATACGATGGCATCATCATTGGCCGGTTCCAGGGAAAAGACAAAGACTGGCAATTCAGGCATGTGGGCTGCTATTAGCAAAGGCAAGGCTCTATGAGTAGAAATAAGCATATAGAATCTCTCGCCTTCCTGGCATCCATCTAGAAACCTGCCCCCTGCA
>CAZCWX010000581.1:0-5489 GCA_964502465.1 uncultured Enterobacteriaceae bacterium | reverse complement strand
TCTCCGTTTCGGAAATTTGCACTTCCGAGGTGGCAAAACCAGCTTTCCGCGCCCGGTCTGCCAACCAACGCGCAAAGAACGTTTTGCCACAGCCGTACTCACCACGGACCGCCTTGAAGACGCTCCCGCCTGCGCTGACATTCCGTAATTCCGCATCCAGCGTTGGCTGGATGCGCTCGAGACCGACGGCAAAGGCGTCGAGGTTGTTATGCGGCACTGTTCCATGCCGGAGCGCTTCAAGAATCTCCTGTCGCTTTTGGGGGCTCATTAACATAGTGATCAATCGTCAGAGACAAACGCCTACGCACTGTTGACCAAATCAAACTGTCGCCACAACAATTCACGGTTCAACTCCACCGTGTCCGAGGCCTCGTCTCGCGTCAGTATGGCGTAGCCATCGATATTCAGGATGCGTTGCAGGATGGCAAGCAGTCCCGGCACACGAAGCGGTGGATAATCGATTGCCCGGGCCAGGGCTGTTGCCGTTAATTTGCCACCGCGGCGGTCTAATGCAGTCAGTAGTTTGACGAAGACTTCGTCCGTCGGCGCCGCACGCCCGGCAAGTGTCTTCTGCTCGCCAAGCGTTGACGACGCTAGCAGCGCACGTATCCACTCCGGCAGCGATTCTTCGGTTGGCGCTTTCACTATTTGGGGTTTCATGTCTTCCGTTTCTGCTCGTTGCGGAAAGTCAAACAACGGTCCCAGCCCCGGAGATTTTTTGACCGGCTTTACGTCGGGTGACACCAGTTCCCGTGGTTCTTCCTCACGCAACGGCTCATCCCACCACACCGGCGTGTCCACGGGAGCCTCGACCCAGCCGTCCGGATACATGTCGTGTGAGGAGAGCACAACGATGGGAACGATCATTTCCTGCGGGGAGATCCCGCCGTGGTACCCATTCTTTTTCACACCATAGCGTAACCGCTCGGTCCACGGAGCGATCAGCGTGTGTGCATCTGGAAGCAGCACGCGTGCCCCACTGATCTGGAGTTCTTGCTCGGCTGGCGCGCTCGTGGGGAATCGCCACCGCTCTCCACCTTCGCAGAGTTTCCCCTCTGTCTGAGAGTCTAAGACGTGTCCATGATCGCTCAAGAGGACAACGAGACGTCGAGACATCTTTGCTTCGTGGAGCAAAGCTGGCAGGACCTTGATCTCATCTCGCGTCCACCGCGTGTCGATTTGATCGCCCTTGAGCAAATGATCATCGACGGCATTCACCACCACACCGACAATACGACGGTGCGGTGAGGCAATCGCCTGCCGTACTTCGCTTGCCAGTACGGCGTCGCTCTCTTCTCGCAAAGAGGCTTTGTGAAATAACACCGGAGGAGAGCCACTGCGGCAGTGGGTCAGCAACGCCGGTTGTGCGGCAAATCCTGCCTTTTCATCGTCGGCAGTTCCTCTAAGTAACTGCCCACACAGCAAGCTTGTTCTGGACGCTTCGGTAATTGATGGTATCGTCGCCAATCCAGCCATCACGCCGCTCATTTGTCCCTCTCGGTAAAGCACGACCCAATCGTGCCGGGTCAGATCTGTGACTAACTCACGGCAGACAGCCAGACTCATCCCATCAATAATGATGAGCAGCAGCGGAGTCTGGGACGCTAAGGGAGCAACCACTGACTCAAGTATGCGTTCAACTGGAACGATGAGCTCTCCAGTTGAGCCGGCCGCCGTCCATTCCTTCAGCAGTTGTGCAAAACGATATGCTTGCCGTTCACGAACAGCCGTGACCTGCTCGAACAGTTTTGCATAGGCTTCCGAGAGTTCGCGGACGGGGTCACCAGACCGGAGTGCTAACCGCGCCCAGTCGACAAAACTCCCCTCGGAATCCTGATACCTGATCGCCTCGGCTAACGATTGGGGTTCGGTCGGCGTGGTGGGGGTATCAGCAAGCCAGCGCACCAGTCGCAACGCCATATCGACACGTTCGAGACGGCGAGGGTCGCTGCTCGCTCGGTCGTGCTCCAGCACGAATTGCCGAGCGCTCGTCAGCTGGTCGACAATCTGAGGTCGAAGGCTGCTCAGTGTCTCCGCCAAACGCTCGCCGCAGCGAGCCATACGCATATCAAATCCCCGCGGAGAGGTGTCGCTGAGATAGGCAAACGATTCTGCCCCCACTTCGCTCAGGATCTCATCGGCTCGTTGCACTTGTGGTCGTTTTTGTCTGGGGTCAGTCAGTTGCAACCGCACGACCTCGGAGGCGGCCGCATGCCATCTCCTCATCGTTCCTGCATCCGGGGATGCGCCCCCGAGATAGCGTTCCTCCAGTTTCCCAATCGCTTTATCTAATCGGCCCGCCGCTTGTGGATGAAACAGCACGCCTGCGGCCAACCCAATAGGCAGCGCATCCGGACGCTCATTCCTCAGCACACAATCCAAAACGACCCGCACAACGGGGCCAGCCAGTTCTGAGAGCCACACCGCGGCAGCCTCGCGCAAGGCCTCTGAGGCTGCCCGGTAGCGTTCGACATGAGTGAAGTCTGTTGACCAGCGTAGGAGAGCCTGGAGGTCTGGATGTTCAGTGGTCAGACCCATGCCGTGCTGCAAGAGAAGTGACCAGACCGTTTCCGCATCGAGGAAACCACTACTTACCGGTGGATATCCTTCGGCTGGCATCCAGGTCATCAGCAGGTCAGCGATCCACTGATGCTGCGCTACGCGCGGATCGATCGCCTGCGCCTGGAATAACGTCTTCACGATCTCCCAACTCTCCAAGTGAAAAAGCCTCCGCTTGGTGAGTCGCAGGAGGATGTCCTCACTTAAGTCCTTGTTGTCGAGACTCGTCACCAACACTGTCGTCGCGCCATCGCCGTCGCCACGGAGCGCAAGGCGCATGGCTAATGGCGAATCACACTGCTCGATCACGTAGGTCTCGTCCCCGTCCTGCTTGCGTTGCTCGCCGGTCCAGCGCCCCTCGGAGCGAACCCCGATGACGCGCGCCTCAGGAATCTTGCGGCGAATGGCGGCCACTTGCGCCTTGATCTGACCAAAGGTCGGGGCTGTCGAGGTCACTATTCCGTTCCTTCTTCTTCAATGGTCCAACTCAGGCTCACGTGAACGCTCCGGCCCTGTGGCAACTCCTGCTCGAGACTCGCTAACAGCTCTTTCGCAGCCACTACAGTAAGATGCTCTTGTGCGCCCTGGCTGACCATTCGTTTTCCTGGCTTCGGCACCGGCATGGCTTCTCGTGGTGGCGGAGGAGGCTCGGGCGATTTGGTGGACTCTCGCAGGAGCCGTAACGCTTGTGCCTGCGCCTCCCTCAGCACAGGGGCGAGTGGCACGACGTGTTCGTCGCTCCGCAAGGATTGCGTGACATGACCAAGAATCTCATCCACCGTGGATTTGCGTCCGTCCGTGAAGTCTCCAATTGCTTCAAAGATCTCCCAGCTTGTCCCCTCGAGCGTTGCCTTCAGCGCCGCGGCGGTATGCAGACATGTTCCCATCGCTGACTCTGTTGTGGCGATCGGTATCAAAGCGCAGATGTCGATGACGTCATCAGCCTTGGCGGCGGTGAGCTGTTCAACCAACGTGAGCGTGGCGCCCGCCGTCCGGAAGCGATCGGCCTCAGTGGACTGGAGCCCAAATTTTTCCAGCCGTTCTCTCAGCCGTTGGCTGTATGCCTGACACGCAACGCGTGCATCCCGGGCCTTCTGCTGCACCTGCGTGGCGAGATCGGCCACATTGCTGGCATTCCGCAAGGGTGAGATCGCCAGACCAAAGATACTGCCAGCACGCTGGACGGCCAGATCCCACTGCAGTTGCCCCGGCAGTTTTTGCTCACGCAGTTCACAGTCGTCTGACAGCGTGGTCAATGTCGCGTCCCAGTGCGCGCCATGCCGATAGAACGTCCGATTCGTCTGCTCGGCGAAGAGCAAGATGATGAGGTTCTGCGCGTCTTTCGGCAGCCCCATGGGCCTGGGATCGTCAATCCATTGCCGCAACTGGCGCACGCTCATCGTTCCGCCAGTCTCCGCCGCCTTTCTCGTGAAGTGATGTCGCCAGTGGTGTCCCAGGACAAAATGCGTAGCGTCGTGCCCCATCTCCCCTAACAAGAGCGGATTCGCAACAGCCCGGAGTAATGATCTAAAAGAGCGATCGACAAGCAGGCGACCATCCTGCATCCGCGTTGCCTCGTTGACAAGGTCGTAGACCTTTCTGACGGTACTGCTCTTGATCTCCGCCTCGAAGTCCGGCGCGGCAGGAAATTCATGCGCCAACGCCTGGCTCAGCAGCTGATGCATAGCGTCGCCCAGATGTGCAGCCACCGGTGGTTGGAGGTCAAACCCATGCACGAGCGAGAAGAAGCGCTCGTGGAGTTCCAGATCGTGTGCCGTGTCGAGCGACCCTGGAGAAAGCGCTTCCAGGCCGTACGCCGCATCGAGATGGTTCTGCACGCGCTGCCGTAGGACACTCCGCTGATTCTCTAGCAACGACTTGGCGGCCTGGCGATCCTGCGGCGACAGGTCGTTCGCATACTGGGAAAACCGCTCGCCAGTCAGAATGTGTTCGAGAATCACCAGTAACCCTAAGTCCTTCTGCGCCTCCGCACTGAAAAACGCTGGTATCCAACCAATGGTTTTTGCCCCATCTTCATGGGTGCTCTTGAAGGTTTGGAGTCTACTCACATCATCACGAGGACCGTGGCCCGCTTCATCAAACGGGAAGTCGATGACCAACTTCCACCGTTCATCGTGGTTCTCTAGCGACGCATCCGGTAGCCCACGGATGTTCCGAAAGAGGACAATGCAGGACCGCTTGGTGTGCTTCCAGAGAAAGTCATGATACTGCTCAAAAGCATCTTCCCCTTCGACGCCGAGTTGCGCGAAGAGCATCTGACGCACACAACGGCTGCGGTTCCCCAGATTGTCCTCACGGCGCGCACGTTCAATGATCGCCTCGGTGTCGACTCCTGAGAGCTGAATCGCAATGGTCGGGTTGGTTTCCTCACCAATGCGAATCTCGCCCACACTCGCTGCCCACATACGGCAGCGCCGTAACACTTCTTGTCCTTCACGGCCAGGGATCGGCGACCTGATGGTTCCATGGTTCAGTGCGGCCAGCCGTTCAGCGGTCAACGCGCGTAAGGATTCGACTTCCGGCGCGAGAGCGGACAACAGCAAGGTTTTGATCAGTCGGTCGTCGTTACGGAATGCAAGCCGCTGAGGATCGTCGAATGGCAAGCGCTCTACCTCTTCGCGTCGTCCATGCTGTTTTTCCAACATCGGCAACAGTTTACGATGGTACAGCCGTTTGGCGTTCTCGAAATGGATGGCCATCTCCTGGCTGAAGGCCTCGTCGCCATGGGCAATGACATCAAACAGGTCCCCGACCGGGACGATGTCTCCCACCTGGAGAGTCTCCCGTTGATCGACGAGCAGTTGCATCATCACCTTGAGCGCGGTCCGCTCACGCTGCAGCACGCTGGAGACCGCGATCAAGGTTTGCACCAGCGCCGGACTAAACGGGTAGACTTTGCGGAACATGGC
>CAZCWX010000580.1:0-15538 GCA_964502465.1 uncultured Enterobacteriaceae bacterium | reverse complement strand
ACAAACACACTGTCCGCGCCAATATGAATGACGCGCCCTTTGACCACCTGGCCTTCACTGAGGGCTGGTCCGGTTTGTTCACGAGCAAAGAGGGTAGCAAAATCTTCCTGTGGCACAGCCTGATTCTGTTCGTCACTCATTCCTGCTGTCCTTTCTCTCGGGCAAACAGCCTGTTATAGCACGCGCGGATCGCTTCCCGTTGACGCTGATAGTCAGCGAGCAAACGTGCAGCCGCAGCGTCTCCGTCATAGCCGAGGCGGCGAGCCAGGACCATGACCTGTTCCCCTGCGCTCTCCAGGGCCTCGACCGGCTGGTCTTGCTCGATGCGGAGGCGATTTTCCAGAGTCCGCAGAAATCGATAGCCCTGGGTCAGGATCTGGTAATCGTCATCAGCCAACACACCGCACGCGTGCAGTGCCTCGAGCGCTGGGAGTGTTGCCCGTTGTCTCAAAGCGGTACATTGTTGACCGTAGCGTAATTGCAGCATTTGGACAAGGAACTCAATGTCCACGATCCCGCCACGACCCGTCTTAATGTTAAAATGACCCTGCCATTCCTTCGCTAACTCTTGCTCCATGCGGGTGCGCAGGCGATCGATCTCGGCAACTCCGGCGGCATTGATCGCTTCACCGTAGGCATATTGCTCAAGCAGCGCTTCGCTCGGCTCGTTCAGCTCAGGATCCCCAGCCACCACCCGGGCTTTAATCAAGGCCTGACGCTCCCATAATTGTGAGTTCGTCTGGTGATAGCGCGCAAAGGACGCTAAGGACGACACCAGGGAGCCAGAACGACCCGACGGGCGGAGACGGGTATCAATCTTGTAGACGTACCCCTCTCGGGTCTGAACCTGGAGGACAGAAATGAGCCGCTGGACCAGTTTGGTAAAAAACTCCTGCGCGCTGATGGGCTCACTCGACCCGTCTTGGTCGGCCGCGTGGTAGAGAAAAATCAAATCGAGATCTGAGTTGTAATTCAGCTCACCAGCACCAAGTTTCCCCATACCAACGATCGCCAGACTTCCGGGGACAGCAGCAAGATTGAGTTGCCGGAGGAGCGCAGCGCATGCGATGTGGTATGCTCCAGCCAGGCAGGTCTCAGCCAAATCGGTCAGCTGGCGACTGACCTCAGTAAAGTCCAGGAGACTGTTGCTGTCATTGATGCCAATGCGGAGAAATTCCTCGGTCCGGTAGCGGCGCAAGATGTCCAGGTGATCTTCAAATTCTTCCACCTCGGCCAGACGCGCCGTCAGTTCTGCCTGCATGATCTCGCGACCCTTCTGCACGTGCACCAGGTCGGCTCGGACCAGGCTATCGAGCAATTCGGGATGGCGGAGGAAAATCTGCGAGAGATATGCACTGGTCCCAAAAAGAGTAATCAGCGTCCGCAGGGTATGAGGATTCTCTCGCAGCAAAGAGAGGAAACTGGAGCGCGCGCCAATGGATGCGATGAGGCTGGCCATTGCTGCCAGGGCGCGGTCTGGATCCGCCGCATGTGACACCGCGTGGAACAGGACCGGCGCGAGGGCATAGAGGATTTTCCGGCGCTTGGGGGATGCTGGAGAATGCGGCGGGCCATCATGCAAGAGCCGCAGGTTGCGATAGCTTCCTTCGAGATCACGAAACCCTAGTTGCTGCAGGCGCCACAAGGTGCGCTCTTCGTGGTGTAACTCTTGGAGGAGCGCGGCAATCTCAGTCTCGTGACCATCAGGAGTCTTCTCAGGAGCGTGAAAAAGGGAACGAAAAATCTGATGGACCGCTGCGGTATGCGAGCGCAAGGTGGACCAGAAAAGGGCAACTTCGTCTTGACAGGCTTGAGGCTGGTTTTCGTCCTGCTCCGCTGACTGCTGACCGCTGACTGCTGACTGCTGACTGCCGACCGCTGACTGCTCCTTAAGCCGCAGCCGCCGCGCCAATGCGCGAATGCCGGCCTCGTCATCCGGCAGGGAATGCGTCTGGCGATCTTGGACAATCTGCAGTTTATGCTCGACATGACGGAGAAACCGATAGGCATCTCGCAAGCTGTCACGATCCCCAGCCGCGAGATATTTCCCTTCGACCAGGCGATCAAGTCCCTGCAGGGTACTCCGCTCTCGCACGTGCGGATCCTTCCCGGCATGGATCAGTTGGAGCGTTTGCGTGACAAACTCGATCTCACGGATGCCACCACGACCAAGTTTCACATTGCGCTGACCACGTTCGGCACCGCGCAGGGAACGCTCGACCCTGGCTTTCATCTCTTTGATGTCTTCGATCGTCGTAAAGTCCAAGTAACGGCGAAACACAAACGGAGCGATCTCTTGCAGGAATTGCTCGCCTAGTTCTTTGTTGCCGGCAATCGGGCGGGCTTTCAGGAGCGCCATACGTTCCCAGGTTTGTCCCCAGGACTCGTAGTACAGCAGAGTATTGGGCAGGGAATTGACAATGGGGCCATTCATGCCGTCTGGTCGCAGCCGCAGGTCTACGCGGAACACTCGTCCCCCAGAGACGAGGTCGCTCAGGACACGGGTCATCCCCTGAGCAAGTTGCGTGAAGAACGCCCGTGGTTCAATGGCTCCCTTACTCCCCCCGGTCGTCAGGCCAGCATCGCGTTCGTAGAGATAGATCAGATCGATATCTGAGCTAAAATTCAGTTCTTTGCCCCCAAGTTTTCCCATACCGAAGACGACAAAACCGAGAGGCCGTTGTGGGGTGCTGTTATCGCAGACCGCCTCTCCATACCACGTGCGGAGTTTTGCCCGGGTATAGGAGTACGCCATTTGGACTGTCGCTTCGGCAAGGGCGCTGAGGTCTTGGGTGGTCTCTTCGAGAGCAGCCAGGGCCAGCAAATCACGAATCCCGATGCGCAGGTACTCACGGTTGCGATAGGTACGCAACCCACGGAGAAATTCGTCTTCAGGACAATCGAGCGGGAACTGCGTGTAGAGAGCAGCCAGGTGGGTGTCGACGCTTTTCAGCGACGCCTGGAGATCTGTCAGGAACGTCGCTTCCCACCCCTGTCCCTGGCTGAGCAGCACCGTGGTGAGATGCTGGCTCGAGCCGAGCAGAAGCAAGAGCGCACGACAGAGGGCAGGAGAGCCGATGACGTGACCTGTCCCCAAGCCATGTTCAGCCAGGCGACTGAGGTGGGCTGCCGCCAAAGCCGGATCAGGCGCAGCGGTGACTTCACCCACGACCGTCTCCCAGTGTGAACCACAAGCTTCACGCAGAGGAGAAAGTGAGTGAACAATGATCGGGAGAGGAGAAATGGATCCTGACATGGGAGAGGAGTTGGGGACTAGGGATTATAGGGTTGGTTTTTGCAGACCTGTATGAAAAGCGGCGTACAGCTCAGGTTTTCTCCATTCTTGCCAATCCCTAACCCCTCACCTCTCACCCCTAGGCCGCGCGTTGTGTCGCCTTGGCCGCGCTCAACGTCTGACAGGCATCTAAGAGCCATTTGATGCTCGACATTTCATCATCGACCAGCGATCGGAGTAATTCTTTACTCTGCTGATCCTCTTCGATCTGCGCAATCACATCCGTAATAGACTTGAGAGCTGCGGCAGGATCTTTGAGCCGCGCCGCGATCGATTCGAGCTTAGCGATATCTTTCATTTCGCTTGAGGCATAGAATGGCAACTCCTTCTCTCGTCGCTCCGCTGGCACGGTGCACTGCGGAATGCCCCCCAACTCACGCAACCGGGCTTCCAGGATTTGCGCGTGATAGGCCTCACGGTGCTGGACAGCACGCAAACCACCCTTCACACACTCCTGATCACTCACGTCGATCCAGCGATTCAGATACTCAGCCGCGAAGTTCTCAGCGCAGCGAAACTCGTCAAGGAGATGCATGATCATCTCCCGTTCAGTGGCATGGTGGTGACCGTTGTAAGTGTAGCCTCGCTGGCCGTTGCCCAGCTCTTTCAGTTGCTCTTCAAACAACTCATCAGAAATCAAACCCTTGCGATAGGCTTTCAGCAGTTGCCGCATCTCGAAATCTTGGGTTGCCATAACACTCCTCCTTATTGAATTGAGACCTCGTCTAGCAGATAGGACAGACACTAAGCGATCGGCTGCTCGGTGTCAACGGAGATTGTTCAGAGTTTAGGCACAATCGCCGCTCTGTGCTGCTCTTCTAGGCACAGGGCCAACATTCTCTGAGGAAATTCGTAATTTCCCGCAGATTTTTCTGCATTTTCGCCCTGGTACAGCATTTGCTGCAAGGCCTGAAGCGTTTCCCCCTTTGATTACGGGGAGAAGCAATATCTTTTTCAGGAGGGTCGGGAATGCGGAGACTGTTTTTTTATACCTGTGCAGCCTTACTAACGTTTTCGGGAGGGCCGGTTGAAGCAGGAGGGGATGATGATGCGTTCTTCAAGGACACCATTCAGGCTATGCAGGAGCGCATTAAACAGCTCGAAGAAGAGGTCCGTCAACTCAAATCACAGCCAGTTCCTACCCCAACCCCAACAGCAGCCCCTGATCTCGGTCCTATAGAGCAGCGCCTCAAAGGTCTTGAGGATGGATTAGGGCTACTGAAAGGTATTGAAGTTGGCGGCATGGTCTACGGCTCTTACAACTATAACTTCAATAACCCCGACTCCAAGAATAACAGCCTGCGGATTTTCGACACTCGGGCCAATAATTTTACGCTCGACCTGGCCCAACTCTCCATTTCGAAACAAGAAGATGATGGAGTGGGGTTTAAGCTCCTCGTCGATTATGGCCGCACGGCAGGACTCATCCAATCGGACTGGACTGGAGATGGGAGCCTTTCCAACGGGACAAACAATTTTGCTCTGCAGGAAGCCTATATCACCTACACGGCCCCATTCGGCAAAGGGGTAGGAGTCAAAGCCGGTAAATTTGTCACCTTGTTGGGGGCGGAGGTGATCGAAGCGCCGCTGAACTACAACATTTCACGGTCTTTTCTGTTTGGCTTTGCCATCCCGTTCACCCATACCGGCCTGCTCTTGTCGTATCCGCTCCACGATATGGTCAGCCTCACAGCAGGTGTGGTCAACGGCTGGGATAACGTCATCGACTCCAACAAGGGCAAGACCTTCCTTGGCAGCCTGGGTTTCACCCCAATGGACTCTTTGAGCTGGACGTTTAATGGCGTCTACGGCGCAGAGCAGGTCGATCGCGGCGGCTCCAAGCGGGGCGTTTTCGATACGGTGCTCACCTACACGCCGATTGAGTACCTCGATCTCGTGTTGAACTATGACTACGGGTCAGAAACCGGGTTGCTCGAAGGCAGCAAAACAGCAGAGTGGTACGGTGTTGCGGGGATTATTGGTATTGGTGGCGCCTTGTTCAATCCCGATTGGGAGGCATTCTCTCTGGCACAGCGGGCAGAATGGTTCTCGGACAGGGATGGCACTCGTACCGGCACCAGCCAGGATCTTTGGGAACTCACCACCACCCTCAAGTGGAAACTCACCGAAAACCTGCATGTGCGGTTTGAGTACCGCCACGACGAGTCGGATAGAAAATCTTTCTCTCAGAAGCGAATCCGTGTCACTCCAGACGGACCTGAGTATCGCTTCCTCAGAGGGCAGGACACGATCGCTACGGAGCTCTCGTATTCATTTTATTAATCAGCAGACCCTAATGAGGAGGTCGTTATGAAGAAAATCGAAGCGATCATCAAACCGTTCAAGCTCGATGAGGTCAAAGAGGCTCTGTCTAAAGAAGGCATCCAGGGAATGACGGTCTCAGAGGTGAAAGGTTTCGGGCGGCAAAAAGGACACACGGAGTTATACCGAGGTGCAGAATACGTGGTGGACTTTTTGCCCAAAGTCAAGATTGAAATCCTGGTTGAGGATAGCAAGGCTATGGCGGTGACAGACGCAATTCTCACCACCGCCCGCACTGGCCGTATTGGCGACGGCAAGATTTTCATTCTCCCGGTAGAAGAAGCCATACGGATCCGTACTGGCGAGCGGGGAGAGAGTGCTTTGTAACCGCATCGAGGAACGAATTCACTACTCTTATCGTTGCCGGAGTGAGTTCTTGCGTGCTCCGCGCACAGGAGGTTCTTAGGAATGAAAGGCAAGCTGAAATTGGTGTCTCTTTTGCTTCTCGGCTGGGGGATTGTCTCCACGCTCTCTCCGCAATTCCTGGCGTATGCCCAAGAAGCTGCCCCACAATATACGGATTACGACGC
Organism: uncultured Enterobacteriaceae bacterium; assembly: GCA_964502465.1. GTDB lineage: Bacteria > Desulfobacterota > Binatia > Bin18 > Bin18 > CAZCWX01. Next base: position 9,391 of record CAZCWX010000580.1, on the reverse strand, counting down.
CTTCCAAAATGCTCCGGCATATACCCTCTTCACTGTGCACAACCTGTGGATGATGATCGCCGCAGCCTTGGTGTTTGTCATGCACCTGGGGTTTGCCACGCTCGAATCCGGGCTGACCCAAGCAAAAAATACGGTGAACATTCTCTTCAAGAATACCTTCATTATCTGCATTGGGTTGCTGACGTACGCCCTCTGCGGCTTCAACCTGATGTACCCTGGCTTTGCGGAAGAGGCGGCTGGGTGGTTTGCCTTCGCCGGATTCGGGGTTGCGGTTACTGACAAAGTCGCTCAAGGAACAGACATCTATAATGCCGGGTATACGTACTGGACAGATTTTCTTTTCCAGGCCATGTTTGCCGCGACCGCAGCAACAATCGTCTCTGGAGCCGTAGCTGAGCGGATCAAACTGTCCTCCTTCATGGTGTTCGCCACCATTTTTGTTGCCCTGTCTTATCCCATCACCGGCAGTTGGAAGTGGGGTGGCGGCTGGCTGCAAAAGCTCGACACTCCCTTTTATGATTTCGCCGGCTCTACCATTGTCCACTCTGTTGGCGGTTGGGGGGCCTTAGCCGGCGCGATGCTTCTTGGTCCGCGTATGGGCAAGTACCTGTCTAACGGGCGTCTCAAACCCATTCTCGGCAGCAATATGCCGCTGGCGACGATCGGGGTGTTCCTCCTGTGGCTGGGATGGTTTGGCTTCAACGGTGGCTCTGTGCTGTCCGCAGACCCCTACGCTGTCTCCCTGACACTCGTGACCACGAGCCTTGCGGCTGCGGCTGGTGGCCTCGGAGCCATGTTTATCTCCTGGACCGTGCTGAAAAAGCCGGATCTCTCCATGTCCTTAAACGGCATTCTGGCCGGCCTGGTTGGTATTACCGCTGGGGCGGATCAAATGGCTGCCATGTCGGCCGTTCTCATTGGCCTCATTGCTGGCACCATCGTCGTCTTCTCGGTGCTTTTCTTCGATAAGATCAAAATTGACGACCCGGTTGGCGCCATCTCCGTTCACCTGGTGTGCGGGATCTGGGGAACGCTGGCCGTTGGCATCTTTGGTGAACTCGCTGGCGGTGCCCAACTCGTCAGCCAGCTCATTGGCATTGTCAGTATTGGGATTTTCACCTTCGCCTTTGCCTTCATTGTGTTCAGCATCATCAAAGCGACGATGGGACTGCGGGTACTCCCAGAAGAGGAATTCGAAGGGCTCGATATCGGTGAGCATGGGAACGTCGCGTACCCAGACTTCCAGCCTTCACTCACTGGCGGTATGCATCCGAGTGGCAGTATGGGAGGACTCCAGGTCCCATCTGGGGCACACGCCATGAGCATGCATGCCGAAAAGGCGTAACCATAGAAGTCGTCTTTCACACGCCGCGATTCGACGAGGAGGAGCAGCTCTGGGCTGCTCCTCCTAAAGGCCTGTGTGATGAATGCCTCGCAAGAACGCCTCGAAGCCCTCTTTGCCATTGCCACCGAAATCTCCTCCACCCTGCAACTTGAAGAAGTCCTTCACCGCGTCGTTGCCCACGCCTGTCGTCTGATGGAGGCACGCGTGTCCTCGCTCCTCCTGATCGATAAAGAGGCAGGAACCCTGCGTCCAGCCGCTACGCATGGGGCCAGTGAAGAGTATTTAGCCCAACCAGATCGCGAAGTGGCCACCAGCCTGACGGGTGAGGTGATCCAAACTGGTCGGCCATTGTACATCATAGATGTCCGCGAAGAGATGCAGTACCGTATGGCTGAGTTGGCTAGGCGCGAAGGTCTGTGTACTCTCCTTTCTGTCCCCTTGCGTACCAAAACTGCCGTCATCGGTGTGCTCAACGTCTATACGGCCGAGCCTCGCTGCTTCGACGATAATGACATGCGACTCCTGACCCTGCTGGCCAGTCAGTCGGCGATTGCCATTGAAAACGCCACCTTACATCGCGACGAAATGGAAGCACGGGAACGGCTGCGACAATCGGAAAAGCTGGCAGCCTTAGGCAAATTGTCGGCAGGCCTGGCTCACGAATTACGTAACCCCCTGAACACCGTGAGTATGCTTGTGTATGCGATGAGCCAAGAAATGGATGTGAACGGGCCGTTTAACGCCGACTTGCAGGTTGTCCAGGGAGAACTGCGGCGGATGACGCTGTTGATTGAACAGTTCCTGGAGTTCGCCCGCCCCAAGCCGCCGCATTTCCAACGCGATCGTCTCGATGAGATCGTGGAAGAAACCTTGTTGCTGATTGGACCGGAAGCACGGACTCGGAGAGTCTCCATCTACAAAGAAATAGAAAAAGATTTGCCCCGTGTCTGGGTTGACGGCACCCAAATGAAGCAGGTGTACCTCAATCTCCTCCTGAATGCGCTCCAGGCCATGCCGACTGGGGGGAAACTGACGGTACGTATTCATGTCAGCGGCGGGAGCCTCCTGACTGCGATCACCGATGAAGGAGGAGGGATCCTTCCAGAGGTGCGCGCGAATTTATTTCAACCGTTCTTTACGACCAAGTCCGGCGGGACTGGCCTGGGATTGTCTATCTCGCAGCGGATACTCGAAGGCCATAATGGCCAGATCCGTCTGTTTTCTCAGCCCGGGATAGGGACCACAGTGGTGGTCCGGTTACCACTGTAATAATGGAAAAAATCCTCATTGTTGATGATGAACGCAACGTCCATTACTCGTTTCGCCGCGTGCTGGGGAATGAGTACGATGTCCTTTCCGCTTTCTCAGGGGAAGAAGCGCTACAGAAAATTACTGATGACACCCTTCGTCTCGTCCTCATGGATGTGCGGATGCCAGGCCGTGGTGGGCTCGACACACTGCAAGAGTTGAAACGTCTCCGTCCCGGACTTCCGGTGATTATGATGACGGCGTTCGCCTCGGCAGAGACTGCGATCCGTGCCACAACCCTTGATGCGGAGGACTATGTCGTCAAGCCGTTCGATGTCGATGGCCTCAAGCGGTTGATCGCGACAACTTTGCGGCGGCAGTCTCCTCAGATCGTCGTACCAGATCCACCGATTGAGGCCCTGGATACCGGCGCTGTGCCAATCCTAGGCCACAGCCGGGCCATGCAGGAAGTGTATAAGATCGTCGGCAAGAGTGCAGCGCGCGATGTCACGGTGTTGATTACTGGAGAGAGCGGAACCGGCAAAGAATTGGTCGCGCGGGCGTTGCACCTCTACTCTCGGCGTGAGAAAGGCCCGTTTCTGGCGATCAACTGTGCCGCGATTCCAGAGACATTGCTCGAAAGTGAGCTCTTCGGCTACGAACGGGGGGCATTTTCTGGTGCGACTGAAGCCCGCCAGGGGAAATTTGAACTCGCACACGGCGGCACCCTGTTTCTCGACGAAATCGGCGACATGCACCTGATCTTGCAATCGAAGCTTTTGCGCGTGTTACAGGAACGAGAACTGTATCGTCTTGGTGCACGGGAACCTCGACGGGTCGATGTGCGCATCATTGCCGCAACCAACCAAGAATTGGAGGGGTTGATCCGGGCTGGACGCTTTCGCGAGGATCTGTATTACCGCTTAAATGTCGTTCGTATTACGCTTCCTCCACTCCGAGAGCGTGGCCAAGATATTCTCCTGTTAGCTGACTATTTTTTGCGTGTGCACCGGCGCGCAGATGCGCAAGGTCCACAGGGGTTCGCTGCTGACGCACGCGAGAAGCTCCTCACCTACTCCTGGCCAGGTAACGTGCGTGAACTTGAGAACCTGATTGCTTCAGCCCTACTTGGGGCACGCGGGCGGTTAATCACCGCAGAGGACCTGGTTTTGAACGAAGTCTTGTCCCGCACAGAGGATCTCGAGGCGGCCTCAGACCAGACTCCTAGTATTACCTTGGACAGCCTCTTTGCGCAGCACTCTGGCAATGTCTTTGCCACTGCTGAGCGTTTGCTGATTGTCAAAGCACTTGAGCTGTCACGTCATAATCAGGTTCATGCCGCCCGCCTCCTGGGGATCAGCCGCAACGTCCTGCGCGACCGTATGAAACGCTACCAATTGTGAAAAGCGGATCAATTTTCCTCAGGAACCGCACAAGAACGATGTGAGCAATGCTTGTGGTGCAGGCGAGGACGCCTGCACCACAATAGGAAAACGGCCAACTGATTGATGCGCGACTCCTAAAAAAGGAAGTACCGCTGGGCCAGGGGGAGTACCCGAGCCGGCTCGCAGGTAAGCACCTGTCCATCGGCTGTGACGACATAGGTTTCCGGGTCGACCTCGATGTGCGGTAGTGCCTGGTTGTGCATCAAATCTTTTTTCCCGATCGTACGGCAATGGTGTACGGGAACCACTTGTTTTTCGAGTCGGAGCCGTCGCGCGATATCGTTCTCATACGCCACTTTGGATACAAAGCTGAAGGCCGTAGACAGGGGAACTCGGCCACAATGTCCGAACATTGGCCGGCCGATGACCGGTTGCGGGGTTGGAATTGAAGCGTTCGCATCGCCCATTGCCGCCCAGGCAATAACTCCACCTTTGAGAATCAATTCCGGCTTGACCCCAAAGAAAGCCGGGTGCCACAGGACGACATCTGCCAGTTTGCCAACTTCGATCGAGCCGACATAATCGGCGACGCCATGAGTCAGCGCAGGATTAATGGTATATTTGGCCAGGTAACGCTTGACCCGCACGTTATCGTTTTCCCCCTGTTCTTCAGGCAGTCGTCCGCGCTGCACTTTCATCTTATGTGCTGTTTGCCAAGTCCGGAGGATGACTTCTCCGACGCGGCCCATCGCTTGTGAGTCCGACGCCATCATGCTGAATGCCCCCATGTCATGCAGCACATCCTCAGCCGCAATGGTCTCAGGTCGAATGCGGGACTCAGCAAAGGCCACATCCTCAGGCACCTCCGGATCTAAATGATGACACACCATGAGCATGTCGAGATGCTCATCAATGGTATTGACGGTAAACGGGCGAGTCGGGTTTGTGGAGGAAGGAAGCACGTTCGGGAAACCACAGACCTTAATAATGTCTGGTGCGTGTCCACCACCTGCACCTTCGGTGTGATAGGTGTGAATCGCTCGTCCCTTGAACGCGGTAATGGTATCTTCAACAAACCCTGTCTCATTGAGGGTATCGGTATGGAGGGCCACCTGAACATCATACTCGTCTGCAACCGAAAGGGCACAGTCGATCGCCGCCGGTGTCGATCCCCAGTCTTCGTGCAGTTTGAGTCCAACGGCTCCAGCTATCACTTGCTCGCGCAGCACCTCTGGCCGCGAGGCATTCCCCTTGCCGAGAAACCCAAAGTTGAGCGGATATTCTTCAACTGCTTCCAGCATACGCGCCAGGTTCCACGGACCGGGAGTACAGGTCGTTGCATTGGTGCCTGTCGCTGGTCCGGTCCCACCACCAATCATGGTGGTCACTCCAGAAGCGAAAGCTTCAGTAATCTGTTGTGGGCAAATGAAGTGGATGTGGCTATCGATCCCACCCGCAGTGAGGATCTTGCCTTCCCCGGCAATCACCTCGGTTCCTGCTCCAATCACCAACTCCGGCGAAACTCCATCCATCAGTAAGGGGTTGCCGGCCTTGCCAATGCCACAAATACGGCCATTTTTGATCCCAACATCAGCCTTCACAATACCCCAATGGTCAAGGATGACGGCGTTGGTAATCACCACATCTGGGGTCCCATCTCTTGAGGTGTGCATGGGGGATTGCCCCATACCGTCGCGAATAACCTTTCCACCACCAAACTTGACTTCATCTCCATACATGGTGAAATCACGCTCGATGGCAATGAACAGTTCGGTGTCGGCCAAACGCACCCGATCACCAACCGTCGGTCCAAACATCTCCGCATAGTGCGAACGGGATAGTGTACGACTCATATCTTCTCCTCGTAGTCAGCACTCAGCGATCAGCAGTCAGCAATCTAAGAAGAAAGAAAAGAAGAGAGAAAAGGAGAAGCGAGGAAGGAGTTTCAGCTTGCCGACTCCTCACTGTCTCTGCTGAAAGCTTAAAGCTGATAGCTGCATGCTCTCTTTTAGCGAATCGGCTGATGCACACTGACCAGTTTCGTCCCGTCCGGAAACGTGGCTTCGACTTGCACCAACTCGATCATTTCTGGTACTCCCTCCATCACATCCTCGCGCGCGAGAATCGTTGCTCCATAAGACATCAACTCAGCCACAGATTTGCCATCCCGCGCCCCCTCTAAGATCGCCGCCGTAATGAGCGCCACCGCTTCAGGATAGTTCAGCTTGAGGCCACGGGTACGCCGTTCTCGCGCGAGTAGGGCAGCAACGTAGATCAGCAGTTTTTCTTGCTCATGCGGAGTGAGATGCATCTCGTGTTCCCTCAACTACGGAATGATTTAGACGGACAGATGCCGGCGCACGACTTCATCAGTCAGATCGGCAATGCCGCCTGACACCAGAGTCGCCCCTTTCTCCATAATGGCAAACGCATCGGCGAGCCGTCGCGCGAAGGGCAGCTTCTGTTCCACCAGCAGCACGGTCAGTTTCTCCTCCCGGTTCAGCCGTAGGATGATAGTGCCAATTTCGTGGACAATGTTTGGCTGTATCCCTTCAGTCGGCTCATCAAGGATGAGCAGCTTTGGGTTCGTCACCAGCGCCCGTCCGATCGCCAGTTGTTGCTGCTGCCCACCAGATAAATCTCCGCCCCGACGCCCGGCCATCTGCTGCAGAACCGGGAACAACTCGAAGACCCGCTGCGGGATAGTCCGCACTTTGTCTTGACGAGCGGTGAGTCCGATCCGCAGGTTTTCCTCGACCGTGAGCTGCGGAAAGATCTCGCGTCCCTGTGGCACGTAGCCAATACCAAGGCGCGCCCGGAGTTCAGCCGGACGACCAGACAAGTCAAAGCCAGCGAACTGCACCTGGCCTGACCTCACCGGCAGCAACCCCATGATTACTTTCAATAACGTGGTCTTACCCACCCCGTTACGGCCCATCAAGCAGGTACAGGACCCGGCTGGCACCGTCAGAGCCACATCCCATAAGATGTGGCTCTCGCCATAGTATTGGTTCAGTCCATTGATCTGGAGCATGAGTTTTGCGAATTACCCTCCCAGGTATACCTCGATGACGCGCGGATCGTTTTGCACCGCTTCCATGGTTCCTTCGGCGAGCACTTGTCCCTCGTGCAAGACGGTGACTCGACGTGCCAAACTGCGGACAAACTCCATATCATGTTCGACAACGACAACCGTGTGTTTGCCGGCAAGCGAGGTCAACAGCTCTGCCGTGCGTTCGGTCTCCTGCTGCGTCATGCCGGCCACCGGCTCATCAACCAGCAGGAGCAACGGATCTTGCACCAAAAGCATCCCGAGTTCGAGCCATTGTTTCTGCCCATGGGACAATAAGCCTGCGCGCGTGTAGACTTGCGTAACGAGTCCAATGGTCACTAAGGTTTCTTCGATTCGGTCGCGCTGCTCACCCGTCAGGGTGGCGACCAGGCTATACCAAATACGCTTGTTCGCACGCATCGCCAACTCGAGGTTCTCGTAGACACTATGGTTAGGAAAGATAGTCGGCCGCTGGAACTTGCGGCCAATACCCGCCAGGGCAATTTCATATTCAGACATCTGCGTCAAATCCAGGGCATTGCCAAAAAAGACCGTGCCGGTATCTGGTCGGGTTTTCCCGGTGATGACATCCATCAACGTGGTTTTCCCTGCGCCATTGGGACCAATGACGCAGCGCAATTCCCCGGTATCGAGATAGAGGTTCAAGTTATTTAACGCCTTGAAGCCGTCGAAACTGACAGTGACCCTTTCAACATAGAGGAGCACGCCATGAGAAGTGTCAAGCACTCCAGGCTGGGCAACATGGGCTCCCACTAAACTGCCAGTTTGCTCTCGGTTTTCCTCGCTCATGGTCCTGTTGATGAGGTCGGTTTGGAAGTCGTACGTACGAGGCTCACGACACCGCCTGGACAGAATAACGTCACCACGACAAACAGCGCGCCCAGCAGATAGAGCCACAGGTCCGGGAATGCCGCGGTACACCAGCTTTTTGCACCATTCACCAGGAATGCTCCCACTAACGCTCCCCAGAGTGTCCCACGCCCCCCGACCGCTACCCAAATGGCCATCTCAATAGAGTTCGGGGGTTGCATCTCACTCGGATTGATAATGCCAACCTGGGGAACGTATAAGGCCCCAGCCAGGCCACACATCATTGCCGAGACGGTCCAGAGAAACAACTTGTAACTACGGGTATCGTATCCACAAAACATCAAACGGCTCTCGGCATCACGGACTGCCATCAGGACGCGGCCCAGCTTCGATACCACTAGGTATCGACACAAAAGATAGACGAGCAACAGGACCATAGCCGAGACGAGATAGAGACCGAGTTTGGTAAGCGGGTCTTGCAGCGAAAAGCCGAGGATACGTTTGAAATCGGTGAGCCCGTTGTTTCCACCAAAGCCGGTATTATTGCGGAAAAAGAGCAGCATCAACGCATACGTTAACGCTTGGGTGATGATGGAGAAGTAGACACCGCGAATCCGCGAGCGAAACGCAAAAAAGCCAAAAATGAACGCTAACACTCCCGGCACAATCAGTGCCATACTCAAGGCGAAGCCAAAGTGGCTAAAGCCATACCAGTACCACGGCAGTTCTTTCCAATCCAGAAACACCATGAAGTCCGGGAGTGCGCTGCGATAGACTCCTTCCCCCGCCATGGCACGCATCAAATACATCCCCATCGCATAGCCACCGAGCGCAAAGAACGCTCCGTGCCCGAGGCTCAGGATGCCGGCATAGCCCCAAATCAGGTCCATCGCCAGCGCGACGATGGCAAAACAGATAAACTTGCCAAATAATGGAATAAGGTAATCAGGAAGGTACAATGACGATTCCGCGTCCGGCAGCCAATTGAGGAGGGGGATCACTATGAGTGCAACGCCTGAGAGGAGCCCGATAACGAGCCATTCACGACGGGTATGGAGCCGGAATCGCCACGCTTGCAGGTGTGCTCGGGTACCGGCCCATGACTCCGCCTGCAGAAGTTCTGGGCTGCTGGGCATCTCTTGTAGTGAGGGGTTTGCCATCTCAGCCTTCCGCCATGCGGCCTTTGAGAGCAAAGACCCCCTGCGGGCGGCGTTGAATGAATAAAATGATGAAAATCAGGACACTAATTTTGCCGAGCACCGCCCCGGCAACTGGCTCGAGCAATTTGTTCACCATACCAAGACCCAGCCCCCCGACGACGGTTCCCGCAATATTCCCCACCCCGCCGAGCACGACCACGAGAAACGAATCAATAATGTAAGCTTGTCCGAGCTCCGGCCCCACATTGCCAATCTGGGACAAAGCCACCCCTCCCAAGCCGGCAAGACCAGAACCCAACCCAAAGGTCCACATATCCACTCGGCTGGTGGCAATTCCCATGCAGGCAGCCATAGGGCGGTTTTGAGTTAC
>CAZCWX010000579.1:0-3011 GCA_964502465.1 uncultured Enterobacteriaceae bacterium | reverse complement strand
CGCCCTCGCTGCGCGTACACCTCTGCCAACTTTGCGGCTTTGGAGTATTCGCTTCATGATGGAGTACTCATAATATGTTGCGAAAAATTCGACACACCACCTGGTCTCTTGGCACCAGCCGAGGTTGTTGCCTCTAAAAATCATACGCTCACGTGAAAGAGACAAGAGAGAAACCACCTCACCACCTTACAGCTGGCTCCCACTACTTCGTTTCACCCGCACGGCGTCAGGTATGTTCTCACGACTACTTCCACTCGCAGACCGCCCCCTTGATCGTCTGCGTCACTGGGTCCGCTTCGAACTCAGCGGCCGTAATCACATTGTTCAATGCGGCCAGGGTAGGGTCATCGCTGGTGGCATAGCCCGCGCCGCGATACCGGATCTTATGGCCCTCACCCGTCCGCATACCGACCCCGCGCCCGGAGATCTGCATCACGGCTCCCGACGCGGCCAGGACTACCCCCGTGAGGGTATAGGTCGCCGGGCGGCCGGGCGTACCTTCGACCACCATCGTGCTAAAAAACTGTCCCCGCACTTGGCCGGTGGTTTCGCCGGCGAGGTTAACCTCGATCCGCCTTTGCCCGCCGCCAAGCTCGCTCTGGCTGACGGACATAACTTTGCCAGTAAATTCTCCGAGAACATTACCGAGTGGCATAACCCACCTCCTTGAATTGTAATTGAGCTGAGTGGTTGTTGACACAGCAGCCAAGAAAACCTGGCCGTACGAAAGTCCAACCAGTACTCCCGCATGCCGCTCCAGTGAGCGTATGATTTTCACAAATAATGCTGTCCCCCTTACCCAAATAGGTTTGCTACCTTAGGAAGAGGGGGATACTATCCGTCCTCTTCCATTCTTCCTGGAGGCTACTAACTCTGCTTTCGAAGCAGCGCTGTCATCTTATCCACGCCTATGTTGAAATCTATCAGCGGCTGCACATCCCATTCATAGAGCATGGCCGCCTGGTGGTTCAAAATGATCTCGGTGACGCGTTCATGGGAGTCCGCGTTGACAATGCCAAAGCCACTACCGTCGCCTGTGCTGAAGAGATACACGCAGTCCATGCTGCCATTCGCGCAACACGCATTGATATATTCCTTGGCGGCTTGGGCCATCGTTACAGAAACGGCCGGCATTGAATTGGCGCGCGCTTTCGCGGTAACGAGGTATTTCATGATTTTTTCCTCCTTTTCCCTGATAGTAATTGACAGGCAACAACGAGCTACTGTCCGCCTCGCAGTTCTCTCCCCTCATCGGACAGGCGTAACAAATGACTGAACAAATTGTTCATTCCGTCTGAACAATCCGACCGCGGGTGTAGCTCAGATGAAGCGAAGCGGAATCTGGGGAAAACATCGATTCCTGGATTTCGCTATGCTCATCCAGGCTACTCCTGTAGACACTGAACGAAACGATTCATCATCGCCTACCAATTTTTTTCGAGGCCCCCTTGTCCTCTCGACAGAGCAGAAATCCTTCGATTAGCTCGGAATATGTCTCCATTCTTCCTGGATTTGCAAGTCAAAACCGGTGATATTTCGGTGACAAAGTAAAGTCGTGCAAATGCCTGCATACACCTCCTTTTCCTGCTTTGCCGTCGTGCACTGACAGGCAAGTGGCCCCATTGCCCTGCCTCTTGCATTGTTCCCGTGCAAGGGAGTATAAGCCGGGCGAGGAGTGGAAAGTCATAAAATTTCGGTCGAATTTCGGTCGAGGGGGCAATGACGGTAGAACCATCGATTCTCTTTCCTCCTTTTCACTTAGACCCGGTCAACGCGCAGTTGTGGCGTGGGACTCAGGCGCTGGAGCTGCGGCCGAAGAGCTTTGCCGTCCTGCAATATTTGCTCGAACACTCTGGACAGTTAGTGACCAAAGAGGAACTGCTGAACGCGGTCTGGCCAGGCACGTATGTAAGCGAGGCACTGGTGAAAGACTCCATTCTAGAGATTCGCAAGGTGTTGGGGGATGATCCACGCGCACCACAATTCATTGAGACGGTGCATCGGCGAGGCTACCGTTTTATCGCGGCAGTCCAAAATGCGGAGTCTGAGGTCCACAGTCAGGAAGAGATGAAAGACTGGAAGCCAGAGATTGATTCTGTTTCCTCTCCAGCCTCCAGCCTCCAGCCTCCAGCCTCAAACCTGAAGGAGAGGTATTGGCGGAGAGGCACTGTGGCTTTGATAGTCTTGCTGCTGCTCGGGATTATGGGTGGGGGGATCAAAAGTCTCTTCTTCCATTTTTCCTTGCCCGCGACGGCGGTTCCTTCGGAGCAGGCCCGTGAAATGGCGCAGCAGGCTATTGCCCTGGATAACTCCCTGCCTAGCCTTCATCAGCTGTTGAGTTATATCTCTCTGTGGAACAAGCAGTATGAGCAGGCCATCGCCGAAGCAGAGCAAGCTATCGCCCTCGATCCCAATGCGGCTGATGGCTACGTGAATTTGGCGAATATCTTGGCTTTTACGGGACGCCCAAAGGAATCCATCGGGCTGATAGAAAAGGCGATGCGCCTGAATCCCCGTGCTCCGGCCTGGTACCTCCTCAGCTTAGGCTTTGCCTATCGCGTAGCGGGGCGGTATGAAGAGGCGATTACGCTCTTAAAAAGAGTTCTCACCCTTGACCCTGAGCATGTGCCTGCCCACTTTAGCCTGGCTATCTGCTACGCCGAGTTAGGCCAGCAGGAGGAGGCTCAGGCTGAGGCTGCAGCAGTCTTAAAGCTGAATCCCCAATACTCTCTGGAGGTGTGGAAACAGAAGCTTCCCTTCAAAGATCCGGCGGTATTAGAACGTCAACTTGCCGCTCTGCGCAAGGCAGGACTGAAATAAGTGTGCCTGCAGTAGAGAGCCAACGGAGTTGCTCACACAGGGAAGACTAGCGGAAACTGAGGGCCAGTGGGAGTTCACGGGCACGCTGGAAGAAGCTGAGCGTATCGGCTGTACGGGGAGCTATCGCTCTGAATCGGAGAACCGGAGACAAAAAAACCCTCTCCGATTCCCCCATTCCCCGTTTCCCCGGT
>CAZCWX010000578.1:0-9337 GCA_964502465.1 uncultured Enterobacteriaceae bacterium | reverse complement strand
TATTCCACTTGTGGCCCATGGACGCACGCTCGGCGTGATCTCTTTTGCCATCGCAGAATCAGCACGTCGCTACAACCGAGCTGACCTCGCTCTGGCTGAGGATTTGGCTCGTCGTGCGGCGCTGGCGATTGATAATGCGTGGCTGTACAGCGAACGCCAGCGTGCAGAAGAAGAGATTCGCAGCCTCAACATTGAGTTGGAACAACGGGTAGCCGCGCGCACTACCGAACTCGAAGCGAAGAACCGCGAACTGGAAACGTTCACGTATTCCGTCTCACATGATCTCAAAGCACCACTGCGTGGCATCGATGGCTACAGTCGTCTGCTCTTGGAAGACTACACCGACCGCCTGGACGACGAAGGCCGTCATTTCTTGCAAACGATTCGTCATGCGACTAAGCAGATGCAACAGTTGATTGACGATCTTTTAGCATACTCACGTATCGAACGTCGTCCTTTCGACGCAGGGCGTGTCAACCCTCGTCTTCTCGTTGAGGCGTTGGTTGCCGAACGGGCCGACGACATACGCACCCGCAATGCCCATGTGAGTGTAGACATTCCCTATGATTCCGTTTCCGCTGACGCTGAAGGCTTAGCCCAAGTGTTGCGCAATCTCTTCGAAAACGCCCTCAAGTTTACTCATGATGTGCCGATCCCTCGTATCGAGATTGGCGGGAACGAAGCCAACGGTACCTGTTTGCTGTGGGTGCGTGATAATGGTATTGGCTTTGACCTGCAATACCACGATCGTATTTTCGGCATTTTTCAGCGCTTGCATCGGAGCGAGGACTACCCTGGCACAGGTGTTGGCCTGGCTATTGTGCGCAAAGCCGTAGAACGGATGGGGGGACGGGTGTGGGCCGAAAGCGCGCTGGGGCAGGGAGCAACGTTTTATGTGGAACTGCGGAGGGACCAATGACCGTACCGATGCGCCCAATTTTGCTGGTGGAAGACAACCCGATGGATGTTGACTTAACCAAGCGCGCTTTTGCCAAACATAAACTTACGAATCCCCTCGAAATCGCCCGTGATGGCGAGGATGCCCTCGCATATCTACCCCGATGGGAAGCAGGGGAACTTCCTCCAGTCGTCATCCTGCTCGATTTAAAGCTGCCAAAAATTGATGGTTTGGAAGTCCTCCGCCGCCTGCGCGCTCATGCGCAGTTTGGTACCATCCCAGTCGTCATCCTGACCACCTCCAGTGAAGACCGCGATGTGCACGCCGCGTATCAGTTGGGGGTCAACTCGTACATCGTCAAACCAGTAGACTTTGAGAAGTTCGTGGAAGTAGCAGGACAAATTGAAGTATACTGGACATTACTGAATACTCCACCGAGGTGAGAGGTGCGTATCCTGTATGTTGAAGATGATGCACGTGACGCCGAGCTGACCCGTTATGAGTTCCGCAAATCTGCTCCACAGCATCGCCTAGACATTGTCAGTACCCAAGCCGAAGCCCTCGTCTGCTTAAACAATCCTGCTGACCCCGGCTACGATCTTATCCTTGCGGATATGCGTCTTCCGGACGGTGATGGCTTAGCCGTGCTCACTTACATTCGGACCCGTGCCTTGCCCCTGGCCGTCGTCATTCTCACCGGTTCGGGTGATGATGAGACGGTAGTGTCGGCACTCAAAGCTGGCGCTGACGATTACGTTGTCAAACGTCAAGATTACTTGACCAGTTTGCCGCTCATTCTTGAACACGCGCTGCAACGTTCACGTGCCGAGGCAGCACGCCGCGCCCAGCCTTTACGTGTCTTGTATGCGGAACACTTGGCGATGGATGCTGACCTGACATGTCGTCATGTAACGCGTTCCGCCCCCTACATTCGTATTGAAGTGGTGACCACGGGGACCGCAGTATTGCAGCGGCTTCCCAACCCAGGGACGAACAACGCCTACGATGTCCTCCTGCTTGACTACCGCCTGCCTGGTCTCACTGCACTAGAAATTCTCAAAGAACTCCGTCAAGTACGCGGACTGGATATCCCTGTTGTCGTCACCACCGGCCATGGTGATGAAGAAGTAGCACTGCAAACCCTCAAGCTGGGCGCTACCGAGTACCTCGTCAAAACTCAGGAATATCTCCATCATCTTCCGACAGTATTAGAAAGTGCCTTCTATCGTGTCCAACTTGCCCGTGAGCAAGCAGCACTGCGCGAAGAAGCGCAAGTTTCCGCGGCGTTGGCCCGGATGGGACAAGAACTGATCGCTTCCCTGAACTCGCGGACGCTGCTAGATCGCCTCTGTCAGCTCACTGCTGAAGTGCTGGAGTGTGAATGCAGTCACACCTTCTTTTGGGAGCCAGAGAAAGACGTCTACGTTCCGGTAGCGGCGTGGGGCGATACTCCGGGGCAGTGGGAAGCCGTGCGCGTGTTGGAAGTTTCTCGTGAGTCGGTAGGAGACTTGCTCGCTCGTTTGGAGCGCAGAGAGGTCGTGCAAATTGACACAACTGTTCCACATTCCCTGTTGCCAGAGGGCCTCCCGCGGCTTTTCGGCACACCGGTCGTATTGTGTATCCCCCTTCGACGGGGCGAGGGTCTTATTGGCGTACAGAGTGCCGGCTATAGGACCAGCACGGAGCCCTTTTCACCCCTCCAGCAACGTATCGCGCAAGGCATCTCGCAAATCGCTTCGCTCGCCCTCGCCAATGCTCGACTGTTGGAGGAGTTGGAACAATCCAGCCGTCTCAAGTCTGACTTTTTGGCTACGATGTCGCATGAGTTGCGTACCCCCCTTCAGATCATGATGGGCTA
Source organism: uncultured Enterobacteriaceae bacterium (assembly GCA_964502465.1). Classification (GTDB taxonomy): domain Bacteria; phylum Desulfobacterota; class Binatia; order Bin18; family Bin18; genus CAZCWX01. The sequence continues at coordinate 6,581 of CAZCWX010000578.1, read as the reverse complement.
CACCGATCTGCTGCTTGAAGGCGACTTCGGTTCCCTAACGGAAGAACAACTGAGTGCTCTCCAACCTGTAGACAGAAGTGCACGGGAGTTGTTCGACCTCATCTCCGCCACGCTTGATGCTAGCCGTCTGGAGGCAGGACGACTCCCGGTCGAGGTGTCAGCGGTGGACGTGAACCACTTGACAGCGGAGCTAGAGGAAGAAACCAAAGACCTGGCTAGCGCGAAACCAGGACTGACCCTGGAGTGGCACCTAGCAGAAGGACTGCCGGAGCTACACACCGACCGCACAAAACTCAAGGTCGTACTGAAGAACTTGCTCGGCAATGCGATAAAATTTACCGAGCAAGGTGGGGTCACGACAGAGGTATCTGCCCGAGACGAGGGGGTGGAATTTTGTGTTATGGACACCGGCATTGGCATTGCACCAGACATACAACCAGTGATTTTTGAGATGTTTCAACAGGGTGACAGTTCGGCAACCCGTCGTTATGCGGGGGCAGGACTAGGATTGTATATCGTCAAGCGGATGTTGGACCTCTTGGGGGGAACGGTCACCGTCGAGAGTGAAGTGGGGAAAGGGTCCTCCTTCCGCGTGTGGATGCCGGTAAAAGAGCGGTAAAAGGGCGAGGGTGAATGGGAGACAGAAGCACTCTTCTCTCTCTTTCTTTTTACCGTAGTCTATGTTCCCCACACCTTACTGATGTCGAAGCGCAACCGCACAAAGGGGGCGTTGCGAGAGGTAGGACTTTTCTTTATAAAGCCAGGGCCCGCCGCCAATGCCGTTGCTCTTTGCATTCGCGCGGAGCAGTTCGGTAGAATGACTGTAGCTGGGATCATGCGGAGTCGGTGGTTGTTGGCGCCGGTAAAGCCAGTTCAGATCACCTCCCGTTTCTTACTCAGCTGTGCAGTGAGAGAAGAAAGATGATCGCGTCTCTGGCAATGAGGCCCGACAGTAGGCGCCCTGCACCCAGAGATGCGGAAGGAGCAGATTTATGCGTCCAGGAAAGGCAGGGGTACGTTGATAGAACTTGTTTTGCTAGCTTTTGGCCAGGGTCTCCTGGGGTTTATAGGGATGTTTGCGTATGCCAGTTTCTTTGAGTGGACTTTGCATAAATACTTTATGCACTCACTCCTCTGGAACTATCCTTTTCAGGCGCATGCCTTAGTCCATCACGGGCTCTTTCGCGCCGACTATTCATACCACTTACGCCATGAGCAGGATAAGAAAAAGGTGACGTTTGCTTGGTGGAACGCGCCAGGTTTACTCCTGCTCAACGTTCCTCTTCTTCTTGGTCTCGCCTCTCTCTTTGGGTGGAGTGTCTTTTGGGGAGGGATGATCGCATTAGCACTGTACTATGCGCTGTACGAGTCCCTCCACTGGTGCATGCATGTACCGGGAAACCGCTGGGTAGACCAGACCCGCTTCTTCCGCTGGCTCAATCGACACCACTATCTTCACCACCGCTACGCCTTTCAGAATCTCAATGTCGTGTTTCCTCTTGCGGATTGGGTACTTGGTTCGCTTGTCCCTGTCGCTCCTCCCCATCCAGTTCATGCAGAACTCCTGGCGCACCGCGCCAAGCGCCTGTTCGCGGCTCCTGCTTCGCAGTCGTAATGCCTCAAGCCGGCTACTCGTGTGTGGTTCGATCGAGCTTATCTTGCTCCATTCGATCGCAACACCCGTCCGGGCAAGATGCCTTGTGGTTCACCGTGAGAGAAGAGCATCTGCCCATTGACGATGGTATGAACAATGCCAGCCGCTTTTTCAATGTAGCGTAGACCGCCGCCGGGAAAATCATGCACCGGCTCTTGCTTTCCGCATGCGACCGTGTCTGGATCGAACACCACCAGATCAGCGATCATTCCTGGGGCGACCGTCCCGCGCAGTGGGACACCAAAGACCTGCGCTGGGACTGAGGTCAGCCGTCGGATCGCTTCTTCAAGCGGCAGCATCTGTTTTTCTCGCACGATCGTGCCTAACAAATACGTTGAATACCCTGCTTCACAGCGCATGTCTGCGTGTGCACCGCCGTCCGAAAGGCCGATCAAGGTGTGTGGATGAGTGAGCATATCCTTATTGACTTGACCGAACTCATAAAGGAACTGCATGTTCAGGTTGTCCTCTAAGGCGAGATCAAAAAAGAGATGCAACGGATCGACTCGCCGTTCCTGACTCAGACTCGCTAAATCTTTGTCGAGGAGTGTTTGCAAGGCTGGTTTCTCCGCTGTGAAAACACGCAGGTTATCCCACTGGCCAGTAAACAGCCGAGGTTGACGCATTTCTTCGCGGAATGCGGTACGGAATTCTGCGCTGGCGTAGATGCGGCGCTGTTCTTCCAGTGACTGATCGAACACCTGTTTCCAGCAATCGAAGTTGCCAAAAATAAATGGACGTTTGAGCCCAAAGCGTGCACTCTTGTAGTGGCAAGGAACCTGGCCGAGCGGCAGATAGCCACGGTCAAAGAGAGGCACAACCCGATTGAGAGCGGCCTTCCAGGCATCTGGAGGTGCTTCAGGCTTTTGCAGCAGTCCCAGCCAGGTGACCGGCCGTTGGCTCTGTGTCAGGAGGAATGTGAGCAAGTCGTATTCATCATCGGCCAATAACCCTGGGCTGCGGGTCAGCGCGATCTCGATACAGCCGCGTCCGAGTGCTTTCAGCACGGCGGCCAGGGCGTGCAATTCATCTCGACTGGCAAGGCGGCACGGCAGAGGTCGCCCTTGAAAGCCGAGGTGTTGAGGCAGAACAGTGGTAGAAAAACCAAATGCGCCTGCTTCCATTGCCGCACGAAAGAGCGCTTGGAGTTGCCGCGTTTCTTGTTCTGTCGCTGCTCGTTCTTTACTTTCCGTACCGAGCACATATTGCCGCAATGGTGACAGGGGCACCATGAAACCGGCATTGACCCCAAGACCATTGGTGCCGATCGCGTCCAGATACTCGCTGATACTTTCCCAGGACCAACGAACCCCACGCTGAAGAACATCGAGGGACATGCCTTCAACGTTGACCAAATCGCCGACCAGGGATTCTTGGTCTTCCGGTTTACAGGGAGCAAGCCCGACTCCGCAGTTGCCCATGACAATCGAGGTGACCCCATGCCACGAGGAACAAGTGACCAAAGGGTCCCAGAGCACTTGTGCATCGTAGTGGGTGTGGTGATCGATAAAGCCTGGACACACGACGAAACCTGTGACGTCGATCACCGCATTCGCATCGCGGTGTGACAGGTGTGGCTCGACCGCCACAATACGGTCGCCTGTTACGGCAACATCAGCCTCGCCTCCAGCTTTTCCTGTCCCATCGATGACCGTTCCTCCACGTAGTAACAGATCATACGTCATGTCATTCCCTCCTTTGGTGTAAGCTGTCAGCGGTCAGCACTCAGTGCTCAGCCCAAACGAAAACAGACTGACGGTCTATCGAGTCTGTTGAATCGAGAGTGTCCGTTGAGTCTATAGCAGTTATGTCCTGACAACCTTGCATAACCTAATGAACCTCATGGACCCAATAGACTTAATGGACATAAAGCTGACTGCTGACGGTTGATAGCCGATCGCTCTCTTTCAGGTCCGTGGTCGTTTCTTAACCAAATACGCATGCATCCCTTCCAGAACGATTTCCCCTCGTTGATTCTTCACTCGGGTTGTGAGACGGAGTAATCCTGTATCTGTTTTGGGTACGAGCTCACTCACTTCGAGTTCTGGGGTAATAGTATCGCCGATGAAAACCGGTTGAAGAAATCGCGCCGACTGCTCAACAAACGCGACAATCGAGCCTTCCAGCCGCGGAGACAGAGTCGAAGCCCCGACCGCTGTCAGAGCGGTGACTAGGAGACCATGGGCGACTCGCTTACCGAAGCGGGTGATCTTCGCGTATTCATCGTCGTAATGGATCGGGTGATTGTCACCTGTCATGCCAGCGAAAAACAGGAAGTGTGCATCGGTCAGGGTTTTCGCGGGGATATGAAATTTTTCCCCCACCTGGAAGTCTTCAAAATATTTGATCTCTGCTGACATCTCTCGTCCTACGTTGGCATGATCTCCTCTCTCGTCAAATGGGAGAGGGCTAGGGGAGGGGTCTATTTCATCTCATCCAGCACGGCGATGGCATCAATTTCAATCAGCGCGTCTGGTCGTAACAACTCCTTGACGACAATGCCAGTGGCTGCGGGAAATCCATTGCGAAAATATTCCCGTCTCACGTCAGCAGTTCCTCTGTACCCCTCAGTGGTGACAATATAGTCCACCGTTTTGACGATATCGTCGAAGCTGCCTCCTGCCGCTGCGAGGATCGCTTTGATCTTTTCAAAAACCTGCCGGGTTTGGGCAACAATATCACCTTTGCCGACAATGCTACCATGGTCATCTGTTGCGGTGAGCCCAGAGATGAACAGTAAATTGCCTTTTCGTACGGCAGGCGAAAAGGTATAGCGTGCGCTGTATGACCAGCCAGGGTCGATAATATCGAGTTTTGGCATGAATCCCTCTCTTGCAGTAACTCTTAATGAAAACGTTTCTTGCCCTCGGTATGTTTCCTGATCTCTACACACCTCGGTATGAGTGAGTCAAGGGTTTGGCTGGAAACACAAAAACCACTCAGCGTGTGCTACACTGCTTGCGGAGTCAAATGATAGCAGCCCCCACCGATGGTTCAGTGCGGCTTTTTTAGCGACCTGTGACCAAATCGTAAGAATCAGCTAAGGTACCCCGTTTCGAGTCTCCGACTTTTTGACATTACTGTGCCGGCGAATACCAAATCGGCGAGGTGTAGGCGCGCTCTTGCGTGGTCATAGGGACTTCTTTGGGCATGGTGATGCCGAAGCGCTTGGCGTCGTATGCCGTCCAGCGTGGCGTCGGAATCTCGATGACGCGGGCGTAGTAAAAGGCCTTGAGCGAGGGATCGAAGTCCGGGTCCTTCCACACCGTGATCAATTCGGGATCGCCGATGGTGTTGCTCCACGTCGCGTTTTCCACATCCACCGTGTTACCGACCGGTGGCAGCTTGCCGTCGGCGTTGGGCTTGCGCTTGTCCGCGTCGCCCCAGACGACGTCGTAGACCTGCTCATGCATTTCGCCCTGCGCGTCGAGCCAGCCTTTGATGACCTGGATACGGTCGAGGTTGGCGCCGATGGGGTCCTTGAGCGCGGCGACGAGGAAGGTTGGCGCCTTGCCCGCCGGGGCGTCGTGGAGATCGCCGCCCATCGGTACCCCCTTGGTGTAGCCGACCTGCGCGGGCAGGCGGTTGTTCGCGTCCTTGGCCTCGAAGTCCCAGCCGCCGAAGAAGCGCACAATCAGGCGTGGGCCGGTGGTGGCATAGGTCTCCTTACGCTCCATGGCGTCGAAGATGGACTCGCGCGTGTTCTCCGTCGCCCAGACGGCAGCGTAGCCGCTGGCAGTCATTTCCCAACCCATGATGGTGGCGCCGCTGGGCGCCTTCACCCACGGGTGGGTCGCACGCTCCGGGTTCGGCTCGACGTTCGAAGTCTTGCCGAAGAAATTATCCTCCTCAGCGGTGGCGAGGCCAGTGTGGCTGTCGGTCGAACCGATCAGGCCAAACTTATAGGGATTGACACCAAGTTCCGTTTCCAACTTGAGGCCGTTCTTCAGCGCCGAGCGGGCATACTCGAACTCCAGCATCTCCGGCTTCTTGGCCTCGCTCAGGTCCAGATTGCCCTTGTCCCATGTTTCATAGTCGGCAAACTCGTCGTTGGGCGAGAGGAAGGGATGCGTCTCGCCGTCACCCTTGATCTGCGTCGCTTCGTAGAGGCGCTCCCACTGCGCGCGCGTCTCGGCGTACTCGCGGTCAATCGGTTTGCCAGTGAACGACTCAATGATGGGGAACATGCGACCGTTGCTCAGATTGCCGTTGTGGGCGATGGCCAGCACATCGCCGCCGGTCTTCTCCTCATAAGCCTGCATCCACTTCCACAGGTCGCGCGGATTGTCGCTACCCAGCGGTGGATAGACGGTGAACGGCTCGACTTGGCTGGCCTTGGCACCGTCATCCCGGAAGATCACGTTGCGGTGCAGGTTGTTGCCACCGGTGTTCGAGGTCCACTCGTAGCCGATGAAGGCGGTGAAGTGGCCCGGGTCGTTGGCCTCCTCGGCCGCCTTGATCGTCTCCTGCCAGGCCGAGCGGTAGGCACGCGTGCCGGGCAAATACATCAGTGCCTGCGGGAATGTCCCCTGGGAGAAGGCGACAATGATTTCGATCGCAGCGTCCCCCCCTTTGCCGGATTGGATCATGTCATACCAGCGCTGCCCGGTCGGGTCAGCCAGCACTTCGGGTTTGCCCGCAAAGAGGTCCGGGAAGAATCCCATGTTGTCGGAGTGATCGGCCACCACGAGGAAGTCGAGGGGACGGGAAAGTTTGACCTGCTGACCGCTGGAGGCGGGGATCTCCTTGCCTTTCGCAAAGCGGTACGCGTCCCGCGGCGAAAGCCGGGCGCCGAATGCACCCGCATCCATCGAGAACGAGGTGTGCAAATGCGTGTCGCCGAAGAATGGGCGCGTCGGGAAGTTGCGGCCCGCGTACGGCGAGTACGGCGGCTTCTTGAACGCCTGCTCGGCGGTCGCCTTGTCGA
>CAZCWX010000577.1:0-2684 GCA_964502465.1 uncultured Enterobacteriaceae bacterium | reverse complement strand
GGTAGGAGTGGCGATTGCTGCACCTGTCCTGCTCCCAGCGGTGGGAGCAGTAGTCCGCCCCGTAGCAAAAGGCTTGGTGAAGGGGGGGCTTTTTGCGGTGGACTCGCTCAAAGAACTCGTTGCTGACGGCGCTGAGCAGGTCAGTGACCTCGTCGCTGAGGCCAAAGCGGAATATTACACGAGTTCGAGCACTCGGCCTGCCTAGTGGTCGCTTTGCTCCAACCGAGGCAGGAGAGCGTACGGGCATATACACCAAGCGTCGATGACGGGAGTGCATGCGTGATGGTTTACGAAGAGACGGACGAAGGAAGGGTAAGAGAAATCGTCATGAACCGGGTGGGGGCGATGGTGAGAGACGGTCTTGTTGGCAGCCTTAAGGGTATTGGTGAAATCGAAGCAGATCTCGTGAGTCTGGTCAGGCATACTGTTGCAAAACAGCTTCGACACCCTGGTAGCACATCGGCAGACAAGGGCGAGGTATTACCGGTCATTGTGGCAAATGCACTGCGGGCGATACCGGGATAACCTTCAGCTTGAAGAGTGTGGTGAAAGGAACGGTGCTCGGCGTCAGTGATGTCTGTGGCGATGTTCAAGCGGCTATGTACCAAATCGTTGCTGTCGCAGTTGCTGAAGCGGCGAAAATTGGGGCAGACGTTGCTGTCGTTACCAGTCAGGCTATTCAAGGGGTAATGGAAGCCTTAAACGAAACCGGCAGAAGTACTGAGTCCATGCTGCAGCTGGCCATTGCTAGTGCCCGTGAAGCAGCGTTGACCAAGCGCGATGGGGTCTTCATGCTTCAGGATATGTACAGAGGAAATAGTGGAAGAGGGGCGGCAGTTCGGCCAACACAGTATACCCTGTAGCAAAAGAACGGTTTTTCAGAGTACAGGAAGAACCTCGTGCGTCCCTGCCGGAAGAGGAGTATGAGTCTTCCGGCACAGGGTCTGCTCCTCTATAAGGACATATTTTTTCGCCCCTTCTTTCTTTAGTTCATCCAGACGGGATTTCCGACCTCCCCTACCAGACTGATCGTCTGTATCCAGATCATCTCGCTACACTCGACCGTGACCTCCCATACGCCATCGTCTCGTGCGGTAGCGTTCACCACCTCCGCTATAAAGGGCGAATGCTCTTGTATCCAGCTTTGTATCAGTTGCATTGCTTCGTGTTTGTTCATGGCTGATCCTCCGGGTAGTCTTACATACTCACGCCAACACCCTCCGATATCCTTTTCTCTCTAGCGCGTGCGTGACAGAACCATGAATCTTTTGTGAACCGCCTGTCCAGGGAGAGACGAAAGGATTTTCACGAAAATTTTCACAATTTGTCATCTGCGGTGGCAAACAGGGGGCAGGACAATACGCTTCATCAAATGATTACTGAGGTTTCATTATTCTGACACACTAAGGAATCTATCCTTTGAGCCATTACCACATGCTTAAAGGAGGATCCTGATGGATAAAGAAAACCTTCAGCCCATCCGTGACGGCGATGAGCCGCTGAGTAATCATTCTCGCAACCCTTCCTTCGCTGCCATTCTGGAGGCGCGGTTGTCCCGCCGTAACGTCTTGAAAGGGAGTCTCGGTGGTGCCGTGTTGGGGATGTTTAGCGCTCCAGCCCTGGCCAAGCAGTTCCTCCCACCGCAGGCGCAGGGTCGGCCACCCTTCGGAGCGAATCCGGCACTAGTCTTTACTGCTGTACCTGTCTCGCGTCTGGACGTGGCCGTTGTGCCACCGGGCTACACCGCAAAGCCTTTTCTTCCTTGGGGCACCCCTATCAGTGGTAACTACCCGGAATTCGATCCCGTCAATGCGAGCAATAGCGGTGAAGAGCAAGAACACCAGGTGGGCATGCACCATGACGGCATGCATTACTTTCCCATCGACTTGAAGCAGGGTGGCACCAACTCCAAGCAAGGCATTCTGTGTGTGAATCATGAGTATGTCGAGCAACGCTACCTGCATCCCAATGGTGCCACGGTTGTCGATGGCGTTCGCACCGTACCAGACGAAGTGCGCAAGGAGATCGCTGCTCATGGCGTGAGCGTGGTGCACATCCGAAAGGAATTCTCTGGGGACTGGAGCGTGGTGAGGAGCCGCTACAATCGCCGTATTACCGCTGGTACCCCTATGGAGATCACTGGTCCGGTACGTAGGTCGGATCTTGTCAAGACCAAGCACAGCCCGGATGGAACTATGACCCGTGGAACGATCAACAACTGCGCTCATGGCCATACGCCCTGGGGAACATATTTGACCTGCGAAGAGAACTGGGCGGGTTACTTTACCAATAATGGTATTGGGAACCCACGTGAGCACAGTCGCTATGGCGTGCCCACAGACGCCAGCCGTTACAGCTGGGATACGGTCAGCCATATCGACGAATATGCTCGCTTTGATGCCTCCAGTCAGGGTGCAGATGCCACCCAATACTACCGCAACGAGCCGAACTGCTTTGGTTGGATAGTAGAGATCGACCCGTGGGATCCTCACAGCACCCCCAAAAAGCGCACCGCCCTAGGACGCTTCGCGCACGAGGGCTGCTGGCTGGCACCGCCTCAGCTAGGTCAGCCGCTGGTGTTCTATACTCCACGTGGCCTTAGTTGAGACTTTTTGAGCCCCTCGTGCTACAGCAGTCGTGGAGAGGTTTAGTAGCTGAGGTGTTCCACGATGCTCAAGATCCCC
>CAZCWX010000576.1:0-5936 GCA_964502465.1 uncultured Enterobacteriaceae bacterium | reverse complement strand
TGCTGCTAGCCGACGGCCATAATGGGCTGCCCTAGAAAAGGAGAAAAGAAATGGAACATGTCCTCAGCGGTCTCCGGGTCCTCGACTTTACCCGTGCGCTCGCTGGTCCGAGTTGCGCACGCATGCTGGCTGAAATGGGCGCGGACGTTATCAAAGTTGAGTCCGCCCCTAAGGGAGACCTCGGCCGCAATGTCTCGGTTTTTCGCAATAAGCGCAGCGCTTTTTTCGTCCAGCACAATCGCGGCAAAAAAAGTCTGTGTGTCAACCTGCGTGACCCGCGCGGCATGGCCTTGGTCACCGAACTCATTCCTCAAGTCGATGTCGTCGTAGAAAACTTTAAGCCTGGAGTGATGGCTGAAATGGGTCTCAGTTATGAACGGCTGCGCGAGTTGAAATCTGACATCATCCTATGCTCTGTTTCCGCTTTGGGTCAGAGTGGTCCTCTCGCACATAAACCCGGCTATGACTATATCGCTCAGGCATACGCTGGAGTGACGTCGATGATTGGCGATGAAGATGATGCTCCCTATATTCCCCTGGTTGGCATGGGAGATGTCAGTACTGGGGTCCATGCAGCACTGGCGGTTCTTGCCGCCCTCCGTCACCGTGATCGCACGGGACGAGGGCAACATCTGGATATCGCGCTTCTCGATGTATACTACCACTACCATGAGGTGAATGTGCATCAGGTGAGAGCAAGTGGTGGGGCGATCCAGCCAACTCGCGTGGGTCGCCACATGACCTATGCCTGTCCAGGTGGAGTGTTCCGCGGCACGGGCGGGTATCTCGTGATCATGGCGTTTCTGCATCATTGGCCGGATCTCTGCCGGGCGATGGAACGACCAGACCTCATTGATGACCCCGGCTACAGCACCGACCAGGCCCGACTCAAGCACCGAGATGAGGTGGTGCAGTTGATCGAAGACTGGTTGCAGCTTTTTCCAGATGTGCCGAGTGCCGTCTCACACTTGGAGAGATTCCACGTGCCAGTGGCACCCGTCCTCTCGGTGGCAGAAACCCTTAATTATCCCCACCTGCGCGAGCGTGGCACGGTGCGCACGATCAACGATCCACTGCACGGTGACCTCGATGTCCCTGGTTTCCCATTAAAGTTCTCAGAGTTTCCTGACGAACTGCCCCTGCACGCGCCAACGCTGGGTCAGCATAACGCAGAAATTCTGACGACGTATTTAGGTCGCACACCAGAAGAGGTGAAGCAGTTGCAAGCGGAAGGAGTATTAGTAGAGAAAAACCTGTAACAGGGGTTGAGTTTCCCTCTGTGAATTGTCATGAACAGTCTTCAGCATTCACCCTAAGGAGGCAGCTATGAAACTTGGTGTGACGATGTTCGCCACGGATTATGCAATGCGGCCCGATGAACTCGCCCGCGCGTGCGAAGAGCGTGGGTTTGAGTCGGTGTGGTTCCCCGAACACACCCACATTCCCGCTAGCCGACGTTCTCCATGGCCCGGCGGCGGTGAATTACCAAAAGACTACTGGCATACGCATGATCTCTTTGTTTCGCTCACAGCCGCAGCCATCGCTACCAAAACGATTAAAATCGGCAGTGGTATTTGCCTGGTAATCGAGCATGATCCTATCGTATTGGCCAAAGAAGTCGCTTCGGTCGATCAGTTATCCAATGGCCGGTTGATCTTTGGTATCGGCGGAGGCTGGAATGCCGAGGAAATGGAGAATCATGGCACACCTTTTAATCGCCGTTGGAAGGTGCTGCGCGAGCGCATCGAGGCCATGAAGGCGATCTGGTCGCAGGAAGCAGCCGAATATCATGGCGAGTTTGTCAACTTTGATCCGATCTGGTGCTACCCGAAGCCATTGCAAAAACCGCATCCACCAATTGTCCTTGGAACGCTTTCTGAAAAAGGACTGAATCGGGTGGTGAACTACTGTGACGGCTGGATTCCGGTCGGCGGAACCGTCAAGGACCTACCAGGAACGATTCGGCAGTTACATACGCTTGCCGAGCAGGCGGGTCGCTCGAAGAATGAGATTCCGGTGTCGATCTTTGGTGTTCCGGCTGACGAAGGGGCCTTGCGTCAGTATCAGGAGATGGGAATTGACCGCGCGGTCTTTTTTGCTCCCTCTGCAGGCAGCGACCGAGTCCTGCCGATGTTGGACAAATACGCGGCTCTTATTCCGAAGTTTGCGTAAGACACGTAGGTTTTTACAGCACAGGAAAAGCAGAGAAAGCCCTGGATGCCCGCCTGCGCGGGCATGACGGACAGTGGTACAGCGTATTGTGTTTGTCATTCCCGCGAAAGCGGGAATCCAGGAAGTCAGGAAAGACAAGGCTTGGAGAAAGAACCTGCCCTTGTGAGAGGGTAAGGGTGAGGGTGAAAAGGCTTTCCCGAAAGAGTCCGTCACCCCTTCGGCTGCACTAGCCGCCCCAAGAACACAATACCCCCAGAGCGAACATCTCGAATCAAGAAGAGAAAGGGGTGATCCGCACGAAACACTGCTGGCGGTGGACCTAAAGCTGTTGTTCTGACCACGACACCGGTCGCCGCGGCAGCTTCGGTTCCTTCTTCGTTCACGTCAACAAAGGCCTTGTGAAACACATCTGCGATGTGCAGCTTCTCTGCTTCGCTGATACCAGAAAAGTCGGCTTCTCCGCTAAACGCCAACGGCATCCCCATAGCGGAAAGCACCTCCTTGAGGGCAAACTCTACGGTCATTGTAAATCTTGGTAGAGAGACAACGACTTCTCGTGACTCCAACTTGGATAGCCATTCGGTCAGTGTCTCCACCGAGAGCGACCCCTCGAAATTCACTAAGCCATCTATTTTTTTGGGCAAGAGGACCACCATCGAGAGCGTATCGCCGACATATGGAAGTTCTAAGGCTTGAAAGCCCTCTCCATCGAGATAGTTGAAGAATGCAGTCTGTTGCATCATGGGCACAGTCACTTGCTGAGTCGCCGATACCTTGAACGCTTCATCTTTGGTTTGTTCTTTCTTGAAGGGTAGGACCCAATCCCCTTTAAAGTAAATCGCGTTGGTTAAAACCAAACGGGTCAGTGCATCGAGGGCCCCTGGTGGAATCAAATCCTTTATTTTCTCCTTGGTTTGTTCTTCTACCCATGCGTTAATCGTCTGACGCGCCTCTTCAGCAGCGGTTCGAAAATCGACCTCGTTCAGCCCTGCACCGTAGTAGGTCTTGGTCGTCTGCAGGAACGCATCGCGGAAATGATACCCCTTCTGTCCCCACAAAGCGTTTGCAATATGAAGCTGATACTTTTTCTCCTTGTGGTCCAAAAGATCTTTGCTCATAGCAGCAAAGGCCTGGTGCATCTGTTCTTGGTTGGCAGGGAAATGTAGGACCGTCGCCATCTGCTCCGCAGTCTGGCCCTGTGCTCCGACATACGTCATGGCGAGAGCAAGCGAGAGGCTGAGAGGAGAAAAGAACAGATTCCCTGCTCGGCTCCGCAGTTGCCCATACAGATCCAAGGCAAAAGCCGTGTTTCCTTGTACAACTTTGCTTGTGTCTATAGTCGCACCGGCGACCTGCTCTTCTGCGGCCCAACCAATACCATTGACTCCACAAGCAAACAAGAAAAGGCCAAAGACGATAAGATTTTTCATGCTGGTGAACCTCACTCGAACCACATGACATCAACAAGGAGTTTCACGGCTCGAAGGAACGTCGTTGTGCGAGTTCTTCACTCAGGGCTAATTCATCAGCTTCGTCAGACTCGATCAGGTCACGAAAGCGCCTGTAGTAATCGAGCGCTTCTTCGACTGCCGCCACCGGGAGCGACCAATTGTGAGCTGCTTCTTCAATGGTGTGGTTGTTCGCTTGCATACTTTCAACGATACGCGACACGGGTAATTTTGGCCTACCAACAAAAAAGGCCTGGCGCATCCAGTGGCCTGGTTGCTGCATCAAATAGCGGTATACAGGAGCCGTTGCCTCGGTCGTGCCGGCGGCTGTTGCTGGAATCTCCAGAGGAGCCACATCAGTCATAGAAATTGCTTCTCTCGCAGTAGCGAATATTTGCTTGAACGTAGCGTCTGGATCGCATCAGAGCAAGAGACTCTCCAGCCTTTTTCCATCCGAGAGAACGGCGCGCTCATGGAGGCGGCGATTATGAGCTGTTCCGTTCTGGGTTGTCAAACAGTGCAATCACTGGCTAAAGGACGTAAACGACCTGTCTGTCGTAAACCGTCTCTAGGGAACGAAAAGGGCTGAGCAGTTACGCGATAACTTCACTTTTGCGCACACTCCCTTCCACCACGTACTGCACCCCGAGCTCGCGACTCAGCTCGGGCAGCCTCACGGCTTTGCCTTTGTAGAAGAAGGCAGAGTTGCGGGAGATGACGAAGAGGCTGGAAATCTTGGACAGGTCAGACGTAATGTCCTCGGTGATGCCATCGCTGAAATACTCCTGCTCGGGATCACCACTGAGGTTGACAAAGGGCAGGACGACGAGGGAGGGCTTGTCAGGCAGCGGCAAGGACGGAGGCTGCGCCTCCGGAGTGCAGAGTGCGGAAGGCGGAATGGGGAATGGGGAAAGAGAGGGAAACCAGAAAGTGACGAGTCCTGCGATGAGCCCCACGCTCACGGACACGAACACGGACACGAACACGGACACGAGCACGCTCGTGCTCACCCGTCGAGGCTTTGGACTTTCAACTTTAGACCTCTTGACCGCAATGGATATGGACAAAGGAGAGCGTAGGAAATATGGCGCGCGACTCAAAAAAACTTCCTAAGTTTCCCTCTTGGGAACAGGAAGAACGGTTCTGGGAAACACATTCCACCGCGGATTATGCGTTCAAGGAGGTCCCGCTAGAAGAGCATCTGCGGCTCAAACCTCGTCGCAAGACGCGCCGACGTATGCGCGAAGCGCATCTCAAGAACCCTTTCGCGGCTTGATATGCCCAAGAAGAACTCCCTGGGGGTCGTCGATCAGAGCCAGGGCCTTATCATGACAGAGGAGGGCTTGCTGATTCCAGGCAAGTTCTTACGGAATATGGGAGAAAAGATTGCGGTTGTCTTCTCGCCACGGTTGATTGTCATCTCTCCTGCCTCCTCCTCTCACCGCACTCGGAAGCGAGAGTCCAGAAAAGCCGATCGTTGACGACCTACTTCAGTCCCGCCTTGCGCAGGCCGGCAAGCGTGCGCTCTAACGCCGCTGGATCTTTAAAAGGGAGATACTGCCTTGCCCCCTCTACAGAGAAATTCGGAACCAGTCTGAGGAGTTCTGCCGCTGCAGCCCGAGCTTCCTCCTGCCTGCCTAATTCAGCGTAGCAGATCGCCAAATTAAAGAGAACGGGCACATAATTAGGGTTGAGGATGAGGACTTTCTTCAAGGGGGCAATCGCCTCGGCATACCGTCCCGCCACGCGATAGGCCCAGCCTAAAGACATCGGGTACACGGCTGGATGCCGAGGATTGAGGCGCATCGCCTGCTCGATCAATCCGATGGCTTCTTCCGGCCGCCCCGCAAAGACTAGAATTGCCCCCAAATCCGCATAGGCATCAGCCCAGTTAGGATCGAGCGCGACGGCCCGTGCTGCCTCAGCAACAGCCTGTTCATGTTGCTTTTGCTATACATAGACCAAGCCCAATAGCTGATGAGGCATGGGTAAAGAGCCATCCAGGGCTATAGCCTGTTGCGCGAATTTAACAGCCCGCTCCAGAGTCTGAGCGGTACGATTCCACCCAGAGAACCAATCAAGCCAGTAAGTCATCCCCAACTCCGCATACACCTCCGCATACTGCGGGTCCAGCTCCAGGGCACGCTCAAACAGCTGTCGTGCCTCTAGATTCGCCTCTTTTTGGGTCATATCGTACTGGGCGCGGAGAAGAGCCTCTCTCCCGCGTAAGTAGGAGTCGTAGGCCTCCAAGTTGTCCGTGCGTTTGCGCACCAAGATCCCTTGCTCCATTAAGGAGAGCTGCAGTCTCAGTGTCGT
>CAZCWX010000575.1:0-5621 GCA_964502465.1 uncultured Enterobacteriaceae bacterium | reverse complement strand
GCTTCTGTATGGTGTGGATTGGCCTGCAGAGCCGCTTGGAATTCCTTCGCCGCCCCTTCTGTATTCCCCAGTTTGTTTGACAGCATACCAATGCGGTAGTGCGCTTCGTCTGCGTTAGCGGGATCTTCTTTAATGGCACGCTGATACTCGGCAATGGCAGGACCATAGAGGGTGCGGGCTTCCAAGTCCCGCCCTTTAGCCATAAAGTCTTGAGCGACTGCAGCGTTTACCCAGAAAGAAAAGGGAACGAGAAAAAAAGCAATAAAGGAGAAACGTCCTATTTTCATGTTCTTCATTACGCCGCTCCCACGGTTGCCTGTCAATCTCGGTATTCTCTCCCCCGCATTCCGCGACCCCAAACTCACCTTGTTTCACAGGCAGGTCCCCGATAGACTTTGTCGCCGTGTCTGATCCTGCACAATCACTTGCTGTCCAATCCGCCCCGCTGCCGACCCAACCGGTGCCGGATACCCTGTTCACCCGCGACTTCCTGCTCCTGTGCCTGAGCAATTTCTTGTTCTCGAGCAGCATGTTTTTACTGTTTGCCGTCTTGCCGGTCTTTGTGGTCGAGGAACTGAAGGGCGACAAATCGCAGGTCGGGTTCATCATGGGAGCGTTCGCCATCTCGGCCGTACTGGCGAGGCCAAGTTCCGGGCGGCTCGTCGATAGCTGGAGCCGCAAGGCCGGGCTCAGCCTTGGTTCGTTGATTTACTGCATCGCGCCAGTTCTTTATACGCAAGCGGGCTCAGTAGCGATGATGCTGGCGTTGCGTTTCTTCCACGGTATCGGTATCGCCGTGTTTACCACTGCCGGCAGTGTGCTGGCAGCAGATTTCTGTCCCCCAGCCCGGCGCGGAGAGGGGATGGGCTATTACGGCATGGCTATGATGTTGGCTATGTCACTGGGCCCGGCTTTGGGCGCAGCTTTGATCGGGCCAATTGGGTTCACTGGTCTCTTTACCCTCTCTGCCTCCCTGGCACTGGCAAGCCTTATCATTGTTCAGTTCTTGCACGAGCCAACCCGCCCCCATGGGCACGGACTAGCCGGGGCAGAGCGTCCACCGCTCTTCAGCCGGGCAGCCTTATTTCCTGGCTTCGTCGCCATGTGCATGACCATCTCCTTTGGCTCGATCGTCTCCTTTCTGCCTTTGTTCGTGCAGGCCCATCAGCTTGGGAACCCCGGCGTATTCTTTACCGTGTATTCGATCGTTGTGCTTGTTTCACGCCCACTCGCCGGACGCGCGTCTGACCGCTTCGGCCGTGCGGCCATTATCATTCCTGGCATGGTGCTCCTTGCTGTCGCAATGGTCATCCTCGCACTGAGCACTTCAATGTACGGGTTACTGTGGGCGGCTGTGCTTCAAGGGCTGGGCTTTGGTGGCGTACAGCCCGCTCTCATGGCTTTGGTTGTCGACCAATCCACCTTGCGCGATCGCGGGCCTGCACTCGCAACGTTGATGGGCGCCTTCGATGTGGGCGTTGGTCTCAGTGCGATCGGCTTAGGCTTCCTCCTCGAGCATAGCAACTTTACCGTGATGTATCTGTGCGCTGGTGGAGTGGCACTGCTCGGAGCGGGCGTGTTCGCTGTAGTGACCTTCCAGAGTCAGAAGTCGTAGTCCTTACACCTTACTCTCGCTGCGTAAGAGCCTTCTCTATCCAGCCTTTCGGTCTCCCTTAAAGCGATAGTAGGAATGGTTCATCCCGTCTACTGGCTACTGCCGCGGGGGCAAGGAGAGCAGAGGCCTTAATAGGCAACAACAAGAAATCGGGGACATCTTCCGCGATGAGTCCAAGTGAGGGAGCAGCCTCAGAAGCCATTGTTGGGAACAGTAAGAGCAAAATTTACCATTGGCCGGGCTGTCCGAACTACTATGGGATCTCCCCCAAAAACCAGGTCTTCTTTACAGGTAAAACAGAAGCCGAGACGGCAGGCTCCAGAGCTGCACGGAACTGCCAGTAACTCGTTCCTCATAGAGGACAGCCATTCTTGCGGGCATCAGCGACCTTGGATACGGTTGCACAGCACTCCGTTACTTGGAGGATCCCTTGCTCAAGACCCATACTCTCTTGTTGATCGCTCTTTTTCTCGTAACCTTCATCATCTCCCTGAACGCCGCGTATGCTCAAGGACAGGCCTTACCAACGCGAGCCGATATGCAGCGTTGGATTGAAACCAATCTCGACACACCACCTCAGTTTCAAGACGGCCAAGTGCTCACTCAGGCTGACCTCGACAAGCTCCGGCCTTTTCTTCCTCCCCGCTACATCGACGAGTTCAATTTTGCCGGGGTAGAGTTTCTGGTCTCCCCTTCAGGGAACTATGTTCCTCACCCGGAGTATATGGCCGCCACAGAACAATATTCGAACCAAACCCAATTGGCCGATGACGGTGCCCTGGCAGGCTATGTCGCTGGTCGCCCGTTCGCTCGTGCCCTCATTAACCCTGACGATCCTCAAGCCGGTCTCAAGGCGGCGTGGAATTTTAATTATCGTTGGCAGTTCTACGGCATGAACGTGCAACGCTACCTTGGGGCGCTTATCGCTAAAGGAGGGACGGCATCCCCGCTCTCTGGTTTCCCTGCAGACCTGATTCAAGGCGGCGGGCGAGCCGTTCGTCACTTGGTCGCCCTCTACCAGCGAGCGTACCATAGCCATCTCGCACAGTTATCAAAATCGAACTATATTCTGCCTATTGATGGAGCCGGAGAGTTTGAATTCAAAGACTATGTCGAGTTCCTCGAGCCCTATGATGTCCGCGGGTCACGCTTTCTCGTTTACCGTTACGAGGACCCCCGCAAACAAGATGATGCCTGGGGTTTCCTCCCTCAGCTCAGAAAAACCAGGCGACTGTCGGTCACTGAACGCGATGATTCTATTGGTGGCACAGAAATGACCCTGGATGACTTTACCGGTTTTTCTGGCCGTGTTCTTGATCACCAGTGGAAGTTCCTCGGCTGGAAAGCGGTCCTGCATGTGATGAACTCCCGTCATCCCTATGCGCGTTTCTATGGGCCGAATGGCTGGCTTCCCAACGATCGTTGGGAATTGCGGCCCTGTGCGGTCGTCGAGCAAACGCCTCTCGGTGAGCGGGCTTACGGCAGCAAGATCTACTTCTGGGATGCACAGACCTACGAGACCGCAATGGTGCTGGTCTTTGATCGCCAGGGAACGCTGTGGAAAGTGATCGATCTGCTCCACGGGTGGTCTGAGGACCCAACCCAACCGGAATCCGACCGTGGTAAGCAAGTGCCACGGCAGATTGGGTTCACTATCATCGACACTCAGAAGGAACAGGCAACAGTCTTTTCAGCCTATGAAATCGACTACCCCCAGATGACGACAAGTGAAATCAGTGAACGTTATGACGTCAACAAACTGACTGAGGGAAGGCGGTAATCTCAGCAAGACAAGGCAAAGTGAGGGCAAGTCTTTGCAGAAGCCGCCCTCACCTTAGCCTGACTGCCTGCGCGTTATTTGCGCATGGACTTGCTCACCATCGCTTCAACCCGTGCCGCTGCATTCTCGGCCCGCTGGGCTGCCGCTTCAACCCGGCCGGCTGCCGCTTCAGCCCGACCGGCTGCCGCTTCGGCCCGACCCGCCGCGGTCTCAGCTCGTTGGGCTGCAGGTGTCCACGTATCTTGGATCTGAGGCTGCTTGGGCGCACAGCCAATACCGAGCGCAGCACACAGCATCCCTGTAGCGATCCCTGCTACTAGCTGTTTCGATGTCCACATCATATTCACCCCCTTTCTTCCTCAATAGAGCATCTCTATTTATTTTACCGTAAGAGCATGCTCGTTATCCACCTCGTCGTATATAATTGCTATTACCTGTATGCCCTCAGTGGTTACCTATTTTTTTATTAGATGGAATTCACAAATGAGAAAAGTGATGAGACGCAACTCGCTTCGGCGGTGCGTTTTCGTTACGGTCGAGAGTGACTCAACCCCGTAGACTTTTCTGATTTTTGCTTTGTCAGTCTCGTAATGTGAGGCAGAACCTCGGCAAAAACGAGGGAGGCAATCTTTCCCATTTTCTGCTGCCTCTTCTGTAGGGGGCTGCCTGTTTTCTTGTATTGGGGTCCCTCTTTTATTTTCATTTCTCCCATCACTTGCTCTTTCTGGGCATGAGTCTACCTGTGCGGGAGAAGGAGCAATGGTTTCCCCTTCTCCCTGCGCTGCAGAACCGAAGACGCCGTCTCAGACAGCATCGTCACCCAAGCATCTTCGTCAGAGGGAAAAAAGCAACGCTCTTCCCTCAAAACAAAGCAGCCAGGGGAGCACTGTCTGTATGTCTCTATTTTACTGGGGATTTTTCTCTCGTCGTTTGTTACGGACATTTATGACAAACTGCGTAACCATCGCGCCAAGCGCAAGTACGACGATCAACCCGAGCCATACCACGTTGTTATCCATATAATCCATTCCTTATCGAAGAAGTTTCTCTACTCTAACGAGTCTAACGAGCAGGTTTCACTGCGTTAGTGTTTTTTGCGTGGGGTACTACTCCACCACATCACTGCACCACCAACTGCCGTTGCCAGCAGAATAACGACGACCCACATCTCTGGGCTGAGATCCATCATAACATCCTCCTGAAATGAGATAGCGAGGAGAAAACACACGTCCCTCCTGCCAGAGACCTCTGTCCCTGGCACGGGCATGCGCTACGGCTGCAACCAATTCGACTGCAATAGCCACTTCACAAGGTAGAGGAGACCTGCTGGCAAGACGATGATCCAGAAGATGAACTTGAACGCAAGCGAAAAGTGGGTTTCTCCGCGCGGCTCTTCTGTCTGAGCAGCAGGAGAAGACACGGCAGATTCCTGCCGCGGAGCTGCAGAAGTTTTACTGTCGGTCATGAGCATATCCTCCGTGCGTGTGGGAACACTGGCCGCGTGTCAGCAAGGCGACCCATGTTCCGAAGCAATAGATTTTCCCTGCCACTCAGGACGTAGCAGAGACACGAGTACGGTCGCGCGCCCAAGGCGCGCCAGCGGAGGCGCTTAGCTCACAAAGGGTTCGTCTGAGGCAGTGGGTGGAGAGAGTTTGCGTGGGAAAAAGAAACGGGCAGGACGAGTGATCATAAGTAGAACAGACCGCAGCCGCTGGGTTCGGTCCTGATCCCGGAGAGCAGTATCGAGCCGGCGGACCAGGACACGAGCCTTTTTGCTTTGGCGTTCGCTTTGGAGACTCAATTCTTGGGAAACAGAAGAAGTTTCTTTAAAGAAGTCGCGCGGCGTGTCCCTGTGAGATTGGATCCACTCCGACACCTGGGTAGAGGGTTGCAGCGAAGGGGAATCTCCGAGCAGAAAGGTGGCTCCTGTATTCAGGGGGACGACGATAAGCAGTAACCAGACGAGCCAAAAAAAGAGAAGGCGCTGTACGGTCATGTATGTAGAGTTTTTCTATTGTGGCGAACGTCGAGGGGGCTGTCAAGGGGCTGGTTTTATGGTATCCGCAAATCGCTCTAGATCGCACCTGCTGCCCTCAGCCGCACGACATCTTCCGGCACATAACCGAGTAAAGAAGTCAGCACCTGCTCAGTATGCTCTCCGAGCAGCGGTGGATGAGCCTGACATCTGACCGGGGTTTCTGAAAGGTTCAGTGGTGATCCAGTCAG
>CAZCWX010000574.1:0-8157 GCA_964502465.1 uncultured Enterobacteriaceae bacterium | reverse complement strand
ACTTCCACCGCCCACGGCTCAGCACTCGGACGCTCCGGCTTGACCTCGACAAAGCGTCCCTTCCCCGTCTCGCTCCGCCGCACCCGCCGATACCACTCCTCAAACGTGCGCAACCTGAGCCCTTCTTGCGTACAGAACTCTTTCATCCCCAGCCCGCTCGCCGATATCGCGTGATAATCCCGCTCCACTCCACCGCGCTGCGCTGCACCTGCCCATTCGCCATCACTTGCATACACCCCTCCGAAAGAAAGAAATTTGGCCGCGCCTACCCAGGCACGGTCTCTCCCTTTTCTCTCAGCTCTCATTCGCAGGGAAGAACGCCGTGGGGTGACCGCTTACAACCAAACCCACTCGTAGCGCGTTGAAAACCTAATGTATGAGGGAAAAGCTACCGCCGCAACCTCACGCCCGAGCAAGCCTCCTACCTCGTATTTGCAAGAGCAGCCGACGCTACACGCATAAGCTTGTGCGATTGTGACTGCCATTCTCGAACCTCCTTTCTGTGTATGTTGCAGCCTCTTGCCTATGGATCTGACTGGGCTAGGCTAGGGAGTATCCCCTGTCTCAGAGGGAGAGGCACAGTAAAAAAGTCTCCCGCGCGCTGCCTCTCCCTCCCTCTCCGCTAGGACTCTTTCGCCTTCAGTTCCCCCGCATGCTCCGTGATGAAGGCGCTGATCTCGTCCGCCATGTCTAACAGCTTCGTCCATTGCTCCTTGTAGAGGGTCACGGGAAAGCGGCCGAGCCCGTAGACCGACACGGCGCCTTTCTCGCTGACCTTGAGGGAAACACCTCTGCTGGTTCTCGCTTTGAGGGCTGCGTTTTCGGCTCTGAGCCGTTCCAGTTCGGCTTGCACGTCGTCCGGCAAGGTCGTAAGGAGTTCGAGGATTGCCTGTTGTTCACGGGACATGGCATCTTCGTCTTCCTGCATGAGAATCTCAACCTGAGCAAGCATTCGTTTGTATTCCGCCTCCGTTGTGATTGGAGCCGGTACGAGACCGTTGCCTATGGGCACCCAGACTTCGGAAGGAATGCTGACTTCCGACCAGGTATGGAAAAAGAGAGATACTGCTGCTACGAAAAGAAAGCATTGAGGTGACATTATGTATCGCTTTCTGGAGTACACGGTTGGTCAATACATGACTCGTCAGGTCAAGACGGCCACACGCCAGACCACCTTGCACGAGTTAGAGGTCTTGTTTGAGAAACACGACTTTAATGCCTTCCCGGTCATGGAAGACGACAAACTGGTTGGACTGGTCACCAAGTTCGATTTCCTGAAAGCGTTCGCGTTCACGACGGGCCAGTTGCTCCCCCATTATGATGAGCTGATGAAAAGGACCGTGGGGGAGTTCATGACCGAGGCAGTGGTGCATGTTGCGCCGGCTGCTCCTCTGACGCGCACCCTGCAGCTCATGGTCAACCTCAAAGCCCGGAGTTTTCCTGTCGTGAGCCCCGATGGCCACTTAGTAGGGATGATTGCGCGTGAGGATATAATGAAAGCCTTGGCTGACGCGACGCGCTCAGCCTGAGGCGCACCCTTGAGCATGAAAAGAGAGGAACCGCTGCGACTTGTCATTGCGAGCGGAGCAAAGCAATCTCATTGTCGGACAGAGATTGCTTCGTCGCGGAGTTTACCCTGAGCATAGTCGAAGGGCTCCTCGCAATGACATGCTCCGACCTGCTGTCCCTTTTTCGGGGGGAATGACCCAAATCCCGTCAGGCCTGAGTAAGCTGGCATCCAGGAAATACGCTCAGAGCACCTCATCCTCCTTCACGGTAATCACTGGTTACTTGACACTGCAGGCAGAACGCCATAGCTGAAACGATAAGGAGGAAATTCGTGATGCTTCGCTGTCTTGCTACTTTCTGGATGGGGTGGGTTTTGCTTAGTGCTGCGGTGCCGGTTGTCGCCCAACATCACCCGCACGACGGAGTAGATCTTGCTTCGTCATTACCTATCCCGCTGTTCAACAATTTAGGCACCTATCATCATCCAATCACGACAAATTCTGAGCTTGCCCAGCGCTACTTTAACCAGGGCCTTCGTCTCATCTACGGGTTTAACCATGATGAAGCGATTCGCGCTTTCAAGGAAGCCGCGCGCATTGATCCGCGTTGTGCAATGGCGTACTGGGGGATCGCCCATGCACTCGGCCCAAACATCAACCTGCCGATCGATTCTGAACGAGAAAAAGCCGCATACGAAGCGATTCAGAAAGCCATCGCTCTGGCTCGCTACGCCAGCGAACGCGAACGTGGGTATATTGAAGCGCTGGCGACACGCTATTCGCTTGCACCGGATGCAGAGCGGAAGGCTCTGGATAAAGCGTATGCGGATGCCATGCGTGAACTGGTGCGACAGTATCCTCATGATCTTGACGCGGCGACGTTGTTTGCTGCTGCCCTGATGGACCTCAATCCGTGGGGGTACTGGACCCTCGCCGGTCAGCCGCAGCCGGGGACGCTCGAGATCGTCACGACGTTAGAAAATGTCTTGCAACACAACCCTGATCATCCGGGGGCGATCCATTATTATATTCATGCGGTCGAAGCGTCTGCGCAACCCGAACGTGCGTTGCCCTACGCGAAGCGGCTTGGCGAGCTCATGCCGGGAGCTGGCCACCTCGTCCACATGCCGTCCCACATTTATATGCGTGTTGGCTTATACGCTGACGCGACTGAGAGCAATGTGCGGGCAGTCGAAGTTGATGAAGCCTACATCGAGAAGGAGACCCCGCAAGGGATCTACCCCATGATGTATTACCCCCATAATATCGATTTCATCTGGGCGGCGGCGAGCATGGTTGGACGAAGTGCAGAAGCGATTGCTGCCGCGCGTCGGTTATCCGACAAAATGCCCGCCGACGTCGTCCGTCAGATGCCGCCTATGGAACCGTGGACAGTCATGCCTTTGTGTGCCCTTGCCCGCTTCGGGAAATGGGATGACATCCTCAAGGAGCCGCAACCGCCTGCCGACCTCCACTACGCGACTGCGATGTGGCATTACGCCCGTGGATTAGCGTTTATCGCCAAAGGACAATTGGATGAGGCAGAACGCGAGCGCGCCAGCGTAGACGCCACGGCGAAAATGATCCCTGCGGATCGGTCGGTCATGGGACGCAATACCGCGGCAGACTTATTACGGATCGCATCACTGGTTGTTTCCGGTGAACTTGCGGCCAAACGTGGGAACACCGATGAGGCTATCCAAAACTTGCAAGAAGCCGTCCGTATCCAAGACCAACTCCAGTACACAGAACCGCCTCCCTGGTATTATCCCGTACGGCAATCGCTCGGGGCAGTATTGCTCGCTGCCAACCGGCCAGCCGAGGCTGAAACCGTCTATCACGAGGATCTGCGACAGAATCCTGAAAATGGCTGGTCGCTCTTCGGTCTTGCCCAAAGCCTGCGCGCCCAGCAAAAAGACAAAGAGGCAGCAACCGTAGAGCAACGGTTTCAGAAAGCCTGGGCACAGGCAGATATCTCGCTCAGTGCGTCACGGTTTTAAGGTTTTCCTCCGATTGCGACATGCATGCACCAGGCATCAACGCCATGGTGTCTCTGGACATCCGTTGCGCATATTGGCAGAGTGAGGGAAAGAACGCGCTGCGCGTTTATGATAAGGAGGAAAGGTGTATGGCCGAGAAGAATGTGGTGATCCCGACAGGTATGGAGCATTATTACGATCAGTTCCATTTCGCCCCAGCGGTGAAGGACGGAAACCGCCTCTACTGTTCAGGTGTGATTGGTGTGGGGGCGGATGGAAAAGTCTCTTCAGATCCGGAAGCACAGTTCACTCAGGCCTTCGAGTCGCTGCAGTCTGTCCTTACCACCGCAGGAGTTTCGTTTGCTGACGTGATTGAGATGACGACCTTCCACGTTGGGCTCCAGGCCAACCTCACCACTTTTATGAAAGTAAAGGATCGCTATATGCAGGCGCCGTACCCGGCCTGGACGGCGATTGGTATCACCGAACTGGCGTTCCCAGGAGCGCTGGTCGAGGTCAAAGTCATCGCCCGGCTTGGTTCGTAAGACACCGCCGCGGCGCGACCGATACGGAAGCGTCAGCGGAACCAGGATAGACGCGTATCAGTTTCTCGATTCAACTGTTCCATTGCCCGTTCGTGCTGAGCCCGGTCGCAGCAGGAACGCCACTGAACTGTAAGAATGTCCTCATGCTCTCCTATCAGAGGTGGAACATGCAGAATGGCGACACAGCGATCGAACGAAAAGAAACTGGCATCCGCATCTTGTTCACTATTCTGTTCCTGCTGATTGCGGAAGTGATCCGCATTATCCTGGGGCTTGTCACTCTCTTTTCACTCGTCTATGCCTTGATTACCAAACGTCCCCCAGGTGAACGGGTCAGGCTCTTCGCCAACCGCACCGTCAGTTATCTCTATCACATCTGGCGATACGTGACGTATAATGCGCCTGAGCCCCCGTTCCCGTTTGCCGACTTTCCTGCGGAGGTAGAACCACTGGATTACGCCCCTGAACAAGGAGATGCGGAGAACGAAGAAGGGCAAGGGAGAGAACACCGCAGTGAGGAAAAACTCTATGCCAAAGTGTGAAGAGAGCCGAAAGGACATTTTTCTTCTGAAGCGAAGTTGATAAGGATTGCGGGACAAAACTCCATAGCATGAAGGTTACGGCGTCATTGCGAGCGGAGCGAAGCAATCTTTGTTTTCTGCAGCGATTGCTTCGTCGCCGGTAGCTCCTCGCAATGACAGGATCTTCTCTTCATCTAGGGTTCTGTCTCATAGTCCTAAGATTCCCCAGGCAATGCGGCAGATATCTCTAGAACCGCTCCACCGCTTTCATGCCTATTGCGCTCGTTTTCCTTCGGAGATCGTCGAAGCTGCACTTGAGAGGTACACGAAGCCAGGTGACAGCGTCTTCGATCCATTCTGCGGCAGTGGAACGACTCTCGTTGCAAGTATCGCGCACGGACGCAGAGTTATTGGAACCGACATCGATACCTTGGCGGGGATGCTATCGGAGGTCAAATGCGCGCCATTCACTGCCGAACAATACGCGAAGTGGCGCAAAGACTTTGTGGCTCAACTCACAGAAGCTTTTGCTGAAATCGCACGAGCCTGGGGCTCCTATCCTCTCCCGAAACCAGGGACGATCTGGTCCCTTGGTTCACTGGAACTTCGAATTCCGCCGTTTCCGGAATTACCATACTGGTTCCCACCACAGTTGACCGCTGCGTTGGCGGCCATCGCTGAAGCTGCCCATCAATGCCAAGAGCCTCATTATGAGCGCGTAGCCCTCGTGAGCCTCTCTGCCTCTATTATTTCCAAATGGCCAAACACACTCAGCTACGCAATGGACATCGACCATACACGCCCCCATCGTCGGATACAAAAGTTCACACTCGACCGCATATTGAAAACCTACTTAGGCCGCCTAGATCGTTCCCTGTTATGTCTCAGCATGCTGTACGAAGTCTATCGTCATGCTGGTGTGCTCGACGCTCTCCCTGAACTCTGCCGTGTTATTTATCCCCACGATGCCAGAGAGTCTTTGCTGGTTCTTCAAGATGGGAGCCAGACGCTTGTCATTACCTCCCCCCCCTATTTCAATGCGGTCGATTACCCACGTGCCCATAGAATGTCGGTTTGCTGGATGAATGGATATGCACCAGCAGACTTGGCAACTCGGCGGAGTTACATAGGTCTTCGACATGCTGCAGAGTTCCACCTCAGCGATTGGCTCCGGGCGCGCCCTTGTCTCTTCCGTCTCCTCCCAGCATCAATACTCGACCATGGTTCACTGGCTAAACGGCTCTGCGCTTTTTTTGCTGACCTTGAAGTTGTTTTGGGTCAGGTGTGGCGTGCCCTTAAGCCTGGTGGTCATGCAGTATTTGTCATTGCCAATAATGTCATCAAGGGCCAACGTATTGCATCGCACGCAATCTTGGTGGAATTAGCAAAAAGTGTCGGGTTTATTGAGGTCGAGGCCATTCCTCGCACAATCGTCAGCGTACGCCGCCGATTCCCTGTCGGCCCGTTCGGCTTTGATGGTCCAATGACCCACGAATATGTCGTTGTGCTCCGTAAACCGCGCGTGTAACACGGGCGTACCAGGAAGAAACTACACAAGTTTTGCTGTATCCTGCCGATTTCTCTTATAATTAGGGGTAGCCCAGGTCGGGCAAGAGGGACCAACATGTCCAAAGGATATGACTCTGCCCAGTTGCTGGCTTTGCACAGCAGGTTGTGCCATGGGGATCGCACTGCCCCTGAGGAAGTCGCTCGTCTTCTCCTCCCCCCTCTGGTCCAGGAAATCTCTCGTCAATTTCCCCAAACAGACGAGCACGTTATTTGGGACGGAGTATCTGACGCTATCCTTGACTATTGCGCCCGGCCAGACAGCTTCGACGAGAAGCGGAACGTACCGTTAGACCGATTCCTCCAGATGGCTGCCTGGCGGAATGTGGCAAATTCCATGCGGGGAGAAAAGAGGCGCAAGACACGCGAAGAAAAAGCGTTTCATGCTTATGGAGAGCCACCTGTCGAACTCGAATCGGCGGTGGGGAATCTTCTACAGAAAGAAAAGAACGAACAACGTCGGCAGCAACAAGTGAAGTTGATGACCGCACTGCAGAGCGAAACAGACCGGCAAATCCTGGCGTTACGACTGCAAGGCGAGCGACGCACTGAGGTATTCGCCAAAGTTCTAGGAATCTCTCTTCTGCCGATCAAGGACCAGCGTCGCGAGGTCAAACGGGCGAAGGACCGCATTGATAAGCTGCTTCGCCGTCAGTTGGGAGGTCAATCATGACTCTTTCCGCTCGGGACGAGATGCTCGCTCATGCAGCAAACCGCGCGAGGACACGTCCCGCGTATTTGGCCTGGGTCTTTGGTCGATACCTGCAGATAGAAAATATTCTCGAAGATGATCTTGCAAAGTTCTTGAAAATCTCAACTCTTGATTTCCCAAGACTTGGACTCTGTCTGCGACCACGCGCGGACCATTTTGCTGATGACATCGAACAAATCAGTGCCAAGTTTCGCACTGATGCAAGGGTGCTGGCTACAGTCGTTCGCTTGGTGGAATCGGTCGAGGTTATGGCTGCTGCAAGTGCGAAGACGGTCCCGTCCGATTCTGGGTTACTCATGGCAGCTCGCGCTCGGAAGAAGCCACACGTTCGCCAGAGCAAGAAAACCCATGATAATGATCAATCCAAATCCTGAGGCGCTGGCCCGAGAATTCTGGGCTGGAACCGGTCTCAGCAAAGTATTCCCAAGAATGATCGAGCAAGCCATTGCTCTGAAGCTACCGCTCGCCCTCGTTAAGCTTCCTCTGCTCAATGGGCATGTGGTCGAAAAATGGCTAGAAAGACGACGTGTTACGGTACCATTTCTCAGTGACAATCGAGATTTCCTTGGATGCCTGGTCGCTTATCGTGGCCATGGAATCATCTTTATATGTGGCACTGATGATCTGGAAGAGCAACGACTAACAGTCGCACATGAAGTCGCCCACTTTCTTGTGGATTATGTGTGGCCGCGTCAGCAGGTGATCCAAGTCCTTGGAGAACACATCAGCGACGTTCTGGATGGATTACGGACGGCAACTCCGGCAGAGCGTGCCGCAGCCATTCTGTCGCACGTTCATCTTGGTGCACACCTCCATGTCCTTCCTCGGCCGGACGCAGATGAGGAATCAGATCCGGTAGTGGCCCATGCGGAGGATCGCGCCGATCAGCTCGCACTTGAACTCGTTGCCCCACGGGCATGTATTGTTTCCCTCCTGCACAATGTACCTGCTGACGAAGCCGCGCACTCAATAGCTGCCGGCGCAGCATTGTCTGCCTATTTCGGCCTCCCTGCTCATGCCTTCAGCACCATCGTACGAAACATGAACCAGCGTCGCCCCGTTTCGTTTCTTGCAGACATGAGCGACGCAATACGGAAACAGCGATGAACGAGAGTCTTCTTCAGAGCCAAAAGGGTTAGACCATGTCAAAAATTGTCCTTGATTCTCGAGACCGAGAAGAGAGGAAGGCGGTGGGGGGGCAGGCTACGGATGGAATATCTCTTCAACCCGGTTCTTTAACTCCGCCCGAGGAAATTGCTGCGGATGATTTCCTCGCCAGCTACGGAGAATCGCTTGAACAAACGCTCAATTTGGACACGTGGGAGC